>CAYQBP010000034.1:6291-11875 GCA_964415745.1 uncultured Eubacteriales bacterium
GCTCTGGAAAACGGCATGAACCCGGTCGCCAAAATCCAGATCAACGGTAGCTGGGAAATGTCCTCCATGCCGTTTGTGCCGATCTTCGGCCTGATCGGAGAGCATCTGCAAAACGTGAAAAACGCCGGCGTGCGCGACGTGATGATGACCTGGACTGTGGGCGGAAGTCCCTCCCCCATCACCAAATTCACCTGCGACTTCCTGGACAGCCCGGAAACGCTGGAAACCGCTCTGCCCGCCTTCCTGAAGCAGGAATACGGTGCGGCAGCGGAAACCGTGGCACGCGCCGATGCTCAATTCTGCAAGGCGTTCCGCGAATACCCCTTCCACATCACCGTCATTTACAACGGCCCGCACACCTTCGGCCCGATGGCGCCGTTCTTTGAAGAGCCGTCCGGCTGTGCCTCCACCATGATCGGCTTCCCGTATGACGATCTGGACGGCTACCGCGCCGTGTATCCGCGCGAGGTGTTTGAACAGCAGTTCGGCATCATGACCGCCGAGTGGAAGAAGGGCGTGGAGATTTTGGAAGCGTACCGCGACGACAGCCCGGCCTATACCGAGCTGTGCCGCATGGCCAAGGCAACCTATTGCCACATCGCCTCCGCCTACAATCATATTCGTCACGTTCGTTGCCGCGACGCCGGTGACCGCGAGGGCATGAAGGCTGCTATCCGCGACGAACAGAAGGTTGTGGAGATGCTGATGCCGTTGCGCGCCGCCGATTCCCGAATCGGCTTTGAAGCGAGCAACCAGTACTACTTCTCCATGCAGGATCTGATCGAAAAGCAGATCAACCTGGCCTATCTGGCCGACCGTTGCTGATCGGTAAAAGCACCAAGGCCCACCTCATCCGAGGTGGGCCTTTTATCATGCTCGAGGTGATTATTTCTGCCACACGCGAATCCAGTCGACCTCCAGCGGATTGCACCACGAGCCGCCGAGGATCAACGCCTGCGGCACCGTGTTCATCGGCGTGTATACGTCGTTGCTGTAATCCCCGACGGTAAAGCGCACCGCCGGCTCCGGATCGGCGTTGTTTTTGCCGTCGTTAAAGAGCTGTTTAACTGCCGGAACGCCGTCGATCCAGCTTTCGATACGACCGTCGTCCCACAGGAAGGTCATGGTGTGCCATTCGCCGTCGTTAAACGCCTCCGGTCCGCGATGGCTGTTCCAGTTGGCGGCGGCGTAGTAGTAATTCGACGAGTGCATCGTTTCACGCTTGCTGTGATGGAACGTGGTGGTATAATAGCCGTCACCCCAGTATTCCATCCAGTCCGGCTCGACCCATTCCAGCGCGATGTCGTAAATTTTCTGCGACGGGAACGACCAAATGGCAGGCACGCCCTCCTCACCGGCGTCCTTGTCGTTGGCACGGGGGCGGGGAATACGAAAACGGTACTCCAACACGCCCTTGCAAAATTCAAAGCCGATGCGCGTGCGCGAATTGACGGTGGCGATGCCCCAGTTGTACGTCGGCTCCTTACAGCAGACGGTCAGCACGCTGTTTTCCACCTTAACATCGTCCGGCTCCAGCGGCTTGGCGCGGAACGGGCGCGTGGTGTACCACTTATAGCCCTCTTTGCCGGTGCCGTACAGGTCGATGGTGTCGGCAGAATCGAAATCGTCCTCAAAAACCAGGCGCGTCATTCCGTTGGCTTTGGCAATTTCCGGTGCTTCGATCGTTTTATTCATACTCTGTCCCTCCGTTTGTTCGGTATTCGCCCTCATTGTACCAAATCCCTGCCGCCGTTGCAAGAGCTTTCGGCAAATTTCCCCGAAGCAAGCAAAAAACGCACCGCTCGTCTGAGCGGTGCGTGGTTGCTTCGATTGTTATACGTCCAGCGCCATCACGTCGTCTGGCGTTTCGCGGCGAACCGCCACATACGCTTCGCCGTCGCGGAGCATAACCACCGGCGGCCGCGGAACCCGATTGTAGTTCGACGCCATGGAATAGTTATAGGCGCCGGTCGTCAGGCAAGCCAGCAGGTCGCCGCGCCCGATCGAGGCCGGCAACGGTACGTCCTCCTGCAAAATGTCGCCGCTTTCACAGCAACGTCCCACCACGGAGCAGTGCAGGGTGGTCGGCTCATTCAGCTTTTCCGCCGCCAACAGCGTATACGGCGCCCGATACAGCGCAAAACGCGGATTGTCCGTCATGCCACCGTCCACCGATACGTAGCTTTTGTAGCCGGGAATCTGCTTCAGCGAGCTGACGGTGTAGAGCGTCAGTCCGGCGTCCGCCACAATACTGCGCCCCGGCTCAAGCAGCACCTCCGGCATCGGAAGTCCCCATGCCGCGGCCTGTCGCCGCACGTGCTCACCGACCTGCCGCAGATTGGCGGCAATATCCAGCTCCGGATCGCCGGAAACGTAGCGCACGCCGTAGCCGCCGCCGAGGTCCAGCTTGGTCGGAATATAGCCGTAGCGATCCCGCGTGGCCGCCATAAATTCCAGCATAATATCTGCCGCCTGCAGGAACACGTCCGAGTCAAACACCTGCGAGCCGACGTGGCTGTGGAAGCCGGTCAGCTCCAGATGCGGCTGTATCAACGCCAATCGGGTGATCTTTTCCGCCTGTCCGGTGGCGATGGCGAAGCCGAACTTGGAGTCCACCTTGCCGGTTGCCACCGCTTCGTAGGTGTGCGGATCGATGCCGGGGGTCAGGCGAAGCAGTATTTTTTGCCGCACACCGCGCTCGGCGGCGATCCGCTCCAGCGCCAACAGCTCCTCGGTACAGTCCACCACAAAGTACCCCACGCCGCGCTCCATCGCATAGCGAATGTCGGCGTCGCTCTTGTGACTGGAGTGAAAATACACGCGCTCCATCGGAAACGCCGCACGGTACGCCGTGGCGATCTCGCCGGGCGAAACCACGTCCACGTCCATGTCCTCGTCACGCACGATCTCATACATACGCTTAAACGACGCCGCCTTGGACGCATAAACAATACGCGCCCCGCCGTCAAACGCTTCCGCCGCGGCGGCACGATAGGTGCGGCACCGCTCGCGAATGCGATCTTCGTCCATCAGGTACAGCGGTGTCCCGTAGGTTGCCGCCAGCCGGGCGGTATCCTGTCCGGCAAACAGCAAATGCCCGTTATCCGCGGCGGACAGATTGGGACAGAGGAGGGAGGCGGAGGTATCGGTCATCATGGGAATTGTTCCTTTCCTGTGGGTTCATTACAGCATACGTGCGCGCAGCTCTTCCGGTGACAGCGGCGACAGATCGGCGGGGGCCAGATCGAAGATCGTCTTGCACCCGGTCACGCCGCGGCCGTGCATTCGATGTATGGCGCGTGCACACGCCACCAGCACACTGGCGGTAAATTCGGGGTTGGAATCCAGCTTCAGGCTGTATTCGATCACGTGGCGGTTCTCACCGTCCCAGCCGGTCACGCCGGAGCGGATCACCGAGCCACCGTGCGGAATACCGGCGTGGTCGCGAAGCAGCTCCTCCTCGGTGATGAAATAAACCGTGGTGTCGTAATCGGCAAAGTAATTGGGCATGGTCTTGATCTCGTGCGCGATGCGGTCACGGTCGGCGCCGTCCTCGGCAACGACGTAGCATTCGCGCGTGTGCTTTTCACGGGTGGTCAGCTCCGGCTGTTTGCCGGCGCGTACCGCCTCCAGTGCCGACGGTACCGGCACCGTGTACTGGCGCGCATCACGCACACCGGCAATACGGCGAATGGCATCGGAATGACCCTGACTGACGCCGCGACCCCAGAAGGTGTAATCCCGACCCTCCGGCAACACCGCCGACGCATACAGGCGGTTCAGCGAAAACAGACCCGGATCCCAGCCGGCCGAAATCAGGGCGATGTGCCCGGAATCGGCGGCGGCGCGATCCACCGCGGCGAAATGCTCCGGAATGGCGGCGTGGGTATCAAAGCTGTCCACGACGTTAAAATCCTGCGCCAGCGCCGGGGTCATTTGGGGAAGATCGGTCGCACTGCCTCCGCAGACGATCAGCACGTCCAGTGCTCCGCGGAACCGCGGAAGTTCCTCGGCGGCATACACCGGCACCTGACTGTGCGGCTTCACGGCAGACGGGTCTCGACGGGTAAAAATGCCTGCCAGCTCGGCGTCCGCCGACTGACACACGGCACATTCCACGCCACGTCCCAGGTTTCCGTAACCGTAAATTCCGATCTTCATGATAAACACTCCTTTATTGCACAGCCGCTTGAGCGGCTAACGTTACCCGATCAGCTGATGCTCGCGCATCAGCGCCAACAACGTGGCCTCGTGCTGAGGCTCCATGGGGGTCAGCGGCAAGCGCAGATAATTTTCGCCGTAGCCCATCGCCGCCATCGCCGCCTTCACGGGAATGGGGTTGACCTCGCAGAACAGGGCATCGATCAACGGCAGATAGCGCAGCTGCATATCCGCCGCATCCTTAACCTGTCCGTCGAAATACCGATGGCACAGCAACGAAGTCTCCTTGGGCATCAGGTTGGACAGCACCGAGATGACGCCCTTGCCGCCCAGCGACAAAATCGGGACGATCTGGTCGTCGTTGCCGGAATAAATGTCCAGCTTGTCGCCGCACAGTGCCGCGATCTGCGCCACCTGCGAGATGTTGCCGGAGGCCTCCTTGACACCGGCGATGCGCGGATGCTCCGCCAGCTTCGCCAACGTTGCCGGCTGCAGGTTGCACCCGGTGCGGCTGGGAACATTGTACAAAATGCACGGCTTGGTGCTGGCGTCGGCAATCGCCGTGAACGACCGAATCAAGCCCTCCTGCGTGGCCTTGTTATAATACGGCGTCACCAACAGCATGGCGTCGGCACCCACCTCACAGGCGAACCTTGTCAGGCTGATGGCGTAGGCCACGTCGTTGGAGCCGGTTCCGGCAATTACCGGAACACGACCGGCCACCTTTTCGACGCAAAAGCGGATCACCTCGCGGTGCTCCTCGTCGGTCAGCGTGGGGCCTTCGCCCGTGGTGCCGACCACGACGATGGCGTCGATCCCTTCGGCAATCTGCCATTCGATCAGGCGTGCAAACTGCTCGTAATCGACCCCCTGCTCATTCAAAGGGGTGATGATGGCGGTGGCGGCGCCTGCAAAAACCGTTTGCTTCATTTGTTTTATCTCCTTTGTCCTGAAAAAAGAGATAGCCGACCGAAAACGGCGGCTATCTCGATAACACCCAAGTATCCTCTGGTGGTTGATAGCCCTCCGCATTTCTGCGACAACAGGACAGGTATTCCCTGTACTGCCAGCCAAACGCCTGCCACAACGTCCGCTTCGGCACCGGCACCTTTCCCCCATGGCTTTGGCAACCGTCCTTCGACCGTGACGGGGTACTCTTTGCTACAGTGCGCCTCTATCTTCAGTATGATATTTGTTTGAATTTTAACACATGGTGCGTTAAATGTCAAGCCCATTATTAAAACAATCCGATAATTCGTCCGTCGGCGTCCACATCGATGGATTCAGCCGCCGGTACCTTGGGCAGGCCGGGCATGGTCATAATGTCGCCCGTCAGCACCACTAAGAACCCGGCGCCTGCCGATACCTTGACATTCTTCACCGTGACCGTAAAGCCCTCCGGTGCACCCAGCTTGGTCGGGTC
>CAYQBP010000035.1:0-3372 GCA_964415745.1 uncultured Eubacteriales bacterium
AACCGCGTGATACGCGGCACGCACGTTTTTGCAAAGATTATTCAGCGACAGCTTACGCTGAAAGCCCTCCACCGTAATGGTGCGAAGCGCATAGCCTGCCTTCGGCACCAGCACCGTTTCCATACGACCTTCGGCGCCCACAAACAAAAATTCCGCGTCGGGATACTCCCGACGAATCGCATCGGCAATGGACAGTGCCGGGTTAATGTGCCCGGCCGTGCCGCCACCGGTCATCAGTACACGCATTTCAATGCCCTCCTATTCACGGTCGGTCTGTAGCTTGGCCTGTCGTGACACCGAAAGCACCACGCCCATCTGCGTCAACAGCATGACCAGCGATGAGCCTCCGTAGCTGAAAAACGGTAGGCTGATGCCGGTGTTCGGTATGGCGTTCGTCACCACCGCCAGATTGAATATGACCTGCAATCCGATCTGCGCCGTCAGGCCGATCGCCAGCATGGCGCCGAATTTGTCCGACGCCTTCATGCCGATGACAAAGCCGCGCCACACCAGCAGAGCAAACAGAACAATGATGAGCACCGCTCCGATAAAGCCCATTTCCTCACACACGATGGCGAAGATGAAGTCGTTTTGCGGCTCCGGCAAAAACAGGTGCTTCTGTCGGGAATTGCCCAGCCCTTCGCCCATCAGCCCGCCGGAACCGATCGCGTACAATGACTGTACCGTTTGCCACGCCACATCGCGCCCGGTCTTGCCGCCCTCGTACAGCGTGTCGGAGGTGTACACCGCCAGCGGATCCAGCCACACGGCAATGCGATCCTGCTCGTAGCCCAAAACGAATACCATCAGGAACACGCCCAGTGCGCCGATACCGATGGTGAGAATCAGCCACCGCACCCGTGTGCCGCCGACAAACATCAGCACCAGCCCGATCATCATGATCAAAATGGTGCCGGACAGGTGAGGCTCCACAAACACCAGCACACACGTGACCAACAGCACCAGCATAAACGGTACATACCCTTTGGTAAACCGTTTCATCTCGTCCTGAAACAGCGACACAAAGTGGGCAAACAGCAGAATAACGGCAAACTTGGCGATTTCGGAGGGCTGCACATTAAAGCCCGGCAACGGAATCCACCGACGAACGTTCTGGATCGCCGGCAAAAACAGCACCAAAATCAACAAAAGCCAGGAAAACCCCATGATCGGCAACGCAAATTTATGCAGCACGTGATAATCCACCAGCGAGACAGCCAACATGAAAAATACGCCGATCGCCGCATAAATCAGCTGTCGCTTGATATAGAAATAGCTATCGCCGTCGTTTTGATAATAGGAGTAGGCATAGCTGGCGGAAAACAGCGCAACCAGACCGACCACCAAAACCAGCATCAGCAACACAAAAAACGGCATATCGAACCCGGAAGCACGGGAAAACAGCCCTAAAACACGCCGGGGGCGCAGGGCATTATTCGGTGCCTGAGGTGCCTTGCTCTTTTCCTTCGCCATAAGCAGTCTCCTTTCTCTTGCCGCGGCAAGCCGATTTTACCAGACCAATATCATGCACAGCACACCGGCCAGCACCGTGACCAGACAAAACACCAGTACGATGGTATTCTCGCTCCAACCGCTCATTTCAAAATGGTGGTGAAGCGGACTCATCTTAAACAGTCTCTTGCCGTGTGTCAGCTTAAAATAGGACACCTGGAGCACCACCGACAGCGTCTCGGCCACGTAGACGATGCCGAGCAACGCCAGCAAAAACGGATGTCCCAGACCGAAAGCCACCGCGCACAGTGCGCCGCCAATAAACAGCGAGCCGGTATCCCCCATAAACACCCGTGCCGGATGAAAATTCCACACCAAAAAGCCTGCCAGTGCGCCTGCCATAGCCGAGGTGAGGATCCCGTATCCCATCGTCGAGGCGCCGCACAGAACCAGCAAAAACAAAAACGCCACCAGCGAAACCGAGGCGCACAGGCCATCGATCCCGTCGGTCAGGTTGGTAGCATTGGTCATCGCCACGATAATAAACATGGCGATCGGAATAAACCACACGCCGGCTTCCCACCAGCCGTAAAACGGCACATACATCCGTGTGGCGTCCGTCAGATACAGGGTGACCGCATAGGCCGCGGAAACCAACAGCTGTGCCGCCATTTTCTGCCGGCTGGTAAGCCCCAGGTTCCGCTTGCGAACCACCTTGATAAAATCATCCAAAAAGCCGATGGCACCGAAGCCGACGGCCAAAATCACGCCGGCAAAAAGCTGTGTGACCTCTCCGGACGATTGCGCCGCCGTAACGACCCTGACCGGCAAAAACAGCTGGCTGACCGTCATGGCGAGCACCGCGGCAATCAGCATCGCCGCAATAAAGATCACGCCGCCCATGGTCGGTGTGCCCTGTTTGCTTTTGTGCCACGCCGGGCCTTCCTCCCGTATAGTCTGCCCGAACTTCAGCCGGTGCAACACCGGAATCAGTCGCTTGCCCAAATACGCCGCGATCAAAAACGCCGCCAGCGCCGTTAAAACCCACGTCACCGCTACTGTGATTTCCATGCTTATCGCTCCTCATGCGGCAAAGACTGCAACGCCTCCGCCACGATCTCTCTTTCGTCCAAATGGATCGTCTTGTCCTTTAAGATTTGATAGGTCTCATGCCCCTTGCCCGCCAGCAAAATCGTATCGCCGGGGTGCGCGTTGGCGATGGCCCAGCGGATCGCCTCCACGCGGTTCGGGATCACGGTGTACGGCGTGGAGGTGCTCTGCAACCCCTCCATAATATCCCGAATGATCGCTTCCGGCTCCTCCGTGCGCGGATTGTCGGAGGTGACCACCAGATAATCCGACAGTTCGGCCGCCGCCGCCCCCATCTTCGGTCGCTTGGTGCGATCGCGGTCGCCGCCACAGCCGAACACCGTCACCAGTCGTCCGACCTTACACGCGTTCAGCGTGCGGCAAATGTTCACCAGCCCGTCCGGGGTGTGAGCATAATCGATAACAACGGTAAAATCGCGCCCGGTCGGCACCACCTCGGCGCGACCCTTGACGATGCCGGCCTGCCCCAGTGCCGAAACGACGGTGTCAAACGGCACCCCCAGCGCGTGCGCGCACGCGGCGGCGCCCAGCGCGTTGTAAACCGAGAACCGTCCCGGCGTCGCCAGACGCACCCGTCCGATCTCGCCCAGCGAGACCAGCTCGAAATCCACGCCGTCCGGCCGCTGGCGAATGTTGTGCGCCACATAATCCGCCGCGGTGTCGTGCTCGGAATAGGTCACAACGGGGCAGGATAGCCCCTCGCCCATGACGGTGTGCCATGCGTCATCCTTATTCAAAACCGCTCGGTCGCACAACGAAAACAGCCGCTTTTTGGCCGCCGCGTATGCTTCCATGGTTTTATGATAATCC
>CAYQBP010000035.1:3472-11755 GCA_964415745.1 uncultured Eubacteriales bacterium
CGAAAACAGCCGCTTTTTGGCCGCCGCGTATGCTTCCATGGTTTTATGATAATCCAAATGATCCTGTGTCAGGTTGGTAAAAATACCGGCGTCGAACCGACACCCCTCCACGCGCCCCTGATCCAGCGCGTGTGAGGAAATTTCCATAACAACGTAGTCGCACCCGGCGTCCGCCATCTGTGCAAACATCTGTTGCAGCTCATAGGAATCCGGCGTGGTGTGCCCCGACGTAAGCTCACGGTCGCCGATCAGATTGCAGATCGTGCCGATTAGCCCGACCGTATGCCCGGCCCGCTCCAAAATCGCCTTCAGCAGATAGGTCGTGCTGGTCTTTCCGTTGGTGCCGGTCACACCGATCAGGTGCAATCGCCGGGACGGATACCCGAACCACGCGGCGCTCATCTGCGCCCACACGCGGCGGCTGTTCTCCACCACGATCTGATTCGGCAGACCGAGATCGCGCTCGACCACCACGGCAACCGCGCCCTGCTCCATCGCCTGTGCCGCAAAGGCGTGACTGTCCACGCCGGTGCCCTGAATACACACAAACAGACACCCGGCAGTTACCCTTCGCGAATCGCGGCACAACGCCGTGACCTCACGCTCGGCAAAGTCGCATACCGCGCCGGTGTTTTTCAATAACTCTTTCAGCTTCATACGGCCCTCCGTTATTCTGTCGCGTCCTGATATACCATTCCGATCTCGACGACCGTGCCCTCGGAGACGAGGCTTCCCGCCTCCGTGCCTTGCCGGTTCACGACAGCCTGTCGCGCCACCGGCTCCGCGGTGTGTTCGATCGGATACCCCACTATTTTTACATTGAGACCGGCGTTGGTCAACAGCCGATTGGCATCGAACAAGCTCCTCCCGACCACCGACGGCACAGTCACCTGCGTCGGCTTGGCGCCGTCGGTATAGACCACCACCGTTCCGCCCCTGGCGATCGACTCTCCTGCCGGCGGCATTTGTCCCGTAACCTGTCCTCCGTCTCCTACCACGCGCACGGTCAACCCCTGCTGCTGCAGTAGCACCCCTGCCCGTGTAACCGATACCTCCGTCACCGCAGGCACTGTTGCTTGAAGCTCTTTTTGTTCCTCCTCGGTGTAGCGCGGAGAAACGCCCCAATACGGCAACACGTCGGCAAAGATTTTTTGCGCCACCGGTGCCGCCAGCGTTCCGCCGTACCGAATAGAGGTCTGCGGTTCGTCTACCATCACCAGCACCGCGATCTGCGGATCGTCCGCCGGGGCAAAGCCGCAAAACGAAGCCACCACGTTCTTGCGCCCGTTGGCGGCGAGTCCCTGATCGGTTTTTTCCGACGTTCCCGTTTTCCCGGCAACGCGATACCCGGCAACATACGCGTTTTTGGCGCCGCCACCGTCCACCACGCCCTCCAGCAGGGCGCATATCCGTGATGCGACGCTCTCGGAGATCACGCGACGGCGCACCGTGCGCTCGGCTTGGCGAAGCACCGTGCCGTCCGGCGACAGCACCCGACTGACCACATAGGGCTGTAACAGCTCGCCGCCACCGGCGACCGACGACACCCCGGTAATCATCTGGATCGGTGTCACCTTAAAGGTTTGCCCGATCGACGAGGTCGCCACGTCCACGGCGGTGATGGTGTCTGCTCTGTGATACAGCGACGCCGTCACACGCGCCTCACCCAGCATATCGATGCCGGTCGGCTCCGTGAAGCCGAACAGGGCGTGATACCGCGGAAACAGCGTTGTTCCTATCAGAGAACCGATGCTCATAAACGCCGGGTTGCAGGAATGCGAAATCGCCTCGGCCAGTGTTTGACTGCCGTGGCTTCGCGGGTACACATGACACTTCATGGTACGCACCCCGGCCATGGTATAGGTGCCGTTGCAATAAAATGACGACTGCTCGGAGATCAGTCCCTCCTGCATCGCCATGGAAGCGGTAAAAATCTTAAATACCGAGCCCGGCTCGTAAAAATCCGAAACGACCTTGTTCTTCCACTGCTTTTGCAGAGCGGCAAGGTAGGCTTCGCTTTTCTCGTTTCCCGACAGCAACGCGATTTGCGCCGCCGTGTCGGGATTGCTAACCGTGCGCGGATGGTTCAAATCGTAGTCGCCCTTGGTCGCCATGGCGAGAATCTCGCCGGTTCGAACGTCCACCACCACCGCACAGGTGCGGTTGGCGGCGCCGGTCTCCGCCAGTGCCACCTCCAAATGGTTTTCCACGATCCGCTGTATATTGACATCGACGGTCAGCTGTAGCGTATTCCCCTCACCGGCCGCCAGCGTCGTTTCGTAGCGAAGCTCATTCGGAAACGCATCGCCGCGGCCGTTTGCCGAGGTAATTACCCGGCCGGCACTGCCTGCCAGCTCCTCATTGTACTTGGCCTCCAGTCCCTCCAGACCGGTGTTGTCCGTTCCGGTAAAGCCGATCACACAGGACAGCGTATTACTCAGAGGGTACTCCCGTTTATAATCCTGAATCACGCGAAACACGCCGGTCAAGCCTTGCCGCTTGACCCACTCAATAAACGCATCGCGCAGATCAGTGTCGATTTTTGCCTTAACGACCTCATACCGCGAGGACGTTTTGGCAACCTGACGCGCCAGCTTGTCGGCATCCACGCCCAGCAGTGTCGGCAGGTCGCGACAAATGACCGCACGCGCCGCCTCGTCGGGAATTTTCCCCGGCTCCATGAGAACGGTCGCCACCTCTACACTGCGCGCCAGCACCACGCCGTTGCGATCCAGGATCGCTCCGCGCTTATCCGAGATCACACTGTCGGTCAACTGCTGATCGGACGCCAGCGCCTGCCAAGCCCCATGCTCCACCAGCTGGAGCACGACCAGACGGCCACCCACCGCCGTAAAGCAGAGCACCACCGCAGTCAACAGCACCAACGTGCGCTTCCACATGGTTACCGACGGTGCTCTCATTGAAACGTCCTGTTGATGCTTTCGCTTCATAACAGGCGCTCCTCGCACAATTCTCTGAATATCAGAAAATGTTGTTGTCGTAAGTAAATTCCACCGTGACGACCGAGCCCTTCGGCACACCGGTGCCGCTTTCCGCCGATTGCTTCACGGCCTTGGCTACACCGCCCGACGTATTGATACCGGAGATCACCACGTTGATCCCCGCCTTTTTCGCCGCCTGATTGACCTGCGACAGGCTCTTGCCGGAAAAATCGGGCACGGTGGTCATCTTCAGCTCGCTGTCGTCGGTGTACAGCCACACCACGCCGTCCTTCGGCACACTGGTGCCGCTTTCCGGCACCTGGCGTACCACCTTGTCGCCGGTTCCCACCGTTTCGTACGACAGCGACGCCGATTTCAACGACGTTGCCGCCACCGAAACACGCTTGCCGGTGACCTGCGGCACACTGTGATCCAAATTGGCAAGCTCTTCCTCGGTATAGGTCGGCTCTACGCCCAGATACGGCAAAATGTCGCGCAGAATGTTTCGTCCCACCGGAGCGGCAACGCCGGCACCGGATTTTAGCGTCTGCGGTTCATCCACCATGACCAGCACCACCACCTCCGGATTGTCCGCCGGAGCAAGGCCGCCGAAGGAGGCAATAACCTCTACATTTTTGTCCTTATCCTCCTCGGATTTGGTCTCGGTTTTTTCCGAGGTTCCCGTTTTACCGGCAATGCGGTACCCGGCAACGTAAGCACTGCCGATCGCACCGCTGCTGACCGCCTCCTCCAGCATATCGCAAACGCGCTGGGAGGTCTTATCCGAAATTACCTGTCGCTTCACGACCGGCTCGGTGGTAGAGATCACGTTGCCGTCACTGTCCAGCACCTTATCCACCACATACGGCTGCATCAGCTTGCCGCCGTTGGCAATCGCGCACAGCGCCGTCGCCATTTGCAACGGGGTCACCTTAAAGGTCTGACCGATCGACGACGCCGCCACGTTAACCGGCGTCATCGTGCTTGCCGTATAGTACAGCGCCGAGGACGGGGTCTGCTCGCCCAGCATATCCACGCCGGTACGGGCGGTAAAGCCGAACCCGACGTAATATTTGCAAAACAGCGGTGCTTTAATCAGACCGCCCAACGTCATGAAAGCCGGGTTACAGGAGTTGGCAATCGCCTGCCGGAAGGTCTGCTGTCCGTGACCGGCGTGCCAGCAATTCATGGTTCGGTCCACAATATGATAGGTGCCGTTGCAGTAAAACTGCGTCGTTTCGCTGACAAGGCCCTCCTCCAGGCCGATCGAGGCGATGATGGTTTTGAACACCGAGCCGGGCTCGTAAAAATCCAGCGCCTTGTTTCGATACTGTCGCAAGCGTTCCTGACGGATCGCATCCGCCTGCTCGTCACCCGACAGCAATGCAATCTGCGCCGTCACGGTCGGGTCGTTGATCTCCAGATAGTTGTTCGGGTCATAGTCACCCTTGGTCGCCATCGCCAAAATGGCGCCGGTATCCACGTCCATCACGATCGCACAGCCGCGGTTAGTGGCCTGATATTCGTCAATCGCCGCCGCCAGATACTTTTCCGTGACCTGCTGAATATACTGATCCACCGTCAGCACCAAGCTGTTGCCGTCCACGGCGTTGACCGTATACTCATAATCCAGCGACGTGGGGAGCTTGTCGCCCGACGTGTTCTGCGCGATCACCATACGTCCCGGAATACCGGACAGGGTGTCGTCGTATTTCAGCTCCAGCCCTTCACGCGCCACGTTGTCCGTGCCGACAAAGCCCAGCACGTTGGACAGCATGGTTCCCAGCGGGTACTCCCGTTTATAATCCGTAATAACGCGAAACACGCCGGCCAGCCCATTTTCGTTGACCCAGCTGATAAACTGATCGCCCACCGATTTATCGACCTTGGACTTGACCACCTCGTATTGCGAGATGCTTTTCTGCGTTTGTGCGTACAGCGTCTCCCGATCCACATCCAGCATGACCGACAGCTCATCCGCGATCTTCTCGCGCGTGGTCTCGCGCAGAATGTTCTTCGGAGACATAACGATGGTGCACACCTCGCGCGTTTGCGCCAGCACGGTCATGTTGGCATCGTAAATCTGCCCGCGATTGGCGGAAATTTCCACGTCGCTGAGCTGCTGCGCCACCGCCTTTTGCTCCCAAAAGTCCTGCTGTATCACCTGGACGTAAAACAGATTGGCCGCCAGCAGGGAAAAACACAGAAAAACGCCAAGCACCAGAAACAGGGCACGACGGTGCATCGCCACCCGCTGGGGCGTTTTCCGTTCTTTTTTCTCCTTTTTTCGTAACATCCGTTGTACACCTCACTCGTTGGAAAGAAAAGAGAGTTAAGACGCTACCATCCCAACTCTCCTCATCCGAGGTTCCGTTCCAGTGTATGTCAAAGCCACTGCCCGATAGAACCATCTGTGCGATTAACTCCGGCGTGTTTCTCCGCCTGCCGAAGCATTTTGAAAATCCGTGCCGCCTGTCGGCCGGTCGACCGCGCCGGTGTGGGGGTTACCCGATCCAGCCCGTCAACGTGTTCCACAGGGAGCTCCAAAAGCCGGAATCCGTTTGCGTTTGTTCGCCGGGCAGGGGCGCCGGCGTCACGGTGAAATAATCCACCTGTCCGGATTGAATTTGCTCAAATCCGTTCTTCTCGGCATATTCCGAAACACTGACTGCCGAGGTCTTGGCGGCAAGCTCGCCCTCCAGCCGTTTGATCTCTCCGGCCAGCTCGCTGTCCTGCTCGTTCACCTGCGTAATGGCGTTGTTGGTTTCCGTCAGCTTCACCTGACTGGTGATCATGGCCGCCAAAACAAACACCACGCAGCAGGCGACCGCTACGGTGGCCGCACCGTTGATCAGCTTTTGCACCGTGCGGCGGCGACGCTCCGCTTTTGTCGCTTTTTTACTGCGTAAAGGAGTGATCTTCGCCTTTTTCGGCTCAAACAACGACAGATCATACGCTTCAGATCCACAATTTGCCATGTCGATCACTCTCCTTTTTATTATTCAATCGGGGTATATTCACTCAGCTTTTCAATGCACCGCAGCTTTGCACTGCGACTGCGGGGGTTTTCCGCCAGCTCCTGCTCGGAAGCCTCCACCGGCTTGCGATACAGCAGGCGTCCTGCCGGTTGCCGTCCGCATACACACACCGGAAACGACGGAGGGCAGGTGCAGCCCTTACAAAAATCGGAAAATCGCTGTTTTACAATACGATCCTCCAGCGAATGAAAGGTGATGACCGCCAAACGACCACCCACCTGCAAGGCGTCAAAGGCGATGTCCAACGCTTCGGACAGACAATCCAGCTCGGCGTTGACCGCGATGCGGAGCGCCTGAAACACACGGCGTGCCGGGTGACCGTCACGGCGAGCGGCGGCAGGAACCGCCTGCTTCACCAGCTCCGCCAGCTCGGCGGTGGTGGTCAGCGGCTGTGCCGCCCGTTGACGAACAACGGCACGGGCGATCGCGCGTGAGAATTTTTCTTCACCGAAGCGAAAGAAAATGTCTGCCAGCTCCTGCTCGCTCAAATCGCGAAGCAGGTCGGCGGCGGTGAGCCCCTCCTGACTCATTCGCATATCCAACGGCGCATCGGCGTGATAGGAAAATCCGCGCGACGGCTCGTCCAGTTGATGAGAAG
The DNA here is from genome assembly GCA_964415745.1 of uncultured Eubacteriales bacterium. Taxonomy (GTDB): domain Bacteria; phylum Bacillota; class Clostridia; order Oscillospirales; family Acutalibacteraceae; genus RGIG3009. The sequence continues at coordinate 10,051 of CAYQBP010000035.1, forward strand.
AAACGCCGATGTCCAGCAAAATGCCGTCCACCCGATCGATCTCCAAGTCCCGAAGAACGCGGTTCATATAACGAAAATTGGAACGGACGACCGTGGCCGGCAAGCCGGACAGTCGCGCTTCGGCCTGTCGGATAGCATCGGGGTCCTGATCCAAGGCAATCAGGCGGCCGCCCTGCAGGCGGGACGCGATTGCGTGGGAATGGCCGCCGCCTCCGGCTGTGCCGTCAACGTAAATGCCCTCCGGGCGAACCGCCAGCGCCGCCAGCGTTTCCTCCAACAGCACCGGGCGATGATACGCATACATCGACGCTTGTTCCATATCAGAAGCCCAGCTCCATGAACTCCGCTTCCACTTCCTCGGAGGTCATGCTGTCCATGTCCGCCTCGTACGAAGCCGGGTTCCAAATCTCAGCACGGTTGCCGGCGCCGATAACCAGCGCTTCCTTTTCCAGCGAGGCATATTCCAGCAGGTGACGCGGCAACAGGATGCGTCCCTGAGAATCGATCTGTACATCCACGGCGTTGGCAGACAGATACCGCTGCAGCTTGCGTGCTTTGGTCAGCGGCATTTGCGCCAAGCCCTCCTGGAGTTTGTCCCACTCCTCCACGGAGTACAGGCTGACACAGTGATCCATCACTGCCGCCGCGATAAAGGACATACCCAGCTTGTCGCGCAGCTTGGCGGGAACGAACAGGCGCCCCTTGGCATCGATATTGTGTTGAAAACGGCCGTACAGCATCTGTTCATCCCCTTTCCGTCCGTAACGCTTCATTCGCTGTGGAAAACTCGGTGGAAAGTGTGGAAAGTCACCACTTTGCACCACTTCGCTCCACTTGAACTTATTATAACGCCACTTTCAGGAAAAATCAAGATGCAATGCAGAAAAATCTCTATCTAATTTTTGCCAAAAAAAGAGCGCATCCGCCCAGTCGCGAATGCGCCGTATATTCTGTATTAAGCAATCAGTTGAACCAGTGCTACCACCACCGGCATGGTCAGCACCGAAAATACCGTGGACAGCGCCACCAAATTGGTAGCTGTTTCGGTATCCTGGCCGTATTTTTCGGAGAAGATGGAAACCACCGCCGCGACCGGCGCGCCGACCGAGATCGCCATGGAGGAGAGCAACGTGCCCCGCACACCCAACAAATACAGCACACCGACCGCAACCGCCGGCACCAGCAGTAGCCGCACGGCACAGGCCACGTAATAGGTTTTCACACGCAGCACCGCACCGAGATCGACCTTGGACAGGCGGTAGCCGGTAAACAGCATGGGGATCGGCGTATTCAACGCCGCCAAATACGAGATGGGAGAACGAACCAGTGTCGGAAGCTGAATCGGCAGAACCAGGATCACCACGCCGATCAGTAAGCCGATCACGCCGGGGCTGAGCAACATCTTCCGCGGCGAGAAGCGCCGATTCGTCCGATCCATCGTCACCAGACCGTAGCTCCACAGGGTCAGGTTCAGTGCCGCAACATAGGCTCCGCCGTAAAACACGCCCTGGTCGCCCAGCACGGCCTGCTGTAAGGGCAACCCCATAAAGCCGGCGTTGGTCAGCACGGCAGACAAACGCAGCACCCGATCACATGAGGTATCCCTCCGGTATACCAGCTGGGCGATCACGATTGCGACCAGATGGATAACAATTGCCACCAGCAACGCCGTTCCGAGATCGCGCAAAACCGACCAGCTGAACTC
>CAYQBP010000036.1:0-11628 GCA_964415745.1 uncultured Eubacteriales bacterium
TTATGCCACCGGTCGAATTGAGCCGGCGGTGGTCGGCTTCATTGCCGCACTGATTCCGGCGTGGCACAACAAAGGATTGCCTGTCGTCGCCGCCTGCGCTTGCGGAGGAGCCCTGCTGACGGAGCTGTTCATCACCTACGCCTTACCGTTATTGGTATAGACGATTATTAAAAAAGAAGCCGTCCCGCGGGACGGCTTCTTTTCAGGTTCGGCTCATATAGCTTTGTATGGCATGAAACGAGGCGTCGCTGATGGCGTGCTCCATGCGGCAGGCATCGGCGGAGGCGGTTTCCTTATCCACGCCCATTCGCACCAGCATTTCCGTCAACACGGTGTGTCGTGCATAGATCGTTTCGGCAATCGTACGTCCGGCTTCAGTCAACGTGATGTGCCCATCGCCGTCCACCACGATCAGCTCCTCCTGCTTCAGCAATCCCAAGGCGCGGCTGACGCTGGGCTTGGAAAATCCCATGTACTCGCTCACATCGATGGCACGTACCGCCGGCTTTTCCGTGGTTAAAATCAGGATCGTCTCCAAATACATTTCGCCGGATTCCTGTATTCTCATGACGTTCTTTCCCCTTTCGGCGCCGACGATCAGCGAATCGCGCCCAGATCGTACGGCGTTGTTTGATACACAAAGTAATTCAACCAGTTGGAAAACAGCAGGTGTGCATGACCGCGCCAGGTCACCAGCGGCTCGGCGGTCGGATCGTCGTTCGGAAAATAGTTACACGGCACCGCGATCGGCAATCCGGCATTCACATCGCGAAGGTATTCCTCGCGCAGTGTTCCGGCATCGTATTCCGCGTGACCGGTCAAATAGATTTGACGGCCGCGATCCGTGGAAACGGCATAAATGCCTGCCTCCTCGGAGGACGCCAAAATCTTCAGCTCCGGAACCGCCTCCACGTCGGCGCGGTCGATCGTGGTATGACGTGAGTGTGGAATCATAAACCGATCATCAAACCCACGGAACAAAATGGACGACTTCCGCTCAACACGATGCGAAAAGACGCCAAACAGCTTTTGCTCCAGCAGTCTTTTTTGGATCCCATAGTGGTAGTATAGTCCCGCCTGAGCGCCCCAGCAAATATGCAACGTGCTGGTAACGTGGGTTTTGCTCCACTCAAAAATACGGCACAGCTCCTCCCAGTATTCCACCTGCTCAAACGGCAGCTGCTCCACCGGGGCGCCGGTAATAATCATGCCGTCGTATTTTTGATCCTTGATGTCCTCAAACGTCTTGTAAAACATCAGCAAATGATCGGCCGGGGTATTGCGCGATTCGTGCGTGGAGGTATGGATCAATTCCAGCTCCACCTGCAACGGCGTATTGCCCAGCAAACGTGCCAGCTGTGTTTCCGTCACAATCTTTTTCGGCATCAGGTTCAGCACCAATATTTTCAGAGGACGAATATCCTGTGTCAGTGCCCGTGTTTCGGTGATGACAAAAATATTCTCATTGGTCAGCGTCTGCGTTGCCGGAAGCTGATTGGGAATCTTGATCGGCATAGTTCTCCCCCTTAAGCATTACCCAGGGCCTGCTCAATGTCGGCAATAATATCGTCCACGTTTTCAATACCCACCGACAACCGAATCATATCCGGCGTGATGCCGCCTGCGACCAGCTGCTCGTCCGTCAGCTGACGGTGCGTGGTGCTGGCCGGGTGCAGTACGCTGGTACGGGCATCGGCCACGTGAACCACGATAGCGGCCAGCTTCAGGGAATTCATAAAGCGAACCGCCGCCTCGCGGCCGCCCTTGATACCAAACGAAATGACGCCGCAGCAGCCGTTCGGCAGATATTTTTTCGCCAGCTCGTGCTGATCCGACGACGGCAGTGCCGGGCAATTGACCCAGCTGACCTTCTCATGCGCCTCCAAATAGCGAGCGACCGCCTCGGCGTTGGCGCAATGCCGTTCCATACGCAGTGCCAGCGTTTCCAGACCGAGATTCAGGATGAACGCCGCCAGCGGCTGCGGTGTGGAGCCGAGGTCGCGCATCAGCTGAACGCGCGCCTTGGTGATGTAAGCGGCCGCGCCGAACTGTTCGGTATACACCACGCCGTGGTACGATTCGTCGGGCGTTGTGAGCTCGGGATATTTGCCGGAAGCCGCCCAATCGAAGCGACCGCCGTCAACCACCACGCCGCCGACGACCGTGGCGTGACCGTCCATGTACTTGGTGGTGGAATGGGTCACAATATCGGCGCCGAATTCAAAGGGGCGGCACAAAATCGGCGTGGCGAAGGTGTTATCCACCACCAGCGGCAGGCCATGACGGTGTGCCAAGGCCGCGTACCGCTCAATATCCAGCACGTTCAGTGCCGGGTTGGCGATCGTTTCACCGAAAATCAGACGCGTGTTATCATCGATCAACGCCTCCACTTCGGCATCGGTCATATCGGGGGTGGCGAAGCGCACCTCGATGCCCATGCGCTTCATGGTAACGGCAAACAGGTTCGTCGTGCCGCCGTAAATGGTGGACAGGCTGACGAAGTTTTGACCGGCACCGGTAATGTTCAGCACCGCCATCAGGCTGGCCGCCTGACCGGACGAGGTGCACATGGCACCGACGCCGCCCTCTAATGCGGCGATCTTATTTTCCACCATCTCCACCGTGGGGTTGGAGATGCGGGTATACATGTGTCCTGCCGCCTTCAAATCGAACAGATCGCCGAGATGCTCGGCAGAATCATATTTGTACGTGGTGCTTTGATAGATCGGCAAAACACGCGGATCGCCGTTTCTCGGCTGATAGCCGCCCTGCAAGCACTCGGTTTCGATACGGTAACTCATAAAAACGCTTCCTTTCTGTTATAAAAAGAAAAGGCAACGAGAATACTCGCCGCCTGTTGACCAACCATGTATTCGACGGGATCAGCACCCGACGGTACGGCAGAAGGCAGGCGAAAACGCCATGCACATGTTCATCATGTCCATGCTGTTCGACATTCGAAACTGCGTCATGCGACCGCCTCCCTTTGATTTGTTATTGTATCACAAAACCGTTCTCTTGTCAAACTTTTTATTGCACAAATTGCAGGAGCGTGTTATACTGGTAGCGGTGATAAATATGGAATTGAATTTTTCGAAAAAAATGAAAAGCATGAAGCCGTCTGCCATCCGTGAGATCTTCAAAAGCTTGGGGATGCCCGGCGCTATCTCCTTCGCCGCCGGCAATCCGGCACCGGAATCGTTTCCGGTGGAGGCGCTGTCCCGCCTGGCGGCCGATATTTTTGCCAACGAGGCGACCGGCGCCTTACAGTACAGCGTAACCGAGGGGTATCCCCCTCTGCGTGAGCTGGTAGCCGAACGGCTGAAAACCCACTTTGCCATCGATACCGAGCACAACACGACGCTGATCACCTCCGGCGGTCAGCAAGCCATCGAGCTGTGCTGTAAGGTGATGTGCAACGAGGGGGATGTGGTCATCTGCGAAAACCCCAGCTTCATCGGCGCGCTCAACGCCTTCCGTTCGCTGGGTGCCACGCCGGTCGGCGTCGAGCTGGAGGAGGACGGCATCAGCATTGACGGCTTGGAGGCGGCACTGAAGGCCAATCCCAATGCGCGGTTTTTGTACCTGATTCCCACCTTCCACAATCCGGCCGGTATCACGATGTCATTGGCAAAGCGCCGGGCGGTCTACGCGCTGGCACAGCAGTACGACGTGCTGATTTTAGAGGACAACCCCTACGGTGACCTGCGCTTTTCCGGCACCGAGCTGCCGACGCTGAAAAGCATGGACACCGACGGACGGGTGCTGTACTGCGGTACCTTCTCCAAGATTTTGTCCGCTGGCATGCGCGTCGGCTACGCCTGCGGCAACGACGCCCTGATACAAAAAATGGTCATCGCCAAGCAGGTGGAGGACGTGCACACCAACATTTTCTTCCAAATGCTGTGCGCCAAGTATATGCAGGAATACGATCTGGACGAGCACATCACCGCCATTCGGAAATTATATCGCCACAAATGCGGCCTGATGCTGGAGATGCTGGACAAATATATGCCGTCCGAGGTCACCTACACCCGTCCCGAAGGCGGTCTGTTCCTGTGGTGCACCCTGCCGTCCACCGTCGCCTTGAATGACGTCATCAACGATTTGAAGGAGCAGGGCATCTTCGTGGTTCCGGGAACCACCTTCAACTGCGACGAAGCCGCCCCCTCCTCCTCATTCCGCCTAAACTATTCCACCCCGTCGGAGGAGCAGATCGAACGCGGTATCAAAACCCTGTGCGACACCATTCGTAAAAGACTGTAACCATAAAGCAACAGCCGTTGATCGGGCTTCCGACCAACGGCTGTTTTTCTTATTCTTCGTCCGACGGCGGAACCGGTGTTTGCTCCGCGGTCAAATCGGCGATCAGCTTGTCATAATTGGGAAGATCGGTGCGACCGCTGAAAATGTCGTCACCATCATCCTCCGGCAACACGGCGATTTCGGGCGCCGCTTCGGCTTCCGTCTCACCCTCCGCCGCTGCTTCGGCAACCGGCTTCGGCTTGCGGAACACAAACAGGTACAGCAGCACGCCGGCACCGGCAAGCAACAAGAATCCGGCGATATACAGCAACAGACTGATGATGCCGGAGCCGACCGTTTCCTTGGTGAATTCGATCAGTGTATAATTTTCCGGCAACGAGTTGATCTGTAAATAGATGCACCCGTCAGACGGCTTGACCTCGATCGGAGTCATCAAGCCATCCTCTGACGGCATGGTAATCGCCAGCGCATCGGCGTCCTTCATCGAGGCGGGAACCGGTATTTTGACCACATAGGTGGTATCGGCGGTCAGCTGATCCATCGGCACGACCTGCCCGGCGGCATCCAGCACCAAAAACGACAGGCGGAACGTGATGGCTTTGCGTTCGTTGGAGGAATAACCGCTCAGCTCCTTGGAGCTTTGTATGACCGCGTTCAGCATCGTCTCCGAGGGAAGCTCGGTGGCGGCACCGATATTCAACAGAGGCGTATACTTGCTGTAAGTGCCGAACAGCGACGCGTAATCGGATTTGCTGATTTGGAACGAGGACGAGCTTAAAAATTCGCTTTGTCCGTAGCCAAACAGCCCCAGCACGGTGCTGTCGGTCGCCACGTTGGTCAGCACCGCGTCGCCCTGATACGATGTGGTACAGCTGCCGATGATTACCCCGGCCGTGCCGCCCGACACCGGGACCGCGGTGGGCTCCGTGGCCGTGGTCGTGGTGAAATCCGCGGCTGTCGTGCTGTCCGTTTCACCGGTTGCTTCGGTCGTGGTGGTGACGGTGGTTGTCGTTGTGGTGGTTCCCACAGTGCCGGCCGTAGCCGCATTCGGGTGCGATACCGTTTTCCGGCTGACAGGCAGATAGGTAATCAATCCGACAACGAAGCCGTTATCATCGCAGGCACTGCCGTAGGTCAACTGCTTGTCGGCAGTCCAGCCGATGGAATCGTAAGCGCCGTTTTTATCGGTTTTTACCGTTTTATCCGTAGAGCCGATCTGAACAAACAATGGATAATCGGCAACCGGCCGACCGGTTTCATCGGTGGCGGTAATGGAGAATCGTCCGTTATCCTGGACACTGACCTCCAATTCCACTGTCAACGTTTGAGGCTGTGCCACGGTGGTCGTGGTCGTTGTCGCTTCCTCCGTGGTAGTCGTCACTTCTGCGGTCGTAGTGGTTTCCTCCGGCAACGGCGTATCCTTCTCGTCCGCCGCTACGCCAAAGGAAAGCAGACACAAAAGCAAACCGAAAACCAACAGGCACGCTGTCCATTTTTTCATTGCAATACAGCTCCCTTATTTCCAGACTTCAAGACTTGCAGGATTAGAATACCACAATTTTTCAAAAAAGTAAATCCCTGATCCGGCTTTTTTCACGCCGACTCGGTTTTCCGCCGATTTTTTAGTATCTTTTTTAAGTAAAGTGTGTTACAATGTGTTTTGAGGTGATCGTTTATGGAACAAGATGCGTTTTCGGCCGGTGTTGTACCCGGCGGTCTGCACTCTCACCGTGAAATCAAGCTACTGATCTGCTATATGCTCAACGGTGTGCACGAGCCACTGCCGCGCACGGCGATTTTGGATATTTTAAGCGGCGACGGCATGGCCAATTTCTTTGACGCCAGTGCCGCCATCGACGATTTGCTGGAGCGCCGGAACCTGTCCGAGGACGAGGGCGGATTGCTGACGGTCACAGACACCGGGCGACGTGCCGCCGAGACCCTGGCGGATATGATCCCCTATACCCTGCGCGAGCGGTCGATCGATGCCGCGTTGCGTCTGCTGGCGCGTCAGCACAGCGAACGTGACAACCGCGTAGACATCGCGCCCGCCGAACAGGGCGGCTGGAGGGTGACCTGCTCCGTAGGGACGACCGCACCGCTCCTGCGAATGGAGCTGTTGGTCGGTGACGAATGGCAGGCTCAGCAGGTGCGCGACCGCTTCTTGAACGATCCGTTACTGCTGTACCAAAGCGTGATCGGCGTGTTGGCAGGAGATGCCACGCTCCGTCACACACCGGAGCAGATCGTGATCAATTTGCCGTAAGGAGGCAATTATGGACAAGCCCACTGTTTTGATCGTCGACGACGAAGCGCGTATGCGCCGGGTCATCGCCGATTACCTTCACATTAAAAGCTATCATACCGTCGAGGCCGCCGACGGCGTCGAGGCACTGGAGCAATTCCGCACCGTCCACCCCGCTTTGGTGCTGTTGGACGTCATGATGCCGCGTATGAACGGCTGGGAGGTATGCCGCGCCATTCGTCAAAGCGACACCGTCACCCCCATCATCATGCTGACCGCCCGTAGCGAAGAAGCCGACGAGCTACAGGGGTTTGAGCTGGGCGCGGACGAATATATCGCCAAGCCGTTCAGCCTGAAAATCCTGCTGGCGCGCATCGAAGCCGTCCTGCGCCGCAACAGCGGTCAGGCGGAGGCGGAGGTAACGCCCTCCCTGCTTCATGTAGATCATTTGGCCCGTGAAGTCACCGTCGGCGGCGCGATCGTTTCGCTGACCTATACGGAATTTGAGCTGCTGGAATATCTCATCACCAACAAGGGGCTGGCGCTCTCACGCGACCGCATTTTGGACAACGTGTGGCGGTACGATTACGACGGCGACGCACGCACCGTCGATACCCACATTAAAAAGCTCCGCAGTAAGCTGGGCGAAGCCGGCGAAATGATAAAAACCATTCGCGGTATCGGCTATAAATTTGAGGGATGAACATGAAAGCCAATCCGATCGCCCGTTTTTTTCGTTCGATCGCCGGTAAGGTGACCGGTGTATTTGTGCTGTGCCTTTTACTGCTGGTCGTGGTGAACTGGCTTCTGAACAGCTTTGCCTTCTTGGAATACTACGAACAGGAGCAAAGCGAATTGCTGATAAGCGCTTATGAGGAGCTGAGCGACGCTCCGCGCTCGCCGCGCACCCTGACCGGCCTGCTGGACGGATACAACGCCCAGCACGGCGTGCAGGCCATGCTGTGGTCGGATCACCAAATGATCTACGCGCCGAAATTCAACGACCGCGCCCACAGCTTCACCGTCGAGGCCGAGCCGCTCGACATGGAAAACGGCACCTATCTCATTTCCAATGCCACGCCCCCTCTGGCTGACCGCGGCGAACGCTGGCTCACACTGTCTGCCCGTACCAACGACGGCTTCAACCTGCTGCTGTGGGTCTCCCTGTCCGAGGCACAGTCCGGCACAGCGATCGCCAACCGCTTTCTGATCTGGTCGGCGCTGTTTGCGTTGCTGGTCGGCGGACTGGCGGCGTTGTTGCTTTCCCGTTCACTGACCCGGCCGTTACGGAATCTCAACTCCATGGTGCATCGCATGGCCGAGCTGGATTTTTCCGACCGCTATGTCCGCCGCGGGCGCGATGAGCTGGCCGAGCTGGGCAATCATCTGAACACGGTATCCGAAACCCTGGAAAGCACGGTTTCCGAGCTGAAAACCGCCAATCTGCGGCTGGAAAACGACATGGCTCTGCAATCACGTCAAAACGAAGCGCGCAGTCATTTCATCAGCAACGTGTCACACGAGCTGAAAACGCCGTTGGCACTCATTCAGAGCTACGCGGAGGGACTGCACGAAAACGCCGCCGACGATCCCGAAAGTCGCGCCTATTACTGCGAGGTGATCGAGGACGAGGCGCAAAAGCTGACGCAGATGCTTTCCAAGCTAACCACGCTGATGCAGCTGGAGTCGGGGCACGAGGAAATCAGCATCGATCGGTTTGACGTTCGCGCTCTGTTCGATCGCCTGCTCAAGCGCTTTGCACCGCTGTTTGACGAACAGCAGGCGCTCGCCGCTCCTCTGCCCGACACGCCGTGCTACGCCTGGGGCGACGCCGAGCTGATCGAAAACGTTGCCATCAACTATCTGACCAACGCTCTCCATCACGTGGACCCCCACGGCACGATCCGCGTTTTCTGGGAGATGACCGACGCAGAAACCGTTCGCATCTCCGTGTTTAACACCGGAAAACCGATTCCCGACGAGGATTTGCCCCATATTTGGGAAAGCTTTTACAAGGTGGACAAGGCACACACCCGTGCCTACGGCGGTACCGGCATCGGTCTTTCCGTCGTTGCCGCTATTATGAACGCTCATGCCATGCCGTACGGCGTGGAAAACACCGAGGACGGCGTGCGCTTCTTCTTTGAGCTGTCGCAAAAATAAAATCGGTTTTACAAAGCCCGACAGGACACCGGTCCTGTCGGGCTTTGCTGTCGGCGTCGGTCTAGAGCACCTGCCGTATCTTATTCGAATAGCGTCTCCGACTCCTGTAAAAACCGTGCCAAGCCGGTATAGCGCAACGTCTTTTTGTCGTTTTGCACCATGCTCTGTACCGTTTCGCGACTGCCCACCAGCACCAGCAAAGTGCGCGCACGTGTCACAGCGGTATACAAAATGTTGCGATAGCACAGCTGCGGTGGATTGCGGTAAAGCGGAACCACGACGGTGTGAAATTCACTGCCCTGACTTTTGTGCACCGTGATCGCATACGCCAGCTCCAGCTCCTGCGCCTGATCCCAGGTGTACAGCGCCACCCGATCCTCATAGCGGATCCGCATGGTTTGATCCCGCACGTCAATGCCCTCCAGCAGACCGATATCGCCGTTAAAAACACCGGTTCCCGTTTCACCGCCGTCGCGCGTCCACATAATATCGTAATTGTTGCGAATGTGCATCACCTTATCTCCTTCGCGTAACAGCCCGTTTTCGCCGCGCCATTCCCGTTTGGTATCCGCCGCCGGATTCAGCTCGGCCTGCAGCAACTCATTCAGATGCGCCGTTCCGATCTCGCCCTTGCGACCCGGACTGAGCACCTGAATATCACCGAAGGCGCTGGTGCCGTACCCTGCCGGAAGCCGACGCACGCACAGATCGACCACCGTTTTGGCGGTATCCTCCACACTGCGCTGCGGCAAAAAGAAAAAGTCGCCGGTTTTTTCGGACAGTGCCGGCATGGTGCCCGCCACAATGCGATGCGCGTTCACCACGATCTCGCTTTCCAACGCCTGACGGAACACCTCCGTCAGCTCGACCATCGGCAGAGCGCGACTCTCGATCAAATCGTGCAATACGCGACCGGCCCCCACTGCGGGAAGCTGGTCGGTATCGCCCACCAAAATCAGTCGGCAACCGGGACGCAGAGCGCGCAACAGATTGTCAAACAGCAGGGTATCGACCATCGACATTTCATCGACGATCAACGCATCCGCGTCCAGCGGATTTTTTTCGTTGCGCTCGAAAACCGGCGTATCGCTCCCGTCCCACTGCACCTCCAGCAGGCGATGAATGGTACGCGCCTCACAGCCGGTCAGCTCCGACATTCGCTTGGCGGCGCGGCCGGTCGGAGCCGCAATTTCCACACGCTCCCCCAGCCCCTCCAACAGCATGATGATAGCGCGCAGGGTCGTGGTTTTTCCGGTGCCGGGACCACCGGTCAGTATCAGCACGCCCTTTTCAATGGCGGACAAAATCGCCAGGCGCTGCTGTGCTTGGTAGCGAATTCCGTTTTTCCGTTCGGCGGTTTCCAGATTTTTTTCGATCATCGGGGTGATCGCCGTGTGAAAACCGGTCATCAGCCGAATACGCGAAGCGATATACCGTTCGGCGGTGTGCAGATCCGGCAAAAAGACAAAACACCGCTCGTCAAAGCTTTCCGTTCGCACGGCAAAGCTGCGGATCATCTCGTCCAGCACCGGCAGGATTTCTCCCTCACCGACGCCCAACAGCAGGGTTGCCGCCGCCACCAGCTTGTCCTGCGGCAAGCAGGTGTGTCCGTTTCTCAGGTTGTGCCGCAGCACGTGTATCAGCCCGGCTTCGATCCGGCAGGGGTCGTTGGCCGGCCGCTCCATACCCATGCAAATGCGATCGGCGCGTTCAAAGCCGATCCGCAGACCCGGCGCACACAGGCAGTACGGGTCCTTGCGAACCGTCTCCACCGTCGCGGCGCCCCAGCGCTTCCAGCAACGCAGGGCCTCGCTTTGCGTCAGGCCGTAGGCGGAAAATGCCAAAATCACCTCGCGCAGTCCGAACTGCTCATTATAAGCACGGGCGATGTTTTGGGCACGCACCGGCGTGATGCCGCGCACCTCCGCCAAACGCTCCGGTTCCTCCTCGATGATACGCAGGGTATCTCCGCCGAACCGTTTTACCATGGCGGCGGCGGTAACCGGGCCGATTCCCTTAATAGCACCCGACGCCAAGTAACGGAACACGGAATCGGTATCGGTCGGCAGGCGGTGCTCATAGCTTTGTACCGAAAATTGACGACCGTATCGGGGGTGCTCCCCCCACACGCCCGTCAACGCCAGAAATTCGCCTGCTTCGACCGCAGGAAGAACGCCGACCACCGTATGAAATTCATCCTCTGCCGCGATCTCCAGCACGGACCAGCCGTTTTCCGCGTTGCGAAAAACGACCCGTTCCACCACACCGGATAAGCGCTCCTCCTGTGCCATACCGTAGCTCTCCAAAACGAAAATATGTTCGTTTTTTTATTATACTCCCTTTTTCTCCTCTTGTAAAGCGGTTTGCAAAAATTCGTTCCACTCTTTTTCATCGACAAAATCCACACACAGCCGCGTGCAGATTTCCCGTGTCAGCGACGCACTGCCCGGAGATAAGCCGCCGTCCAACAAAACCGGGTGCACCCCTTTTCCGCAACCGTTTCGGCACAAAGCCTGCGCCCGACGCGCCTGATACTCGGCGTCGTCGCGCTCACCGCATAACGGTATCAGCAGGTACGCCGTTTTCTCTCTACCTGTGGATAAGCACCGACAGATCAGCCGCCACAGAAGCTCAACGGCTCCGTATATTGCCAGCAAAATCGCACCGACGGTAACAACCGTTTCCCACATCGCGCTCCGCCCCTCTCCTCTGCTTTGCCCCAGTATATGCCGTGGGACAAGGCGTGTTGCGGCTCAATCAGAAGCGACCAGCTCGCTCAGGGCGGCAAAGGTATATCCCATATCCTTCCAGCGGGTAATCAGCTCATCCAGCACCTCGGCGTTGGTTTTGGAGGTGCTGTGCAGTAACACAATGGCACCCGGATGAATTCTCGTCGTCAGCTTTTTCAGTGCCTCCTCCTGCGTCGGCTGTCGGTCTACATACCAGTCCACGTG
>CAYQBP010000037.1:0-1456 GCA_964415745.1 uncultured Eubacteriales bacterium
GGTGATGGCGCCGTGGGGATGCACTGCCGGCGTGGCACGGCAGGGCGGACGACTGGCGGCGCTGGAGGAGCTGGCACCGCAGGTCGTTCGCCCTGCTGTGCCACGGTGATGGCGCCGTAGGGATACACTGCCACCGTCGCATCCGTACGGATACGGTCGGTCTGCTCCCGCAGATGCGCCGCGCTGTCCGGCACCGGGTTCAGGTTCGGCATGGTGCACACCGCGGTGTAGCCGCCGTGCGCCGCCGCCCGACAGCCGGAGGCGATCGTTTCTTTATAAGAAAAACCCGGCTCGCGAAAATGCACATGCACATCGCAAAAGCCGGGAAAAACCGTAAAGCGAGGATCGTTAAACGCGGAAAACTCCGGCGCGGAAAAACACTCCGACACCCATTGCGGAAGCGACGGCACCGCCGCACTGCCAACCAACCGTGCCTTGAGCTGTACTGCCATTGTCGCCTCTCCTTTCCAAAAAAAACCTTGCCGGAGACGGCAAGGCGGATACGCACCATGAACCGACGCAGACTGCCTGCGCCGACACGTCTTATTCCGCAATCTTGCCGATCTCTCTGTATCGCACTTAAAGATTTATTTCTTATGGATTATACCACACCGCGTCGTATCTGTCAACGCACAATTCCGTGTTTTTTGTAAAATTTCCTCTTGTTTTCTCCCTGCCGGATAGAGTACAATAGAAGCAGGCTCGGTTGGAGGTGACAGTGTGGAACAAACACCCTGCTTCGTTTATTTGCTTCGCTGTGCGGACGGGTCGCTGTACACCGGCTTTACCACCGACTGGCAACGGCGCTTCCGCGAGCACTGCGGTCGGCAACAGCGTGGTGCCAAATACACCCGTGCGCGGACACCGCTTCGCATGGAACGCGTGTGGCAGGCGGAAAACAAGACCGCCGCCCTGCGGCTGGAATATCACATCAAGCACGCCCTGTCCCACGCACAGAAGGAGCAGCTCGTTGCCGCACCGGAGCAGCTGGAGCCGCTACTCGGCCATCGGCTGGATTGCCGTGGCTATCACATTGTATCGGAGGAATGACCGTGAAGGAAACCAATTTGCGTGAGCTGTGGCGCGCTGTCAAATTCGCCATCATCTCCGCCAGCGCCGGACTGATTCAAACCGGCAGCTTTGCTCTGTTTACCGAGCTGACCCCCCTGTCGTATGAGCTGTGCTATCTGTTTTCCCTGCTGTTGTCGGTGCTATGGAACCTCACCGTGAACCGCAAGGTCACCTTCCGCTCTGCCGACAACTATTGGGTCGCCCTGCTCAAGGTGCTGGCGTACTACGCCGTCTTTACGCCGCTGACCACCTTCGGCGGCGGCTGGCTGGTAAATACCTGCGGCTGGAACGATTACGTGGTACAGATTGGCAGTATGCTGTTTAACTGCGTCACAGAATTTCTGTACCAGCGCTTTGTGGTGTTCCGCAAAAGCCTGGATTCCGC
>CAYQBP010000037.1:1556-8415 GCA_964415745.1 uncultured Eubacteriales bacterium
ACGGCGGCGTCGGTCGCTTCCAGCTCGAAGCGATAGGTACGCACGGTCGGCATACCTTCGTAGGCCGTGCCCTGCGGCACTGCCGAAACGGTCACGGTGCCGTCATCCTCGCGGCGGTAGCCCAGCTCGGTGATGAGGCCCTCGCCGGTTTGGTATTTTTCCGAAATACCGTCGTCCTCGAACAGGCGGAAGTGGTTGTCACAGGCGCCGGAGGTCGGATACGCCTTCACGATCAGGGTGTCCGGGTTTTTCGCCGTCATGCGGCGCTCATACGGCTGCATCGGCACCGGCATACCGGCCTTGATATACATCGGGAACCGCTCCAGCGGGCATTTGGCGATGAAGCAATCGCCCGGTGCCTTTTCGCCGGTGAAGAAGTCGTAGTATTCGCCGCCGATGAGACGCACCTGACGCTCGCCGTGGTGGTCGTCACCGATACCCGGCGCACAGATCGGCGCGCACAGGAACGCATCGCCGAAGAAATATTCTTCGGGGCAGGCGTAGGCAAACTGCCAGTTGGGATACTCGTAGTACAGCGGACGCAACGGCGCCTTGCTCTGCTCGTACGCCTGATACGCGGTGGAATAGAGGTACGGCATGAGCTGTGAACGCAGGTGGAACATATCGCGAATGGCGTCGCATTCGCGGTCGCCCCACTTCCAGGGACGGCGATCCAGCTCGTCGCCGGTGGAGTGGAGACGCAGTGCCGCCGTGGTCAGCGAGAACTGCACCCAGCGTACATACAATTCGGGATCGCGCTCACCGCAGAAGCCTCCGGTGTCGTGTGCCCAGTAGAAGCAACCGGCGTTGGCGGCGGTGGAGGTGAAGTAGATCTCATACCGCAGAGCATCCCACGTGGCGTAAATGTCGCCGGAGAAATACAGCGGATGCTTCTGGTCACCGAAGCCGCCCCAGCGGCTGTAGGAGATGCCGCGCTTGCCGTTGCGACGGCTGTTGTGATAGTACAGATAGTTCAGCCACGGCAGGTGTAGCAAATCCTTCATGCCGGACACAGTGGGAATGATGCGATTCTGTTGCCAGTCCACCCACCAGAAATCCACGCCCTGATCCTCGATGGGACGGTGACCCTGCTCGAAGAAGGCGGTCATGTATTTCTTATCACCGGCGGCAAACGGCAGGTTGATGCCGTCCTTCGGGTCGTAGCCCAGCGCCGTCATGAAATCGTCGTAGCAATCCTCGCAGTCGCGGATACCGTCGGCCGGGTGATCGTTCAGCGTGACGGTGATGTTGCGGCGCTTCATTTCCTGCAGCAACGCATCGGGATCGGGGATCAGGTCGGTGCACCAGCTGTAGCCCGTCCAGTTCAAGTCGCCGCCACCCCAGCCGTAGCCGGTTTTGGCCTTGTGCGGATCGTCCGGCTTGTCCACGAAGCGCCACTTGCTCCAGTGCCAGTCCATGTCCATGACCAGAATATCCAGCGGAAAATCGTGCCGGTCGTATTCCTCCACGATGTTGACGAAATCCTCGGCGGTGTAGGGGTGCCAGCGCGAATACCACGAGCCGAACGCGACGCGACGCGGCATCGCCATTTTACCGGAAACCAGCGCCAGCTGACGCAGTGCCAGCGGATAATCCTGACCGTAGGAGAACAGATACCAGTCGGCGACGTGCTCCTCACTGCGGTCGGCGATCCACTGATCCTTGAGAATGGGAGTGCCGGAATCGTCCAGCAGGTACCATCCGGCGCGGGACACGATGCCGTCCTTGACGGCGGTGGAGCCGGGAACGCCGTCCAACGTCGGTAGGGTGCCGCCGAGATTGTCGGTGTTTTTCTTGCCGGCAAACCAGACGTCGTACAGCTTACCGTCGCGCAGAACGGACGCGCGCAACGTATCGGCGGTGAAGCCCTCGTTTTTGCCATAATCGTAGGTCAGCACCAGCCGCGCGGTACGGAGCGTGAACACCGTGCCGCTGTCCTCGGTGGTGAACGGTGTGCCGTTGTGCTCGCGGTTGACGGCAAACAGCGTTTTTTCATCGACGAATTTCCCGTCGTTCGCATACTCCATGCGAACCACGCCTTCGTCGATGACGGTGAACCGGGCATTGCCGAACACAAAGCGATTATTCATACGTTATCAATCTCCTTTCACATGGTTAAAAAGGGCGTTTATACCTCACGCTCAAAAAAGCCTTCCAGCGCCACGGGACTTTTGCCGACGGCTTCGATCTCGCCGAACAGCAGCTTGACAAACGCGCGCTGGGTAGCCTCCGAGTCGGAGAATGCGTTGATATACGTTCGGGCGAAGGGGTAGTCGTACAGCTTGTACGGATCGCCGAACGAGGTGAAGATCAGTCGCGGATGCTGCAGCAAATATCCGCGCCACAGCGGCAGTACCTCACGGTTGGTCAGCCGCATGGAGCCGCCGAAGTAATTGTGCGGCGTGATGCAGATGTTGAACAGCACGTAATCGTATTCCTCGGCCGCATTTTTCACGGTGTAGTGCTGCGGATTGACCAGCGTGGTCACCTCCACGCCGCGTGCGCGAAGCTCCTCCTCCACGACACCCAGAGAGTGGCTGTCGGAATCGGTGGGGTCCTCCTTGCGAACCACGACCTGTAGCACCTTGGAGCCGGCCTTCAGCTCGGTCGTCGGCAGAATACCGTCGGCGTTACGCACGATGCACAGGCTGGAATCGGCCACCTGCTGTGCCATTGTCTCCAGCGACTCCTGCGGATGCAGGGCGGCCTGGATTTCCTGCTCGTCCCCGAACAGACCCACCTGGTTTTTCAGACGCCACACGCGAATGACAGCGTCCTTCAGGCGCTCCAGCGGCAGGTCGCCGCTTTGCACCGCAGCCTTGATATGGTCAAAATCCGTGGGCAACGCAAACAGCACCAGATCGCCGCCCGCCTTCAGGAACTCCACCGCGATGCGGTCGCTCGGCACGGCACTGCACACGCCGATCATGCTCATGGCGTCCGACACGATACAGCCGTTGAAGCCGAGCTTGCCCTTGAGCAGATCGGTCATCAGCCGTTTGCTGACCGACGCCGGAGGATACCCGAAAACGTCGTCCATTTTTTCATCAAACGCCGGGAGTGCAATGTGCGCCGCCATGATCGCCATGGCACCGGCATCGATCATCGTCTTGTACACCTTACCAAAGGTGTTCATCCACTCCTCCTGCGACAGCGAGTTGACCGAGGTGCAGAAGTGCTGGTTGCGCTGATCCACACCGTCACCGGGGAAATGCTTACAGCACGCCGCCACCAGACGATCCTGCTGGAAGCCGCGCACCGCCGCCGCACCGATTTTGGCAACCTGCTCCGCGCTGTCGGAAATGGCACGCGTATTTACCAGGCAGTTGGTGAAGTTCATGTTAATGTCCACCACCGGTGCCAGCGCCAGCGACACACCCTGCTCGCGAACACGCTGAGCCACGGCGTGAACCATGCGCTCCACCAGCGCCGGATCGTCTGCCGCGCCCCACGCCATCGGGTTAGGCAACGGCTTTTCACCGGCAACGGTGTCCTGCAGGCCGTCCTCAACATCGGCCACCAGCATGACCGGCGTTTTGCAGTATTTTTTCTGCATGGCCAGGATCGCTTCCCGATACTCCGGGCGCGGACAGTACAAATACTGACTGCCCGGCAACGTGCGGCGGATGATCTCCTCCGCGCGCTCCAGCGGGATACGCTCCTCGTTCATATCGTAGTTGAGCACCTGGCCGACCAGCTCGTCCAGCGACAGAGCTTCGACGCCCTCGATAATCTGCCGTTCCGTCAGCATGCCTTACACCTCGCGGTCAAAGAAGCCTTCAAATGCCACCGGGCTTTTGCCGGTCGCCTCGATCTCACCGAACAGCGCCTTCACAAAGGCACGCTGGGAGCTTTCGGTGGCGGAATACATATTGATGTAGGTGGCGGCAAAGGGATAGTCAAACAGCTTGTACGGATCGCCGAACGAGGCGAACACCAGGTTCTTATGCTGCATCAAGTAGCCGCGCCACAGCGCCATGACCTGATCCCAGCCGATCCGCAGCGTACCGCCGGTATAGTTGCCGGAGTCGATCTTCAGGCTCATCAGCGCCAGATCGTACTTTTCCGTAGCGTCCTTGACGTCGTAGTGCTTCGGGTTGATGAGCGTGGTGACCTCCATGCCACGGGCACGAAGCTCCTCCTCCACGGCGGTCATGCCGTGAATGCCGGGACGTTCGGGGTCCTCCATTTGAATGACCACCTGCAGCACCCTGGAGCCGGGCTTCAAATTCTTTTGCGGGAACAGACCCTCGGCGTTGCGGATCACGGTGACACTGCGCTCGGCCAGCTCGCGGCTCAGCTCGCAAATGTCCTCCATCGGCTCCGCCGCCAGCTTTTGCTGAATCTGCTCCTCCTCGCCGAACAGACCGACGCGATTCTTCATGCGCCAAATACGCAGCACCGCGTCCTTCAGACGCTCCAACGGCAGGTCGCCGCTTTGCACCGCTTCCTTGATATACTTGAAGTCGGTGGGCAGTGCGAACAGGATCATATCGCCGCCGGCCTTCAGGTATTCCACCGCCAACAGCTCCGCTTTGACCATGGCGCAGGCGCCGACCATGCTCATGGCGTCCGAGACGATACAGCCGTCGAAGCCGAGCTTGCCCTTGAGCAGACCGGTCATCAGGTTTTTGCTGAGCGTTGCGGGCGGATAGCCCAAAATGTCGTTCACCTTTTCGTCAAACGCCGGAAGCGCGATATGCGCCACCATGATCGCCATGGTGCCGGCATCGATCATCGCCTTATACACGCGGCCGTAGGTGTTCATCCACTCCTCCTGCGACAGCGAGTTGATGGAGGTGAGGAAGTGCTGGTTACGCTCGTCCACACCGTCACCGGGGAAGTGCTTACAGCACGCCGCCATCAGGTTGTCCTGCTGGAAGCCCTCGACCGCCGCGGTAATGTCACGGATAACGGCATCGGTATCGTCCGAAACGGCACGGGTATTTACCAGACTGTTGCGGAAGTTGATGTTGATGTCACACACAGGCGACAGCGCCAGATGCCGCATATTTTTGCGGCAAATCTGCGCGGTTGCGTGATGCGCCCGGCGGATCAGGTCGGGATCATTGGCGGCACCCCACGCCATGGGGCGCGGCAAAAGCTCCTGGTTCGGCACAGCGCAGCCGGGGCCATGCTCCACGTCGGCAACGTACATGGTCGGAACGCGGCAATACTTCGACTGCCATTCACGAACCTGCGCGCAAAACTCATCGCCGCAGTTGCCGTAGTACACACTGCCGGGCAGGGTCTCGCGAATAGTCTGCTCGATCCACTCCGGTTTATGCCGCTTTTGGTTAAATTCAAAGTTGAGAACCTGACCGACCAGCTCGTCCAGAGTCAGCTCGTCGATGCGCTCCCGAAGCTGCTTTTCTGTTAACACAATCATCCCTCCGATGTAGTTTCTCTATCGGTATCATAGCAAATCGTATCCGCCGAAGCAAGACACTTTCTGCACTTTTTTCGGACACTTATTGCTCTTTTCGCAAAAAGTCCGCGGTGCTTACCACGCGTGGTTATAGTCAAAATCGCAATGCTTCAAAAATTCGCGTGCTATCAGCGTTGCACCCATCGGATTGGGGTGCACGCGATCCCAGGCGATGCGCGAGGAATGGCAGTAGCGGAAGAAGCGATCCCACATGGCCTGAATGTCCACCAGCTCACAGCCGTGCTTTTCCGCCAGACGACGGCAGATAGCACCGTATTCGTCCATGCGTGCACGCATGGGGTCCTGACGATTCGGCTCCATGTAGTACGGTGTCATCAGGAACACGCCCTTGACCCGATCCTTCACCGCCAAAATCATCTTCTCCACATTGCTTTCGTACTCCTCCGGAAGCACGGCGCGCTCCGGGATACCGGGAATATCAAACTGACGCCAAACGTCGTTGATACCGATGTTGATGGACACCCATTGTGCCGGGCGCGACACCACGTCCGCCTCAAACCGCTCCAGCAGGGTGCGGCTGGTATTGCCGCTGACACCGGCATTGGTGACACGGAGCGTCAGCTCCGGGTAGCACGCCTGCAACAGGTTTTCAACCACGCACACATAGCCGTGCCCGATCTTTTCGTGCAGACCCTCGCCGTCACCCTGTTTGCCCATATCCGTGACCGAGTCACCGGCAAAAATGATGCGATCGCCGTTTTCGAACAACATACATTACCACTCCTTCAGTGTCAGCGTTACGCTGTTATCCTTATGGCCGGAATTTTCATTAACAAAGAACTGGAGCATATCCTGCTCGTTAAAGGTCGAAGCGCGGCTGTCATCGGTCAGCAGGAATTCCGGATGCTCCACCTGTCCGTGCACCGCGGTGACGCCCGACGGAATAAATTCGCGCTTGCCGGGCAGCATGGCGGAGACATAGCAGAAGCCGGAAGCACCGTAGCCCTGCACCGACAGCGTGACCTCCTGCGGCACCTTGTCCGCCGGGATTTCAAAGCTGCGGTCATATTTCTGCACACGCTCAAACATGGCCTTGTATGTGCCGCGCGCCGCCTCAAACGTGGTGCCGTCGGCGTACTTCAGGGTGACGACCGTTTTGCAGGAGGAGCAGAACTCCGACAGGTCGAAGCGCACCACCAGACGGCCGATGTCCGCCTTGGTTGCACAAGCGGCGGTTTCCACCAGCCACAGCGCCGCATTTTCCGCTTCGGTCAGCATTCTTTCCAGCTGCGGTGCCGCAATACCGGGGCGGCAACGCTGCCACAGCGCCAGACATTCGGCACGCAGTGCCTTGGTCTCCTCACAGCATTTCGCGGCTTCGGCACAAATGTGCGCCAGCTCCACGCCGCCGTCACCGGCACGGTATTCGTGCAGGTCATAGCCGGTGCGCCACAGGTGGAAGCGCGTCTT
>CAYQBP010000037.1:8515-11118 GCA_964415745.1 uncultured Eubacteriales bacterium
ATCGCCGGGTACAGCAACGGGATCTGCTGATAATCGCTCATTTCCCAGTTGGTCATCAGCATACCCATGGGGTGACATTTGGCGGCATAGGCGGTGATGGTATCCACGGAGCCGCGACGCCACGGGCTGGCCAGATAACGGAAGCCCAGCCGCTCGTATTCCGTGAAATAGTCGTAGCTACGGCTGGTATTGAACCGCGCCACGGGATAGCGGTTGGTGTACTGATAGAACCACGCGCACAGAATGATGTCGCGCGGCAGCATTTCCAGCAAACGCGGCTGCTGCTCCAGCATATCGTCCCAGATCATGACCTCCTTGCCGAGGCTCTTCAGCACGTCGTAAAAATACTTGAGTGCATTGTAGAACAAATCCGCCACCGGGGTGCCCTTGCACAGCTCGCAAAAGCCCATGTCGTGGATTTCGTCAAAGCCAAGGTGGAAGTATTTGGAGGGGAACAGCTCCGCCACCTCGGTGAGGTACTGCTTGAAAAATGCCTTGGTTTCCTGCAGGTTGGGGCAGGTGACACGGTAGTGGTTATCAAACATCCCCATGATGCCGCCACGCAGCTCGGCCAAATGCTCCATTTCCGGATGACGCAGGAACCGCTCGGTGTGACCGACCGGCGACACCACGGGAATCAGCTCCAGACCCAGCTTTTCGCCGTAGGCCACCATTTCCCGAATCTGCTCCGGCGAATAGCTTTCCGCATCGGACGGATAGGGATAGCTAGCGGTCTTGATGCGATCCTC
This sequence comes from uncultured Eubacteriales bacterium, assembly GCA_964415745.1. Taxonomy (GTDB): domain Bacteria; phylum Bacillota; class Clostridia; order Oscillospirales; family Acutalibacteraceae; genus RGIG3009. The sequence continues at coordinate 9,265 of CAYQBP010000037.1, forward strand.
CAGATACATCAGCACCGTGTTCATGCCGGACGCTGCCACGGTATCCATAAAGCGGCAGACCGTCTCCACCGTTTCGATCTGACGCGCCAGATCGATCTGTACTGCACGCATTTCAAATTTCATCATCACTTGCTCCTTCTGCTTTGTATTCTGTCGCCGTGCGACGATAGGAAAACGCGATGAATATGCATAAAAGCATATTCATCGCCTGCGAATAGGTTCAGTGCTGCCAAACGCGAATCCAATCGATTTCCAACGGGTTGTTCTTGGCACCGTTGATAATCAGCGCCAGATATTGCGAATCCATGGGGGTATAGATGCCCTTCGTGTCCGGGTCACCCATTTGCACCTTCGGGGTCGGTTCGGGGCGGTTGTCGCGGTAGGTCACGCGCACAGACTGCTCCCCGTCGATCCAGCTGTCGATGAAGCCTTCGTCCCACAGGAAGGTGAGCGTGTGCCACTGCCCGTCGCCCAGCTTACCGGCGCCCTGCCGCTCCGTGTTGTTGGCAAGGAAGTGGATCTTCGATTCGGCATCGACGCGCTTTTCGTGATGCAGGGTCGTCGTCCAGTAGCCGTCCGGGAACCGTCCGTCATACGTGCCCCAGTACTCCATCCAGTCCATTTCCACCCATTCCAGCGCGGTATCGCGGATTTTTTCCGGGGGGAACGACCAGATCGCCGGGCCGCCGCAATCCGGCTCATCGTACTTCATGAGCGCGGCGTCGTAATGCGGAACGCGAATACGGAACTCCAGCACGCCCTTGTTGAACGAAAAACCGACGTTGGTGCGCGGATTGTAGGTCGCCAGCCCGTAGTTGTACAGGCTGTCGTGCTCCTCCAGATACAGGATGCTGTTTTCCACGCGGAAATCGTCCGGCGTCAGCGGACGGGCGCGAAAAGCGCGGGCGAGATACCATTTGTAGCCGTAGTTGCCCTCACCGGTCATGTCGATGGTGTCGTACGAATCAAAATCATCCTCAAACACCAGACGGGTCATACCGTTTTGCCGTGCCACCTCCGGCGGCGTGATCGCTTTTTTCATACGAAGTCCTCCTTACTTTTTGAAGCTGTTACACCATTTTATTTCTGCCACACACGCACCCAGTCCACTTCCATGGGCCAGTTGTAGTTACAGCCGAGAATAATGACCTCTTCCTCCTCGTCCATGACGGAATGGGCACCGACCCATGTGCGCTCCTTTGCCCACGGGTTGGTCTCCTCAAACCGCGGCAGGGGCGTGGGGTCGTCGCGGTAAAAATACTCCGGCAGAGCGTCCGGCGAAAACCGCGCCGAGTGCATCAGCTTGCCGTCCAGATACCACGCCACGTAGCCCGGCTCCCACAGAGCGGCGTAGGTGTGCCACTGATCGTCCAGCCAACGGGTCTCGTTATAGCCCAGCGCGTTGACAAAGTTCGTACCCATCTTCTGCACCACTCTGCCGTCCTCACGGAACGTGCCGGGGCGATGATGATGGTGCAGGGTACCGGTATAGAACATATCCTCGACGCCCTGCTCGTTGGTCTTCATGTTGATCTCCAAAATATCCAGCTCGCCGCAATCCTTCCACGCCAGCGCAGAATTGCTGACATAATCGCGCTTGCCGATGCCCCAAAACGCCGGAACACCGTCGTATTCACCCACCGGACGGTCGGCACGGATACGCGCCTCGGCGTAGCCGTAGTGCATGGTAAAGCCGGTGTCGCCCTTCTTGCTGTAGGTGCCGATGCCGATGGCAGACGAGCAATGAATCGGTTTCATGTACAGCACGGAGTCGCGCATGGGGCACTCCTCCGGCGTGTAGGTTTCGCCGCCGTAGGGACGGTCGGCATAAAAGCTGTAGCCCGGCTTGCCCTC
>CAYQBP010000038.1:0-10935 GCA_964415745.1 uncultured Eubacteriales bacterium
CTGTCCTCGTTGCGGAACAGCGTGGAGGTTTCGCCCAAACGCATCGGCAGATCACGGTAAGGACGCATACGGTTCAGGAAAACCTGATACTGGAACGGGCAGGTCATCGGACGCAGTGCAAAGCACTCCTTGGTTTCGTCCTGCGGATCGCCCAGCACAAACATACCGTCCAGATAATGATCCCAGTGACCGGAAATCTTGTACAGATCGCTCTTGGCCATCAACGGCGTCTTGGTGAGCAGATAACCGCGCTTTTGCTCCTCGTCCTCGATCCAGCGCTGCAGCAGCTGAATGATGCGGGCGCCCTTCGGTAACAGAATCGGCAGTCCCTGACCGATCACATCCGCTGTGGTGAACAGCTCCAGCTCACGGCCGAGCTTGTTATGATCGCGCTTGCGAGCCTCCTCCAGACGTGCCAGGTGTTCCTCCAGCTCGGAGGCCTTCGGGAAGGCGATGCCGTATACGCGCTGCAGCATCTTGTTATTGGAGTCGCCGCGCCAATACGCGCCGGTGGCGCTGAGCAGCTTGACCGCCTTTAAGCGCCCGGTGTCCATCAGATGCGGCCCGGCACACAGGTCGGTAAACTCGCCCTGACGGTAGAAGGAGATTTCCGCATCATCCGGCAGTGCTTCGATCAGCTCCTGCTTGTACGGCTCCTCCTTCATAAATTCCAGAGCTTCCGCGCGCGACAGGGTGAACCGCTCCAGCGGCAAAGCCTCTTTGATGATTTTTTTCATTTCCGCTTCGATGGCGGTCAGGTCGTCGGCGGAAAACCCGGAGGGGTGATCGAAGTCGTAATAGAAGCCGCTGTCCACCGAAGGGCCGATGGTCAGCTTGGTATCCGGCCACAGGCGCTTCACGGCCTGCGCCATGACGTGCGAGGCGGTGTGCCAGTAGGCACGCTTGCCGTCGGGGTCGTCAAAGGTCAAAATTTCCACCGCGCAGTCCTCGGTGAGGGCGGAGCGCAGGTCAACGACCTTGCCGTTCACGCGAGCGGCGCAGGCGTTACGGTACAGACCCATGGACAGCTCGCGGCAAAACGCCTCGACGGTCGTCTGTTCGGTTTGGCAGATACTGCCGTCTTTCAAGGTGATATTCAACATAAGGCTTACTCTCCTTTCAAAATACAAAACAAAAAGCCCCGTCCCGGTAAAGGGACGAGGCAAACAGCCACGTGGTTCCACCCTAATTCCGCAATACCGACGTATGCACATACGGCATCGCGCTTTCAGTCACCGATAACGGGGTGCGCCGGCTTCCTTTTGTCAAAACGCCCGGAAGCGCTCCGAGGTGGTAACGACCTGCGCTTTTCTGCGTCCTTTTCAGCAACCGGACGCTCTCTGGAGAAAAGCTTTGCAAACCGCCGTCCTCATCAACACGTTATGGTATCATGGTAACACGGAAGTGCGTTTTTGTCAAGAATTTTTACTTTTTTCCGAAACCCGGTTGCAATTTTTCCAAAATGGCGCTATACTCAACTTGCGCCGTGGCAAGGCTCACAGCGCATAGACAACCGAATACTGGGATCTTCAGGTGCGTTGCCGTGCGCGGCAACCCGAACAAGGAAGAGGGGTGGAAATCCCCCGCGAACCCGTCGCTGTATTCAGGTGACTGTCGTCTCATTGTGCCACTGAGCAATCGGGAAGGCGAGACGGCGCGACCTGTGAGCCAGAAGACTTGCCTGAATGTTGTCGTGCAGAAAGCCACGAGCGTTGGCAATGGCACAATGGAGCCGATTCCGGCATAGGCTTTATTTGTCATTCTTTTTTTCTGCCGCAGTTTATCTCGTTCGGTAGAAAGAAAGGATGTTTTTGTATGAAAAACAAAAGACAATGGGGAATTGTCCTCGGCTCCGTGCTGCTGGTAGTGCTGGTACTGGTATTTGCATGGGTCTATCAAGCCAACCGTCCCGCTTCCGGAGGCGACGCCGGTACGGCAAAAACCACGGTAACAACCGTGACGCCAACCGGTGACGGTGCAAATTCTGAGCCGGTCGGTGACAAAACGATCACCGTCAAGATCGTTTACGACGATGTTGCCAAGGAGATTTCCATCTCGACCGACGAAGACTATCTGAAGGGCGCTCTGGAGCAAAAAGACCTGATCGCAGGCAGCGGTGAGGGCGAGATGTTCTTCATCGATACCGTCGACGGTCGTGTTGCCGACAGCGGCAAGCAGGAGTGGTGGTGCATTACCAAGGGCGGCGAAATGCTGTTCACCGGGTGCAGTACAACGCCGATCGCCGACGGCGAAGTATTTGAGCTGACCCTGACAACCGGCTGGTAAGACCATGAAGGGTCATCGGCTGGATTTGTACCGATTGGTACTGATGAGCTTGCTGGGTGCCCTGCTGTTCGTGTCTCAAGTGGCACTGGCGTGGCTGCCCAACATTGAAATCGTTTCGGTTTTGCTCATCACCTACGTACGCGTGTACGGCGCAAAAACGCTGTACCCGCTGTATGTGTTTGTGGTGCTGGAGGGCTTGATCTACGGCTTCGGCCAGTGGTTTCTCAACTATCTGTACGTGTGGCTGCCGCTGCTGCTGGTTGCGTGGGTGTTCCGCCGTATGCAGTCGTCATTCGGCTGGGCAATCCTCAATGCCATCTTCGGCCTGCTGTTCGGCGCGTTGTGCGCGTTGCTCTATTTGGTGATCGGCGGCCCGTCCACCATGATCGCCTATTGGATCAGCGGTATCTGGTTTGATTTGTTACACTGCGGCGGCAATTTCATAACGGCACTGGTGCTGTCGGGACCATTGTATCGATTGCTGTCGAGTCTGGATCACCGGCTTGCCCGCTTTTAGATCAAAAACCGCTCGGAGAGCCTCCGGGCGGTTTTACTTTTTGGTTGACTTTACATAAAAATACGTTTACAATAGAATTGTACAGTAATATAAAGGAGGGAATAGCATGAAAAGTCGTTTTGTCCGCCTGGCGGCGGTCGTGTTGGCGGTGACGTGTCTGATGACCGGGTGCAATGCCATCGGCTTGAATGTGGAGTCACAGCTGTTCCCCCCCGATGGCGGTGGCAAGCAGGAAGCCATTCGCGCCGCCCTGAATTCCTATATCCTGTCTCACACCGCTTCCGGCGAAACCGAGGATTATACGCTGAAATATCCGTCCGACGGGGAGTACCTTTCCGCCTTCATCACGTTGGATCAGGTGAAGGGGCGCACCGTTCTTTCGCCCAATAAGACCGCTTCGCCGTCTGCCACGGAAACGGACGTCGCCGCCTCCGACACCGCCATCGCCTTTTATCGGCGCAACACCGAAAACGCCTTGGTGCATATCAATCTGCTCAAGCGACAAAGCGACGATAGCTGGATTTCGGTGGCCGACATCGAGGGCAAGGGCGAAGCAGTCAACCGCGTCGATTTCGGCGATTTGAACAACGACGGCATGCCGGAGCTGCTGATTGGCTGGAGTCTGTATAACACGCGTGATTCCCGTGTATCGATCTACAATTTGGGTAACGACCTGACCAACTTTTCGTTCGTCGCGCCCTATACCGATCTGGTCATCGCCGACTTTACCGATGACGGCGCCGATGATCTTTTGCTTCTCAACATTCTTACCGGCACGCATTTGGCGTCGGCACAGCTGTATTCTTTTGACGAAAAAGGCGCCGTCGCACAAGGCAATATCATGCTGGACAGCGAGATCATCAGCTTCGGTGAATACACGGTTGCCGTGCTGTCCGATGGCATCAACGGCGTGTTTTTGGATTGCTATAAGGAACAACGTGCCATGATTACCGAGCTGATCTACTGGGAAGACGGACAGCTTTGTGCCCCTCTGTGCGATCAGACGGCTCAGCTTAACAGCGTTACCACGCGTGAATTGCTGATTACCAGCCGCGACATCGACGGCGACGGTATGATGGAATGGCCCGTGACCACACGTATGCCCGGCTTTGAGGACGCCGAAACGGCCGAGGCGCTGTGGCGCGTGGAGTGGTGCTCCTGGAACCACTCCGCTAAGCGACTGGAAACGGAGTTTATCGGTCTGATCCCGGCAAAGGACAGCTATATGCTGCGCCTGCGTGAGGAATGGCAGGATTTACCGGCCGCCTATACCGTCGGCACACGCACCCTGACCCTGTATACCGATTCCGACAGCGGCGAGTGGCTGTTCCGCATCGGCGCGTTTTCGTCCGAGGAGGATTTGCCGGAGGGCTACAGTCTTTTGAAGAAGGATAACGGACAGTGCTATGCTGTCTGTATTTCCGATAAGCAACCCCAACTGACAACCGAAGATTTTCACTATTTATTCTATCACTTATCCGAGGAGGACATCTGATGAGCTGTATTTTGTTGTGTGAGGACGAATCGGTTATTCGTGAGTTTGTTGTCATACACCTGCACCGCGCCGGACACGAGGTGATCGAGGCGGCCTCCGGTGAGGAAGCACAGGCCTTGTATTTGGAAAACAAGGATCGTATCCGTGTGGCTTTGCTGGATGTGATGTTGCCCGGTATCGATGGCTTCGAGCTGTGCGAGTATTTGCGCCGCCAGGATGCTTCGTTGGGAATTATGATGCTGACGGCGCGTTCGCAGGAGCATGAAAAGGTGCGTGCCCTGCGAATGGGTGCCGACGACTATGTGACCAAGCCGTTCAGCCCGTCCGAGCTGATCGCCCGTGTGGAGGCGTTGCTCCGTCGTATTGATACGTCAAACTCATTTTACTGCGAAGAAATTCGGTCGGGGGATTTTTCGCTGAATTTGCGTAACCGGATGTTGCGCCAGGACGGCGAGGTTATTGAGCTGACCCAGGTGGAGTTCCAGCTGATGGAATTCTTCATGACCCACCCCGGTGAATTGCTGAGCCGCTCCGAAATTCTGGAGCGTGTGTGGGGCGAGGGCCATTACGGTGACGACAAGATTGTTGATGTCAACATTCGCCGCCTCCGCATGAAGGTGGAGCAAGACCCCTCCGAGCCTCAGCATATTTTAACCGCGTGGGGTAAGGGATATCAGTGGATACCGTAAGCGTACTATCCGTGAAAGAGAAGTGACACGCATGCTGTTCAAAAAGGTTACACGACGCTGGCTCGTTAACGGGCTCGGCGTTGTTGCCGTGTTACTGATGATCCTGGAAATTGTCGCGGCTGTCGCCATTCGCGGATATTACTACGAGCAGGCAGAGCACAGCCTGTACACACGGGCGCGTTCGTTTTCCGATATGTTGACCACCTATTTTGAACGGGACGGCTGGAGCTTTGCGGACAGTGCCCGCGACTATATGGAGGAATTTCCGGATAAGGAAAAAATCGAGTTTCAAATTTTGAATTCCAGGGGCGATGTACTGGCCAGCTCCACCGGCTTTTTGCCGAATTTGTCGTCGCCGGAGGATTATCGCAAGGCGATGCAGGCGTATACCGACGGCTCCGGCGAGCCGAAGGGCGTGTGGATCGGTGAAAGCGGCAGCGGACAAAAGGTGCTGGCACTCACGCTGCTGATCGTGGAGGACAACGGAACGATCCATGGGGCGATCCGCTATTTGGCGGCGTTGGATAAGGTGGATACGCAAATTGCCGTGTTGATCTCCATTTTGATCGCCTTCGGTCTGGCTGTCATCTTTTTTGTGGTATTGTCCAGTGCCTATTTCATCAGCGGTATTTTGCGCCCCCTGTCGGCCATTGGCATCACCGCCAAAAAAATAGCGCAGGGGGACTATTCCTGCCGCATCGAAAAGCATCGCAACGATGAGATTGGCGAATTGTGCGATACCATCAACGATATGGCGGCGGAAATCGAAAGTGCCGGTGAATTGCAAAACGACTTTATTTCCTCCATCTCTCACGAATTGCGAACGCCACTGACGGCTATCAAGGGCTGGAGCGAAACTCTGCGTGACGAATCGTTGCGTGACGAGGAGCTGTTGAATAAGGGCTTGTCGGTCATCAGCAGTGAAGCGGAGCGACTGTCCGGCATGGTGGAGGAATTGCTGGATTTCTCTCGTATGCGACAAATCAAGGAAACGGTTCCACAGGAGCAGCTGGACGTGTTCGCCGAGGTGCAGGAGGCCGTGTTCTTGTTTGAGGATCGCGCACAGAGCGAGGGTATCACCCTGCAGTGCTGTGAGCAGGAGTCGTTGCCACCTGTTTTGGGTGACCGCGACCGTCTGCGACAGGTGTTTGTCAATATTCTGGATAACGCTCTGAAATATGCACGGAAGGAAAACGGCATGGTTCGCGTGGACGCCGCCACCGTTCCCGCAGGCGTTCAAATCGTGTTCAGCGATAACGGAATCGGCATTTCGGAAAAGGATTTGCCGAAGGTAAAGCAGAAATTTTACCGCGCCAACAATCAGAAGCCCGGCTCCGGCATCGGACTGGCAGTTGCGGAGGAGATCATACAGGCGCACCACGGCACGCTGGAATTAGACAGCAGGGAAGGCGAGGGAACGGTTGTCACCGTCACCTTGCCGACGGTCAAGGAGGATACTCATGAGCAATAAATCGCAGTCAGCACCGATTCGCACGTCCATCGGCGGTCAGGCGTTGATCGAAGGAATTATGATGCGCGGGCCGAAAAAGACCGTCATGGCGGTGCGTCAGCCGTCCGGTGAGATCGTTACCGAGGATTGCACCGCGGCACAGCGTGAACGTCCCCGTTTTTGGAAATTGCCGATTTTTCGCGGTATGTACGGTATGGTGGAATCCCTGTGCGTCGGCTACCGGTGCCTGATGCGTTCGGCCGAGCTGGCAGGTCTGGAGGAGGATACCAAGGAGACCGCCGAAAACGAAAAATCGCAAAAGCTCCTGATGAGCCTCGTCATGGTCATCAGCACCGTGCTGGGCGTTTTGCTGGCCGCCGGATTGTTTATGTACCTGCCGTCGTTGCTCTACAAATGGATGGCCGGTGCGCTGGATCGTGCCGCCAATACCGATTTTTGGACAAACAACGCCGTACTGCGCGGTGCGTTTGAAGGCTTACTGCGGCTGGTGCTGTTCCTTTTGTATCTGGTCGCCGTTACGCTGATGAAGGACATTCGGCGCGTGTTCATGTACCATGGCGCCGAGCACAAAACCATTTTTTGCTACGAGCACGGTGAGGAGCTGACCGTCGAAAACATTCGGCGGCAAAGCCGTTTTCATCCGCGTTGCGGCACGTCGTTCATCGTGCTGACCTTGCTGGTCGGCATGATCGTTTCCATTTGTATCCGGATTCAAACCGTCTGGTTACGCGTTCTTGTTAAGCTGGCCCTGTTGCCGTTGACAGTCGGCGTCGGGTTTGAGCTGATTAAGCTGGCAGGGCGAAAGGACAATCGCTTTACACGCATCATTTCGGCACCCGGTCTGTGGATTCAGCGCTTGACGACCAAAGAGCCGGACGACTCTATGATCGAATGTGCCATCGCCGCTTTCGTTCCGGTCATACCGCAGAAAGAATTACAGGAAGAAGTTGTCAGCGATGACGGTAATTGAGCTGTTCAACACGGTAAAACAACGCTTGGAAGCGGGCGAGTGTGACTCGCCCGCTTTTGATGCTTGCTGTTTGCTGGAGGACGTCGGTGAGCTGGGACGCGGTGCAGTAGCCGGCCGTCGTAATCAACTGGTGGAGGACGCCGTTTGCCGCCGCGTACTCGCCGCCGCCGAGCGACGATCGGCCGGTGAGCCGTTGCAGTATTTGCTGGGAACGTGGGATTTTCTGTCACTGACGCTGGAGGTGGGGGAGGGCGTACTGATTCCCCGACCGGAAACCGAGCTGTTGTGTGAGTTGACGGCCCGGCACTTGGCGTCGCTGACCGCTCCGCGTGTACTGGATTTGTGCGCCGGAAGCGGCTGCGTCGGGCTGGGCATCGCCTCGCTGTGTCCGTCGGCTTCTGTTGTCGCCGTGGAAAAATCCCCCGATGCCTTTCGCTTTCTGGAACGGAATGTGGCGCGGTATCCGCAGTGGCAGGTAACGCCGGTTTGCGCCGACATTTTAACGGATCCCGTTATCGATGGCGAACGCTTTGATGCGATCGTTTCCAATCCGCCGTATATTCCGGCGGCGGAGCTCCCGTCGTTGCAACGGGAGGTGCATCGCGAACCGCGCATGGCACTGGACGGCGGAGAGGACGGACTGCTGTTTTACCGTGCGATTACCGAACGCTGGGTGCCGCTGTTGCGTCCCGGCGGTATGCTCGCCGTGGAAGTCGGTATCGGACAGGACAGTGCGGTGGCACAGCTGTTCCGTGATGCCGGTCTTTCCGAGGTGCGTGCGACCAGCGATTATGCAAATATTCCACGAATAATATGCGGTTTTTTGAATAACAATACATTTTTTTGAAATACCCCTTGCAATTTTACGAAAGACGATGTATACTGTTATCAGCATTTATAGTTTAAGGAGGAAATCAGAATGAAAAAAGTAGTCTCTCTGCTTCTGGTAGCGGTCATGCTGTTTGCTTTTTCCGCTTGCGGAAACAAGGCGGAGGCAATCAAGGTGATCGACATTGACCTGACCGACGAGCTGTATGCCTTCGGTGTGGATAAGGATCAGCCGGAGCTGTTGGCGAGCGTCAACGATTTTATCGCCGAGATCAAGGACAACGGTGAATTCGACAAGATTTGTGACAAGTACTTCGGTGACGGAACGCCCACGCCGGTGACTTCTGCCACGCTGGACGACAGCAAGGATCAGCTGGTCGTCGTGACCAACGCGGAATTCGCTCCCTTTGAATATAAGGAAGGCGACAAGTACGTTGGTATCGATATGGAAATTGCGGATTTGCTGGCCAAGGAGCTCGGCAAAGAGCTGGTAATCCTGAACGTTGACTTTAACGCTGTTTGCCTGAACGTCAGCCAGAAAAAGGCGGACATCGCCATGGCGGGTCTGACGATCTCCGAAGACAGAAAAGAGCACGTTACCTTTACCGATTCTTACTACAAGGCTTCCCAGCGCATTGTTGTGAAGGAAAGCGACACCACCTTTGACGATTGCAAGACCGCGGAGGACGTCGAGAAGATTCTGAACAGCTTTGACAGCAGCAAAAAGATCGGTGTGCAGAACGGCACCACCGGTGAAGGCTATTGCAAGGGCGATGCGGATCTCGGCTTCGACGGCTACAAGGTAGAGACGAAGGGCTATTCCAGCGGCGCTTTGGCGGTGCAGGATATGCTGAACGGTGGCATTGATTACGTCGTTATCGACGCCGCACCTGCTGCCAGCATCGTGAAGTCCTTCAACGATAAGCTGTAAGCTTGCACTGTGTAATAGGGCAAATACTTCACCGGCAACGGTGAAGTATTTGTTTGTATAAAGGATTGATTTCATGGGAAATTTCAGTAGAAAATTAACGGATTTCTGGATAAGCTTTTCTTATGAAGGCGCCTATCGCGAGGTGCTTCTCGGTCTTAAAAACACCTTGATTATTGCGGTAATGGGTCTTATTATTGGCACGGTCATCGGCACCCTGATTGCCGCCGTGCGCGTCATGCCGAAATACAAAAGTCTGCCGCGCGTTTTGGATCGGGTCTGCAGTGTGTATGTTTCGTTTTTCCGGGGCACGCCCATTGTGGTACAACTGTTGCTGTTTTATTACGTGCTGTTCCCGATCATCGGCATCAATATGAATTCCCTTTCGGTATCGGTGCTGGTATTTGGTCTTAACAGCGGTGCCTACATATCCGAAATCATGCGCGGCGGTATTTTGTCGGTCGATCCCGGTCAGATGGAAGGCGGTCGGGCTATGGGTCTGAGCTTTACGGCCACCATGCTGAAGATTGTTATTCCGCAGGCGATCAAGAACATTTTGCCCACCATGGGAAATGAGTTCATCACGCTGATAAAGGAAACCTCCGTTGTCAGCTTCGTCGGTGCGGTCGATCTGTATAAGGCGTTCAACAGCATCGGTACCAGCAATTATGAATGGATGGTTCCGTTCCTCGCTATGGCACTCATTTATATCGTGCTGGTCATGCTGATCACCCTGGGCATCAAGCTGATGGAAAGGAGATTGAGAAAAAGTGATAGAAGTATGTGATCTTCACAAGAGTTTTGGCGATCTCCAGGTACTGAAGGGTATCAACCTCACCATCAAACAGGGTGAGGTCGTGGTGCTGATCGGGCCGTCCGGCTCCGGAAAAAGCACCCTGCTTCGTTGTTTGAACTGCATGGAGGATCCCACTTCGGGGCAGGTTTTGTTCCACGGCGTCGATCTTACCGATTTCAGCGTTGACATCAACGTGCATCGACAGAAAATGTGCATGGTGTTTCAGCATTTCAACCTTTTCAATAATAAAACCGTGTTGCAGAACCTGACGCTGGCGCCGATTTACGTTGCTCAGAAGAAGGCACGTAAGGCACAGTGGAACAAGCTGTTCAAGCGTCCGTACGAGGAAGCGGATATTCGTAGCTCGCGTGAAATTCGCGAACAGGCGGAGCAGCAGGCGCTGCTTTTGTTGGAAAAGGTCGGCTTGCGCGATAAAGCAAACGAGTACCCCTCCAAACTTTCCGGCGGACAAAAACAGCGTGTGGCTATCGTGCGGGCGTTGGCAATGAATCCCGACGTGATGCTGTTTGACGAGCCGACCTCGGCGCTGGATCCGGAAATGGTTGGTGAAGTGCTGGAGGTTATGCGCGAGTTGGCTCGCGAGGGCATGACCATGGTGATCGTTACCCATGAAATGGGCTTTGCGCGCGAGGTGGGAACACGTGTGCTGTTTCTGAACGACGGTGTGATCTGCGAAGAGGGAACGCCGGAGCAGGTGTTCGGTGCACCGCAGCACCCACGCACGAAGGAATTTTTGTCCAAGGTACTGTAAAGAACCGAAAAGCAAGGAATGTGTCGAACATTCCTTGCTTTTTCTTTGCAAAAAGCCTTGACACCGTGTAGCTTTTGTGGTATAGTATAGATACTCCAAAAGACATCGCGGGGTGGAGCAGGGGTAGCTCGTCGGGCTCATAACCCGAAGGTCGGTGGTTCAAATCCATCCCCCGCAACCATG
>CAYQBP010000039.1:0-10781 GCA_964415745.1 uncultured Eubacteriales bacterium
CACACGCCGACCGGCGGCGGAATCGGTATGCTGGCGTTCGGCGCCGGTGGTCTGGACGTGGCGGTTGCCATGGGCGGCGGCACCTATTACATTACCATGCCGAAGATGGTGCGTGTCAATCTTCACGGCATGCTACAGCCCTGGGTGGCGGCCAAGGACGTGATTCTGGAGGTTCTGCGCCGCATGAGCGTTAAGGGCGGCGTCGGTAAAATCGTGGAGTACGGCGGAGACGGCGTTGCCACGCTTTCTGTCCCGGAACGGGCGACCATTACCAACATGGGTGCCGAGTTGGGTGCCTCCACCTCGATTTTCCCGTCGGATGAGGTCACGCGCTCGTTTATGAAGGCACAGGGACGCGAAGCGGATTGGGTGCCGCTGCAGCCCGATGCCGATGCGATCTACGACGAAGTGATCGACATCGACCTCAACGCGCTGGAGCCGTTGGCGGCGTGCCCGCACTCGCCGGACGCTGTGCGTCCCGTGACGGAGCTGGCCGGTATCACGGTCGATCAGTGCTGTATCGGTTCCTGCACCAATTCGTCGCTGATGGATATGCTCAAGGTGGCCGCGATCCTGAAGGGTCGCACGGTGCACCCGAATGTCAGCCTTTCCATCGCACCCGGCTCCAAGCAGGTATATACGATGCTGGCAGAAAACGGCGCTTTGGCGGATTTGATCGCCGCTGGTGCCCGTATTCTGGAATGTGCGTGCGGCCCGTGCATCGGCATGGGACAGTCGCCCAATTCCGGCGGCGTTTCTCTGCGTACCTTCAATCGTAACTTTGAGGGACGCTCCGGCACGGCCGACGGTCAGGTGTATCTGGTCAGCCCCGAGGTGGCGGCCGTGTCCGCGCTGACCGGCGTGCTGACCGATCCGCGTACGTATGGCGATCCGGTTTCGGTGACATTGCCGGAAAAATTCCATATCGATGATAACATGATTATTCCGCCGGCGTCGGAATCCGAAATGGATCAGATCACGGTGGTGCGCGGCCCGAACATCAAGCCGTTTCCGCAGACGCGTCCGCTGGACGATACGATCACGGCAAAGGTGCTGTTGAAGGTCGAGGATAACATTACCACCGACCATATCATGCCGGCCGGTGCCAAAATTCTTCCGTTGCGTTCCAACATTCCGGCGATTTCCGAGCATTGCTTTGTGCGGTGCGATCCGGAATTTCCGGCGCGTTGCCACAAGGAAGGCGCCGGCATCATCGTCGGCGGCTCCAACTACGGCCAGGGAAGCTCGCGTGAGCACGCGGCGTTGGCACCGCTGTATCTCGGTATTCGTGCCGTGGTGGTCAAATCGTTTGCCCGTATCCATGCGGCCAACCTGATCAACGCCGGTATCCTGCCGCTGACCTTTGCCAACGAGGCGGATTATGACCGCATTTCTCTGTACGATGAGCTGGTATTGCCCGACGTGCGTCAGCGTATTCAAAACGGTGACGCCGTGGTTTTGGAAAACAAAACGACCGGCGAGACCTACACCCTGAACGCCGGCTTCTCGGAGCGCCAGATCGCGGTTCTGCTGGCAGGCGGCTTGCTGGATTACACGCGCGAAAACGGATAAACAAACGGCATCAAAGCGGGGAGGAGGGCGACTGTGCAACGTGTACGCATTGCCGATTTGGTGATCGATATGGCGAATACCGACACGGAATTCTTTGCTTCCCGATTGCAGGACTATCGGGATCACAGTGCCGGCCGCCCCGATCTGACGATTTCTTTTGAAGCACCGCCGCGGATTCCTCTGCCGGAGGGCCCGACCACCGTGTGCAATGAACGGCTGAGGATCACGGAGCTGGCCGACGGGCGGCGTTGCCGCGGCTTATACGGAAGCAAAAGCGGTCGCTTGTGGCAAACGATCACCTGCACACGGGATTACGCCGACGCGGAAATTCGTGTGCCGTGTGACCGTCACCACCCGACACTGACACTGACGGATTTTGAGTATATGCTGACCGGACTGGTGTTTTCAGATCGCCTGACATATTTGGATGGCATGGTCTTGCACGGATCGGCACTGGCGCTGGACGGGAACGGTGTCATTTTTTCCGCTCCCTCCGGCACCGGAAAGTCAACGCACGCCGCTTTGTGGCGTGCGTTGTACGGCGATCGGGTGGTTATGCTGAACGATGACAAGCCGGCGATCCGCTTTAATGATCTTCATCAGCCGATCGTTTACGGTACTCCTTGGAGTGGAAAGACCGATTTGAACAGCAATGTCTCTGCGCCGTTGCGCGGCATCGTGTTTTTACAGCGTGGTGAGGTCAATGACATTCGCCGCCTTTCGGCCACCGAGGGGCTATTGTACATGAATCGGGAGTTGTCGATGCCTTATCACGACGCCGCACTGGGCGAACGCCTGCTGGATACGGCGATGCGGCTGCTGCAGGCGGTTCCGGCGTATTTGCTGACCTGTACCATCAGCGAGGAGGCCGTCAGGCTGGTTCATACAACACTGAGCTTTGGAAAGGAAGAAATGGCATGAAGGTGAAAGACGGATTCGTGGTGCGTAATATTTGCGGTGACCACGTCGTGGTTGCCGTGGGACGGCAAACCCTGGATTTCAAGGGCCTGATTAAGCTGAATGAGACGGGTGCCTTCCTGTGGCAGCAGCTTCAGGCCGAGCGCACGGCCGACGAGCTGTTGGCGGCACTGTGCCACGAATACGATGTACCGGGCGAGGTCGCCAAAGCGGATTTGGAAGCGTTTATCGCCTCCTTACGGGAAGCGGAGCTGCTCGCATGAAGCCGGTTGAAGCACAGGTGGCCATGGTCGAGCTTCTCCCCATGATGGAGGACTCCTTCCGCCAGGGTATGACAGTAACACTGGGCGTGACAGGAAACAGTATGCTTCCGCTGTTTCGCGATCGGCGTGACAGCGTGATTTTATCACCCTGCGATCCGTTGTCCCTGCGTCGCGGCGATGTGCCGCTTTATCGGCGTCCCGACGGAAAATTCGTATTGCATCGCATTATTCATGTGAAAAAGGATACCTACGAGCTGGCAGGTGATGCCCAGCGGACGCTGGAGTGCGATCTGCCGAAGTCGTGCGTGCTGGCGGTGATGACCGGATTTGTCCGCAAGGGCAAGGTCGGTAGCTGTCGCCATGCGTGGTATCGGTTATACAGCTTTTTCTGGATGCTGGCGCGTCCGGTGCGCCCCTATCTCTTTCGAGTAGCTTCCCGAATGCGGAGGAGGAAACAGCGTGAAATATCATAAAACCGTGAGGCGTTGGCTTTTCACGCAGACGCGGCGACAGCTACCGAGTGTGCTGTTGCTGTCTGTGTTCGGTGCCGCGTCCTCACTGGCGTATTTGTGGCTGGCATTGCTGTCCAAGGAACTGCTGGAAGCGGCGCAGATGTTATTACAGAGCGACCGTCCCGGCACGGTGTGGAGCGCGTTGTGCCAGCCTGCGCTGTATGTGCCGGCATTGACGGTCATCGGTGTCGTGCTGGGGCAGATCGTATTACACGTTTTTACAAGTCGATTTAAGGTATATGCGGCCGGAAAGCTGGAAATGTCCCTGCGGCGGCAGGTGTTTTCCTCGTTGCTTCATGCCGATTATACGGCACTGCACCAATATCATTCCGGCGAGCTCATCACCCGCCTGACCAGCGATACCGCCTTGGTGTCACAGGGCGTGACCGGGCTGATTCCGTCGGCCGTGTCGTTGCTTGCACGGCTGGTCGGCGGCATGGCATTGCTGGTCGTGCTGGCGCCCGGCCTGTCGCTGGTGCTGATCGGTGTGGGCGTGCTGGTGATTGTTGCCAGTCGCTTTTACGGAAATCATCTGAAGCGGTTGCACAAGCGTTGTCAGGAAGCATACGGAAAAACGCGGTCGTTTATGCAGGAGATTTTTTCACAGCTTCTGTCGGTCAAGGCGTTTGCCGTGGAGGAAGCAACCTCGCAGGAGCTGGACGTTTTTCAGGAAGAGCATTTTCGCTTAAAGCTACGCCGCAATCGGTTGCAAATTCTGGGCAGCTCCGGTATGTACGCTCTGATGACGGCGGCGTACTATTTCATGCTGTTGTGGTGCGTGGTCGGCTTGGCGATCGGCACGGTAACCGTCGGTACACTGGCGGCGCTGATCCAGGTGTTTGAACAGCTGCAGTCGCCGTTGAGAAATGCTTCGGGTCTGCTTTCGCAGTATTACGCCGTGATGGCATCGGCGGAACGCCTGAAGCAGATCGATGAAGAAGCCTCAGAGACGGAATCGATCTCGCCGGACGAAGCCGCCGCGTTCAAGAACGGATTTCGACAGCTGGTCTTGTCTCACGTCCGTTTTTCCTACGACGAGACGACTCCGGTTTTGAACGGCGTGGACATCACTGTGCGGCGCGGCGAATGTGTCGCTCTGGTCGGTGAATCCGGCATCGGAAAAAGCACGCTGATGAAGCTGATATTGTCAATTTACCCCTGCCACGAGGGCACGATCGTTCTGGAAGGGGAGAGTGGTCGCTTGCCGGTCGGTGCCGCCGTTCGGTGCCTGATGGCGTATGTGCCGCAGGGCAACGTGCTGATTTCCGGAACCCTGCGACAGAACATCGCCTTTTTCCGCGATGTGTCGGAGGAACAGCTGAACAACGTGATTCGCACCGCGTGCCTGGAGGAGTTTGTTGCCACGCTGCCGGATGGCCTGGATACAGCGATCGGTGAAAACGGATTTGGCATTTCCGAAGGACAGGCACAGCGCGTCGGCGTTGCACGGGCGCTGATCGGTGACGAGCCTCTGTTGCTTTTGGATGAGTGCACCTCGGCGCTGGACAGACAAACCGAGGAACGGTTGCTTCGCAATCTTCATGATCTGCACGATAAAGCGGTGCTGTTGATCTCGCATAAAAGCACCACGGTTTCCGGCAGTGATCGCGTGTATCATTTGTCGGACGGCGTCGCGACGTTGATTTGAAGCAGGTCTCCGACCGCCGCATTTTCGCGGATTCTCGCCGCAGTAGAACGGTTTTTCCGTTTCTACTGCGGCGTTTTGCTTTGTAGAGCGAAAAACGGCGGAAAGAGAGTGAAAAACGGCGGCAATGCTGGTATACTGGTGCAGTACGAAACAACGTGTGATTACACAGGAGGAAATTCATGAGCGATTACATTTTGAGCTGTTGTTCCACCGCAGACCTGACGCGAGCACATTTTGAGGAGCGGGACATTCGCTATGTGTGCTTTCACTATTCCTTGGACGGCGTGGAGTACGCGGACGATTTGGGTGAAAGTGTACCCTTTCCCGAATTTTACCGCCGTATGCGCGAGGGTGCCGAAACCAGCACCTCGCAGGTGAATATTTCGGAGTATCTGGAGTATTTCAGCGCCCTGCTGGCAGAAGGGAAGGACGTGCTGCATTTGTCGTTGTCCTCCGGTATTTCCGGTTCGGTCAATTCGGCGCGCAACGCGGCGGCGATCGCCGCCGAGCGGTATCCCGACCGCAAAATCTACATTGTGGATTCCTTGGCGGCGTCCACCGGCTTCGGCCTGTTCATCGATAAGCTGGCCGATCTGCGCGACGAGGGAAAATCGATCGACGAGGTGCGCGATTGGGCCGAGGCAAACAAGAACCGCCTGCACCACTGGTTCTTTTCCACCGACCTGACCTTTTATGTAAAAGGCGGGCGCATCTCGAAGGCGGCCGGCTGGTTTGGCGGCCTGCTGAGTATTTGCCCGCTGCTGAACGTGAATGACAAGGGCCAGCTCGTGCCGCGCAGTAAGATTCGCGGCAAAAAGCAGGTCATTCGTGCGATCTATGAGCAAATGGTGGAGCACGCTCACAAGGGATTGGCATACGACGGTAAGTGCTATATGTGCCATTCCGATTGCTACGAGGACGCCCGTGCGGTGGCGGATTTGGTGGAAAGCAGCTTTCCGAATTTGCGCGGCAAGGTGGAGATCAACGATGTCGGAACGACGATCGGCAGTCATTCCGGGCCGGGGACGGTGGCGCTGTTTTTCTGGGGCGATACGCGCACGGCATAAAATCGGATAATATAAAAAGCGGAGACGGGAAAACTTCCTGTCTCCGCTTTTTTGACCGAGCTTTTAGGCTTGCTGTTGCTTTTCCAAACGGCGTTGTGTGATGTAGTTGACGCCGATTCCGCCAACCAAAATCATGACGGTTCCGGCATAGTGGTACCAGTGCAGAACCTCGTGATTTACCAGCACACCGAGCACGATCGAGGTGATGGTGCCAATCCCACTGAGCGCCGACACCGACGAGGCCTGAATACGGGATACGGCGAAGTTGTTCATGACGGTGGCGACGATCGAGGACAGAATGCTGAGGAACAAAAATCCGACAAGGTTTTCCCAGCGGAGCAGTGGCGCAAAATACGAGGTGATCGTACCGGCATTCAGGTGCCGCACCACATTGATGCCGTTGAAAACAACGGCGCCGACCATGGTGGTGAAAAACGTGATTTCCACCGAGGAAAACTGCTGAGACGATTTGCGCGAGCAAATGAGGAACAGCGCACCGGAGGTGTACGCCAAAATCAAAAAGGCGATTCCCCACAAGGTGTTGACCTGACCGCTGTCGTTGTTGCCGGTGAACACGGTGACCAGCGAGACACCGGCGATGCTGACCAGGAGCAAAATGCGTTGCAGCCAACTCGTGCGTTCACGCAGAAAGATGGTTTCAAACAGCACGACCATCACGGGTGCCATGGCGGACAAGATGCCGGCGAGTGAGGTGGTCGTTTGGCTGAGCCCCAGCGTTTCAAACAGAAAATAGCAGATCGGCTCGAAAATCGCGGCGGCGGCAATGATTTTCAAGGATTTTCCGCGAAAATCGATCCGGATAATCCGAAAAGCCGCCAACAGCAGAAAGGCGACGGCACTAATCATAAAGCGCAGTGCCAACACATCCATGACCGAGGTGCTCTGCAACAGAGTTCCGGTGAAAAGAATAGAGGAACCGTAAATGACCGACCGGCAAACGATCATGAGATAGGCGAGCGGTTGTTTGTTTTTCAAAAAAAATCCCCCTTTGATATAACGCATTTAGTATAGCATATCGCTAAAAAAAAGCAAGAGCTTTGCGGAAAAAGGGGTTGATAATGTTTTGTCCGAATGGTAAAATGAATAGGAGAAATGGGCTTGTGTGGCCCAAAACAGAGACGGTGGCCCGTCGGAAGGAGTACATCATGTCAGAATACCCGAACAGCTTACGCACGCAAAGCGGCGAAGCGGTGACGACACGCGAGCAGTGGGAGGGACAGCGCCGCGGCGAAATACTGGACTTGTTTCAGGATCATGTTTATGGGCGGCGCGCCTGTGAAAAGCCGGAGGGACTGCACTTTTCGCTGGGGTATCAGCGCCAGAATTACAAAGGGCATCGGCTGATATATAAGCAGCTGTGGATCAAATTTCCCGGCTATGCGTTCCGCGTCAATGCCTTTATTCCGTATTCGGACAAGCCGGTTCCGGCCTTTGTGTACGATATGCACGATTTTCAGATGGAAGCCTCCTGCATCGTATCCGACCTGAACACGCCGTTTGTTCCCGTGCTGGACATCACCGGCCGTGGCTATGCGGTTTTTGTCACGTAC
This sequence comes from uncultured Eubacteriales bacterium, assembly GCA_964415745.1. GTDB lineage: Bacteria > Bacillota > Clostridia > Oscillospirales > Acutalibacteraceae > RGIG3009. The sequence goes on from CAYQBP010000039.1 coordinate 7,552, forward strand.
AATAGCGAAATCTATCCCGATTTGGAGGCACAGGGAAAGCACGATTGCGGTGTCTTCGGTTGTCTGGGCCCCAAGCCGGCAGAGCGTAAGGGGAATGACTGGGCTTCCATTGCCGCGTGGTCGTGGGCCATGTCGCGCGTGATGGATTATATCGAAACCGATCCCCTGATCGACAGCAGTCGCGTGGCAACGATCGGTCATTCGCGCGGCGGGAAAACGGCGCTGTGGGCGGCGGCGATGGATCAGCGCTTTTCCACGGCCTTTTCCAACAACTCCGGCTGTATGGGCACGGCGGTGCTCCGCGGCAAGCAGGGCGAGCATATCAAGGATATTCTCGTTACCGACTGGTTCTGCGATAATTTTGCTCAGTATCAGGATAACGAGGATGCGCTCCCGGTCGACCAGCACATGCTGATCGCCACCATGGCACCGCGTCCGGTGTACGTGGGAAGCAGCTCACTGGACAGCTGGTCGGACCCCGAACACGAACGGCTGGGTTGCCGCATGGCGAGCGAAGTGTACGAAAAGATTTACGGCATGACCGGCGTGGTGCTTCCCGATGAAGGAGAAGTACAGGTGGATACGCCGTATCACGACGGAAGCATCGGCTATCACGTGAAAACCGGCCCCCACAGCATTACGCCGGTTGACTGGAACTACTACATGGATTTCCGCGACAAGAAAAACGTGTAATCCGCACGGCGTGCGCCACATATTCAAGAAAGCAAACGAGCCACTGCCGATCGGCAGTGGCTCGTTTTGTGTACAGAGCTGTATTACGGGTTGGCAACACGGGCCAAAAAGGCTTTGGTGCGTTCGTTCTTCGGGTTTTCCAGCACTTCCTCCGGCGTACCCTGCTCCACGATCACGCCGCCGTCCATGAAAATGATGCGGTTGGAAACATCGCGTGCAAACTGCATTTCGTGGGTGACGATCACCATCGTCATGTTCTTGTCTGCCAATTGGCGGATCACGCGCAAAATTTCACCGGTCAATTCCGGGTCCAATGCGGACGTCGGTTCGTCAAAGAACAGAATTTCCGGATTTAACGCCAGCGCCCGCGCGATGGCGACACGTTGCTGTTGTCCGCCGGATAATTGACAGGGGTAAAAATCGCATTTGGCGGACAATCCGACCTGATCCAACAGCTCTCTGCCGCGTTCTTCGATTTTTGCCAGAATTTCCTTGGAATTTGCCTTGAAATCGGGTTGCTCCCGTGCCTGCAGGCGCGGCGCCAGGCATACGTTTTCCAATGCCGTGTACTGCGGAAACAGGTTGAAGCTTTGAAATACCAGGCCGAAATGCCGGCGGTTTTCGCGCATTTTTTCATCGGTCATCACCGTTCCGTCAAACAGCAGATCGCCGTCAACCGTGATGAAGCCGCCGTCCGGAATTTCCAAAAAATTCAGGCAACGAAGCAACGTCGTTTTTCCGCCGCCGGAGGAGCCAATCACGGACAGCACCTCGCCCTCCTCCAGAGAAAAGCTCACGTCCTTCAGGACTTTTGTTTTTCCAAAGCTCTTTGAAATGTTTTTTACTTCAAGAAACGACATGATACTTTCCTCCTTACACCTTAAAATAAGACAGCTTTTTCTCCAGCTTGTTAAACAGCACCGTCAGCAGACCGCTGAAAAGCAGGTAGTAGACGCAGGTGAAAAACAGCGGCCATATCTGACCCGATATGCCCTGCGAGCCCTTCAAAAAGGCCTGACCGGCCCAGATCAGCTCCTGCAAAGCGATCACACGCGCCAGCGAGGTATCCTTGACCAGCGTGATGATCTCGTTGGAGACGGGGGGGACAATGCGCTTAATCATTTGAAGCAGGGTGATTTTGAAGAATATCTGCGACTTGGAAAGCCCCAACACCTGACCCGCTTCCTGCTGACCGATCGGAACGCCCTGAATACCGCCACGGAAGATTTCGGAAAAATAGCAGGCGTAGTTGAAGATAAACGCCACGGCCGAGGCGAAAAAGCGTCCGGTTTCACCGCTTCCCCACACATTGGTGTGGAATGTCAGACCGGGGAAGTAGTAAATAATCAGTAGCTGTATCATCAGCGGTGTGCCGCGAACGATCCAAACCATGATGTTGACCGCATATTTCAGCGGCTTGAATTTGGACATGGAGCCAAACGAGATAATCAGTCCCAGCGGCAATGAACCGATCAGGGTGATGACAAACAGCTTAAGAGTTTGGAGGAAGCCGATGTTCAGTGCATGAAACACGGTGGGGAACTGTTCAATAAATGTATTCATAGAAAAATCCTTTGCCATTCATACTCACACCGAAAGCAGAGAGTGCTGTTCGCGCCCTCTGCTTTCGGAAATATTTACAACGATTGTTGTGCCGAATTATTGTGCGATCACCGAAGCCTGAACGCCGTACTTTTCGGCGATCGACATCATGGTGCCGTCGGCGTAGCTGGTTTTGAAGAACTCGTTGAGCTTTTCAACCAGATCGGAGCCCTTGCGGAAGCCGACGCCGTACTTTTCGCTGTTCAGCTTAACGGTGTAGGTGAGATCGGCGTAGCCGGTGCCTTCACCGACCATGGCGGCGGCCATCAGCGAGTCGATGATGGCGGCGTCACAGGTGCCGGATTTCACTTCCATCAGCGCGGTTGCCTGATCCTTCACCTCGGTAAAGGTAAAGCCGTTTTCTTCCGCCATATTCTTACCGGCGGAGCCGGCCTCGACCGCAAAGCTCAAGCTCTTGCAGGCTTCGGCGGTCTGATACTGGTCGGCCTTTGCGGCGTTCACAATAACCACCTGTGCGTTGTCGCAATAGGCATTGGAGCAAGCCATCGCCGAGGTGACCTCGTCGGTCAGCGTCATGCCGTTCCAAACCACATCGATCGTTTTGCCGTCCAGCTCGAAGGTTTTGTTGTCCCAGTCGATTTCGACGAACTCCACGTCAACTCCCAGCGATTTGGCAAACGCGGCAGCCAGGTCGGCATCAAAACCGATCCACTTGCCGTTCTCGTCCTGGTAATCCATCGGCTCGAAGTCCGTGATGCCGACAACCAGCTTGCCCTTTTCCTTGACATAGTCAAGATCAGAGCCGCTCTTGCTGCAACCGACGAAACAGGTGAGCGCCAGGACACAAACCACCAACAATGCTAAAAACCGTTTCATAAAAAATTCCTCCTACTCTGCTTTGCAGAATTTATTGTAATGCTATTATACACTACCACGTTAGCAAAGTAAAGTGTTTTTTTGAATTTTTTTGAAAA
>CAYQBP010000040.1:0-1996 GCA_964415745.1 uncultured Eubacteriales bacterium
CTGGTGGACGGCTCCTACCATCCCGTGGATTCGTCGGAAATGGCGTTTAAGACAGCGGCTTCGCTGGCGTACAAGGCCGGTATCGCACAGGCATCTCCCGTGCTGCTGGAGCCGATCGGTCTGCTGAGCGCGTTTGTTCCCAACGATAATACCGGTGACATTATGGGTGATATCACCAAACGCCGCGGCCGCGTGATCGGCATGGAGCCGGCGTCGGAGCCGGGCATTACCGGAATCACCGCCGAGGTTCCCATGGCGGAGATGAGCGACTATTCCAGTATGCTGCGTTCCACGACGCAGGGACGTGGTTATTTCACGCTGGAGTTTGTCCGCTACGAGGAGGCACCGGCGGCGGTGGCTCAGAAGGTCATTGCGGAAAATAAGGTCGACGAGGAGTAATTTCAGCGAACAGGCGGTAAAAAATACCGCCTGTTTTGCGATTTCTGATAAATTCTACTTGCAAAAGCGGCCGATATGCGGTAGAATAAGAACAAGCATATTAAACGGAGGATTGCAAAATGGTATCAGCAGGTGATTTCAGAAACGGCGTTACCTTTGAAATGGATGGTAACGTCTATCAAATCGTGGAATTTCAGCATGTAAAGCCCGGTAAGGGCGCCGCGTTTGTCCGCACCAAAATCCGCAACGTGATTGCCGGTACGGTGGTGGAGCGCACCTTCAACCCCAACGATAAGTACCCGACGGCGTATGTCGAAAGAAAGGAAATGGAGTATTCCTACAACGACGGGGATCTCTATTACTTCATGGATCAGGAAACCTACGAGCTGGTTCCGATCGGCAAGGACACCCTGTCCGACAACTTCAAGTTCGTGAAGGAAAACATGATCTGCCGCGTTCTGTCCTACAAGGACAACGTATTCGGCGTGGAGCCGCCGAACTTCGTGGAGCTGCAGGTCACGCAGACCGACCCCGGCTTTAAGGGCGATACGGCTACGAACGCCACCAAACCGGCCACGCTGGAAACCGGCGCGGAAATTCGCGTACCGTTGTTTATCGACGAGGGCGAAATGATCCGTGTGGATACCCGCACCGGCGAGTATATGGAGCGCGCGTAAGCAGCTCCGAGGTTACTGTGATATAAAGGAGGAAATTGTGATGACGATTACGGAAAAGGTTGCCTACCTCAAGGGCTTGATCGAGGGTATGGAGATCGATGAGGCGAGCAAAGAGGGCAAGCTTCTGAAGGCGATCATGGACGTTCTGTCCGATGCCGCTTTGAGCTTGGAGGATTTGGAAGCGACCGTTCAGGAAATGGGCGAGCAGGTTGACACCATCGACGAGGACCTGGATACGCTGGAAACCGATTATTACGAGGATTACGACGAGTGTGACGACGACTGCGATTGCGGCTGCTGTGACGATGAATTTTACGATGTGACCTGCCCGCATTGCGAGGGCGAGTTCTCCGTGGACGAGGATACGCTTCTCGACGGCGGCGTGGATTGCCCGCTGTGCGGCGAGCATCTGGAATTCGACATCGAGGAATGTGACGACGACTGCGATTGCGGTTGCTGTGACGATTGCGACGAGTAATTTCGGAAGCCTCGCTTCACCCGAAGGTGTAAAAACAAAACCGTATGATACAGCCGCGATTCTCGGAATCGCGGCTGTATTTTTGCTTTGCGGAGCGGTATGCAACAGTGTAGCACCGAACGATTTCACAAAGCGAACGGCGCGGTCACACGGAGCGCAGGGCGACGTAGCGGATAACCGCGGCGGCGGTGAAGCAGGTGTCGGATACGGCGGCAAGCGGAGCGGTGACGCCGTCGGCTTCTTCGCTTTGCCGGTGTTGCTGTTCCCATGCGTTTAAGGTGCGTACCGGAGCATCGGATCGCGGATAGGACGCCAGCGAGCCGACGGTCTCGGACAGCAGACGACATTCCGCGGTGACGGAGGCGAGCAGTTGGTTGTCGGCGTCGTTCAGTGCTTGCCGACCGGAACGGATCAGGTCCAAAACGACGTTTTCGGCGGCACG
>CAYQBP010000040.1:2096-9119 GCA_964415745.1 uncultured Eubacteriales bacterium
GGTATCTTTTTATGACAAGCGCATCGGACGAGCATAGAATGGTACTGTACGGAGCTCGAAAACCGCAAAGTGGATTGATGCGGTGTGTTTTGGGGCATACTACCGTTGCACGGTGCCTGAGGTACTACTTTTACACATAAGGAGAAGGAATACGGTATGCAAAGTGTTCGTCGCGGTGATATTTACTATGCCGATCTCAGCCCGGTTGTCGGCTCGGAGCAGGGCGGCATACGGCCGGTGCTGATCGTGCAGAACGACGTCGGCAATCGGTTCAGTCCGACGGTGATAGCGGCGGCTATCACCAGTCAAAAGGACAAAGCCAGGCTGCCGACGCATATTCAGGTCAATTCCTCGGACAGCGGCTTGAGTCGGGATTCGGTGGTGCTGTTGGAGCAGATTCGCACCATCGATAAGCGCCGACTGAAGGAGCACATGGGGCGACTGGATGAGTTTTCGATGAACCGGATCGATCAGGCGTTGCAGATCAGCTTCGGTCTGGGACTGGATTTGTCGCAACGCACCACATGAGGAGCGTCCGTCACCGCACGCTTGGGCGGTGGCGGATTTTTTGCGCTTCAGCATTACCAAAAACCACGCGCAATAACTGTGCAAGTTAAACAAAAACAAAAATTGTTTATCAAAAATGTTGGAATAAATTATATAAAATCTCTTGACGTCCGGCGGTAAAATTGTTAAAATATGGGTGAGAGATTGTTTTCTTTTGTTGCGCCTGCCGGGTGACGGCGGCTTTTCGCCGGCACTTTTTGGTGGGTGTGGGCATAAGCGTCGTTGTACAGACATAGTATGTAAGACAGGACAATGCCGGCATCGTCAGGGTGCTGTCGGTGCTTTGCGTATCGGTGAGCCGGACAAGCGGGCGGATACGGCAGAGCACAGAGGACGGCGGTTGTCGCAAACAAAAGAAAATCCAAAGGAGGAGGCTTCGCACCATGTTTCGTAAGCAAGAATGTGTTGCCATGCTGTTGGCAGGAGGACAGGGAAGTCGGCTGTATGCCTTGACCAGAGCCATTGCCAAGCCTGCCGTGCCGTACGGCGGAAAGTATCGCATCATCGACTTTCCTCTGTCCAACTGCGTCAATTCGGGCATTGAAACCGTTGGCGTGTTGACACAGTATCAGCCGCTGGAGCTGAGCGATTATATCGGCTCCGGTCAGCCGTGGGATTTGGATCGCATGGACGCCGGTGTGCATCTGTTGCCGCCGTATCAGCGCAATAAGGGCGCCGATTGGTACAAGGGCACCGCCAATGCCATTTACCAGAATATGGTCTTTATCGAACGGTACGACCCGGAATACGTGCTGGTGCTTTCCGGCGATCACATCTATAAGATGGACTATGCCAAAATGATCGCGGAGCACAAAAAGAACGAAGCCGATTGCACCATCGCCGTGATCGAGGTGGAAATGTCCGAGGCCAGCCGTTTCGGTATCCTCAACACCAATCCCGACGGCTCGATTTACGAATTTGACGAAAAACCGGCCGTGCCCAAAAGCAACCTGGCTTCCATGGGCATTTATGTGTTCAACTGGAAAAAGCTGAAAAAATATCTGGAAGCCGACGAGCAGGATCCGACCTCGCAGAACGACTTCGGCAAAAACGTGTTGCCTGCCATGCTGAACGCCGGGGAGCGAATGTTCGCCTATCGGTTTGAAGGCTACTGGAAGGACGTCGGTACCATCGACAGCCTGTGGGAAGCCAATATGGATTTGCTCAATCCCAAGGTGCCGCTGGATCTGTCCGACGATACGTGGCGCATTTATTCCCGCACGCCCGGCTTGCCGCCGCACTACATCGGTGAGACGGCCAAGGTGCAGAACAGCATGATTACCGAAGGCTCTAACATTCACGGAACACTGGAGTCCTCGCTGATTTTTGCCGGTGTGACCGTGGAGGAGGGCGCCGTGGTACGCGACTCGATCGTGATGCCGGGTGTCACCGTCAAAAGGGACGCCGTGGTGCAATACGCAATCGTTGCCGAAAATGCCGTGATCGGCGAGGGCGCCGTGGTCGGAGAGCTTCCGGAAGAGGTGGACGAACCGGCAAACTGGGGTGTCGCCGTGGTGGCCGCCGGTATATCGGTGGGCGACGGATGCTGTGTCCCGGCAAAGGCCATGATCGACAGTCCCGTAACAAAGGAGGAAGCGTAAGATGCGTTATAACACTGCACTCGGTCTGCTGTTTTCCAACATGCACGACGAAACGTTGTCCGAATTTACCAAGGTTCGTGCGATCGGCTCCGTTCCGTTCGGCGGCCGGTATCGCCTGATCGATTTTGCGCTTTCTAATTTGGTCAACGCCGGTGTCTCCAAGGTGGGCGTGGTGACCAAAAGCAATTATCAGTCCCTGATGGATCATTTGGGCTCCGGCAAGGCGTGGAACCTGTCGCGTAAATCGGAGGGCCTGTATTTCCTGCCGCCGTTTGGCGGTGGGGAGGAGCGGTACGGCGGCCGTATCACCTCGCTGGCCAGCATCGGCCCCTTTTTACGCAATTCCAAGGAGGACTATGTGATTATGTCCGATTGCCACTTCGTCGGCAACATCGACTACGGCAGTCTGATTCAGGCGCACGTGGACAGCGGTGCCGACGTGACGGTGGCCTGTCTGAACGGTGATCTGCCGAAGAATATCGCCTCGCCGGTGGTCACCGTGGACGAAACGGGACGCATCACCGACATGATTATTACCGACCACAGCGACGGCCCTGTGACCTACGGATTGGGTCTGTACATTTTGTCCCGTCAGCTGCTCCTGCAAATTATCGATACCGCTGTCAGCCGCAATCAGCAGAGCTTTGAATGGGACGTTTTACAGCGTCACGTCGGTGACCGTCGGCTGTTCGCGTATGTGGTGCCGGAATACACCATGGTGATTTCCTCACTGGAAAGCTATTTCCGCGCCAACTACGCCCTGTTGGACGCCGCGGTGCGCGAAAAGCTGTTTGTCAGTGAGCGTCCCATCTATACCAAGGTGCGTGACTGCTCACCGGCGCTGTACGGCTTGCACGCCGATGTCTCCGGCTCGTTGGTCGCGGACGGGTGCCAGATCGACGGCTCGGTGGAGCATTCGATCCTGTTCCGCGACGTTCACGTGGCCAAGGACGCCAAGGTGCGTAACTGCATTTTGATGCAGGGGAGCCTGATCGGTGCGAACAGCGATTTGGACTATGTTGTCACCGACAAATACGTTTGTGTTCGTGACGGCCGCACGCTGAAGGGGTGCGACGAATATCCGGTCACGATTCGCAAAAACACCATGGTATGATTAAAGTGAAAATTCCGGCTTGAAAACAATAGGAGGACACTATGAAAGTTTTGTATGCGACCAGTGAAGCGCGGCCCTTTGCCGCTTCCGGCGGACTGGCGGATGTTGCCGGCTCCCTGCCGCGTGCCCTGCGTACCCGGTTGGTCGGTTGCCGCGTGGTAATGCCGCTGTACGAGGCCGTTCCGCAGGAGCTTCGCGAAACGATGACCTTTGTCACCAGCTTTTCGGTGCCGGTCGCCTGGCGCCGTCAGTATTGCGGCGTGTTTGAAGCCAAGCACAACGGCGTGATCTATTATCTGCTGGACAATCAGTACTATTTTAAGCGCGCCGGTCTGTACGGTCACTACGACGATGCCGAGCGGTTTGCCTTTTTCTCCCGTGCCGTGCTGGAAATGCTGCGGTACATCGATTTCAAGCCGGATATTCTGCACGCCAACGATTGGCAGTGCGCGCTGATCCCGGTGTATCAAACGCTGTTTTATGCCAAAGAGGAGCTGTACCGGAATATGCGAACGGTGTATACCATTCACAATATCCAGTATCAGGGCAAGTACAGCATGGAGATTTTGGAGGACGTGTTCGGAATTCCGCAAAGCGCCAAGGAATTTATGGAGCACGACGGGTGCATCAACCTGATGAAGGCCGGTATTGAGGCGGCCAACCGCGTTACCACGGTGAGCAAAACGTATGCCGATGAAATTCTCGATCCGTGGTTTGCACACGGACTGGACCCGATCCTGCGGATGCGTCAGTGGAAGCTGACCGGCATTCTCAACGGAATCGATACCGAGCAAAACGATCCGGCGACCGACCCGGCGCTGTATGCGCCGTACTCTGCCGACGATCTGTCCGGCAAGGCGGAAAACAAGCGCGCCCTGCAGGAGCGATTGGGGTTGCCCGTCCGCGCCGACGTGCCGTTGATCGGCATGGTCAGCCGGTTGGCGTCGCACAAAGGCTTCGATCTGGTCAAATACATTCAGGAGACCCTGCTGCAGGAGGACGTGCAGATGGTGGTTCTCGGCTCCGGTGAGTGGACGTACGAGACGTTTTTCCGCGAGATGTACGCCAAGTATCCGGAACGGTTCTGCTTCTGCTCCGGCTTTGTGCCGGAGCTGGCACAGAAGATTTATGCCGCCTCCGATCTGTTCCTGATGCCGTCACAAAGCGAGCCGTGCGGTCTTTCGCAGATGCTGGCGTGCCGCTACGGTGCCGTGCCCATCGTGCGCGAAACCGGCGGTCTGAAGGATTCTATCCGCGACTGCGGCGACGGTAAGGGAAATGGCTTTACCTTCCAGACCTACAACGCCGACGATATGCTGTATGCCATTCATCGCGGCCTGGCGGCCTATCACAACAAAACCGATTGGCCGCTCATCGTCGACCGCGCCATGCGGAGCGATTTCAGCTGGGGACGCTCCGCCAACGAATACATTCGCCTGTACAAATCCCTGCTGAAGGACGAATAAAACAAAAAAGACGATCCTCGGATCGTCTTTTCTATTGCAAAGCGTTGGTATTTTCGGTATAATGATTATTGCTTGACCGAGCCGAGGTCGTTTTCCGCGTTTTTCAGCAAATTCAGCAGCGAGGACGCGAACAGGGGATAGACCTTGGACAGCTCGTTTGGCAACAGAACCGGCACCTGGTCGTTCGGAGACAACTCGGATGCCAGCATGCCCAGCTTGGCGGCGGACAGGCTCATCGCGCCGGAGGCCGCCGGCTGGTACAGCTCGTTCGGTACCGAAAACATGGCGGCGGAATTGCGGCTGTCGGCGGCATACAGGGTGCGGAACAGGGTGTAAATCGCCAGGTTCAGATAGGAGGTCGCTTCGGCGGTCAATTCTTCGTTGTTGTACCGCTGCAACAGATCAAACAGGAGATTCACGGCGTTGATGACCAGCTTTTTGTGCAAAACGGGGAGCACGCTGCCCGATACATGGCTGTCCTTGGCATTGGGGTCGCCCTCCGGAATGTCCTCCACGGCGATGACGGCGCCGGATTTGTCGGCGGTGCGTCCCAGCAGATAATCGCAGGAGACCTCATAAAAATCGGCGGCGCGTACCACGAAATCCAAGCCGCATTCGCGAATGCCTTTTTCATAATGCGACAGCAGTGCCTGTGAAATTTTCAGCTCGGCGGCTGCCTGCTTTTGGCTGATGCCGCGTTCCTTGCGAAGCAAGGTCAGCGTGCGTGGAAACGTGGTGTTCATGTTAGGACTCCTATCCAAATTATACGGTGCGTTTTAGATTATATCGCGTTTGATACAATTTGTAAAGTGCAATTTTCGTAAAAAAGCGAGGAATTTTTTGTGAAAAACTACAACATCCACTTGATTCGACACGGCATGACCGAGGCCAACGAAAAGGGCTGGTACGTCGGTAGCACCGACCTGCCGCTGTCCGCGGTCGGCCTGCGCGATTTGCTGAACAAAAAGCAGGAGGCGCTCTATCCCACGGCGACGCGGTTTTACGTCAGTCCGCTGCTGCGGTGCCGCCAGACCCTGGAGGTGCTGTATCCGGGCTGTGAGCCCACGGTAATGCCCGGTCTGGCCGAATGCGACTTCGGCGTGTGGGAGGGGAAGGGCGCCGCCGAGCTACAGCACGACGAGGATTTCCAGCGCTGGATCGCCGGTGAGCTGGCGGATATTCCCGGCGGCGAAGCCACGGCAGAGTTTCAAAAGCGTGTGATGGCGGCGTTTGAAGCACTGGTTGAGGACGCCATGAAGCACGGCGACACCGACACGGTTGTATGCACCCACGGCGGTGTGATTATGATGATTATGGCGGCGTACGCCCTGCCACGCGCCGATATGGCGGCGTGGGGCACCGAAAGCGGCTGCGGATTTACACTGCGGATCACCCCGTCACTGTGGATGCGCGAGCCGGTGGCGGAAGCGATCGACTATGTGCCGCTGATCCCCGATTCCCGGCAGGAATAAGGAAAGCGTCCGATGCCTGATGACATCGGACGCTTTTGTGCTTTGTTTGTCCCACTCTGCCGTAATGCTCTCCGGATAACCTGCTACTATATCGTTCGCAGGTGGGTGCCTGCCCACAAGGTTCACGCTCCCTTCGTCCCAACGAGTGGGGAGGTCTGCAATCCGCTTGCGGAGCCAAGTTCCCGTATTCCAAGTGTAGTAGGGTTATAAGAGAACGGTCCGCGTACAGAGCAGGAGCTGTGATTACTGTTCTTCGGCTTCTTCGATCTCGTACAAATCGGCCAAGCGCTCCTCGAAAATGCCGGCGATCTCCTCGAATTCGTCATCGTCCTCGATGGGGAGCAGGAGGTCTTCTCCGTTTTCCTCCTTGACCGTTAAGATGACCAGCTCGCCGTCGTCGTTGATGAGCTCGGCCGGGTTGTCGTACACCGGGATCAACGCGACATAGCGCCCGTCATCGGTTTCGATGGCGTCCAAAACCTCAAATTGGTGCTGGTTGCCTTCGTCGTCCACCACCGTGACCAAATCGTTTCCGTATTCTTCCGACATAGGTATGTCTCCCTTCTTACTGTGAACCTGTTGTTCCTTGCACCTATTATATTACCCTGTTTTTCGGCTTTCGTCAAGGGAAAAGTGACGATTGGAAAAAGTTCACGAAAAGTCACAAAAAGTTCAACAAAAGTATTGACAGGAACTCGCGGATATGGTATAGTATAGATGACAAAAGGATAGACAGAACGAGACATACACAAAAGGAGTGAGTCCCGTGTACTAAGATCCGGCGAACCGAATTCATTGTAAAG
>CAYQBP010000040.1:9219-10630 GCA_964415745.1 uncultured Eubacteriales bacterium
CACCCACACTATTCGGGGGAGATGCGGATGAAGGAACGTACCCGATATGCCGCCACCGGGGCGCTGGCAGGGCTCGCCAACGGTCTGTTCGGTTCGGGCGGCGGTTTGTTTTTGGTGCCGCTGTTCACCGGGTGGCTCGGCATGGAGCCGAAACGGGCGTTTGCCACCTCGGTCGCGGTGATTTTTGTTCTGTCGCCGGTGTCGCTGCTGGTGTTTTGGCTGCACGGCGGCGCGGGCTTTGACGGCGTGTGGCCGTATTTGGTCGGCGGAGCGCTCGGCGGTGTTCTGTCCGGGTGCCTGTTTCAAAAGCTGTCGGTCACCTGGCTGCGCCGACTGTTCGGATTGCTGTTGCTGTACGGCGGCTTGCGGGCGGTGATGCTGTGGTAGGTCAGCTGATAGCGGCCGGGGTCGGCCTGCTCACCGGCATTTTGAGTGGCTTCGGCATCGGCGGCGGTTCGCTCCTGATCCTGTACCTGACCGCGGTGGCCGGAGTCGATCAATACGTTGCCGGTGGGATCAATCTGCTGTATTTCCTGTGCTGTGCGCCCACGGCTTTGGTGTCGCACATTCGGCACAAGCGCCTGGAGTGGCAGGCGGTGCTGTGGTGCTCGCTGACGGGGGCCGCCACCTCGCTGGGAGCGGCGTGGCTGGCGTCACAGCTGAATACCGACTGGTTGCGACGGGGATTCGGGGTGCTGTTGCTCTATATCGGCGTTCGGGAGCTGCTATGCAAAAAGGAACAGCCTGCCTCACGGTAAGAGACAGGCTGTTTTTTCATTTATTCCAGTACGTAGACGGTCACGGCTTGGCGTCCGAAATTGATACATTCCTCGCGCGTGTCCATGTAGAGGTCGACCAGAATTTTATTGTTCAGCAGATCGCCGCCGGTGTCCTCGGCAACGGCGTAGCCGTAAATGTAGCCGCTTTCGGAGGTGATGAACAGCTTGGTTCCGTAGGAAATCAGCTTGAGATTGACTGCGACCGTGCCCCACTGCGGTGTGGTGCCGGTGGCGGTGACGGCGCCCTCCTTAGCGGTGTAGGCGCAGGCGGTGCCCTCCACCGTTCGCGTATAGTGCAGGGGCAGTCCGTTTTCGTCCAGCGGAAATTCCGTTTGCATTTCCGGATAAGCACCGGTGTAAAGCGCGGCTTCCGTGATCGGGGGCATGGTGGGGGCGGTCAGCTCCACGGCGTCCGACGCGACTTGCGTGGCGGTTGTGTGGGTCTCGGTCGGTTGAGACGCGGTGGCGCTTTCGGTAACGGAACGAGCCGCGGCGACGGTCGGTGTCCGGTTTCCGCGGTACAGTAAAAGCGAAATGGTCAATATCGGAATGGCGGCGATGAGGACAGGCAGAAGCTCTCGGCGCTGTTTCACGGCGGCACTCTCCTTTCCTTGTGTAGTATAACAAGGGGG
>CAYQBP010000041.1:0-10580 GCA_964415745.1 uncultured Eubacteriales bacterium
CCGGCAGGAAGAACGAAAATGGCGATCGGCGGGAACAGGCCGCCCTCCGGCCAGCCGAAGATCGTTCCGTTGCCGAGAAATTCACGAATTCCGCCCATCACGATCAGCGCGGCCGTAAAGCCGATTCCCATGCCCAAGCCATCCAGCGCCGCCAGACCGACGCTGTTTTTGCTGGCAAACGCTTCAGCTCGGCCGAAAATAATGCAGTTGACCACGATCAGCGGCAGGTAAATGCCCAGTGCTTCATCGACGGAGGGCAAAAACGCCTTGACGATCATCTGCACGATCGTGGTGAAGCCGGCGATGACCACAATGTACGAGGGCAGGCGCACCTTGCCGGGAATCAGCTTGCGAAGCAACGAAATAACCACGTTGGAGCACAGCAGCACGAAGGTGGTGGCGGCGCCCATGCACAAGCCGTTAACAGCCTGTGTGGTTACCGCCAACGTGGCACACGTTCCCAGCACCAGGCGAAACACCGGATTTTCCCGCAACAGCCCCTTGGAAAAGGTATTCCAATACCGATTACTCACCTGTGTTCCCCTCCTTTACCAGCTGATACCACGCAATAGCCTGATTCACGCCTTTACAAACGCCTGTTGAGGTTTTGGTGGCCTGTGATACCGCGTCGATGGTTTTTCCGATGGTGATCTCCCGATCGGCGCGATGGGTCGTCAGCTCATCCAAAAAGCCTGCCTTAACCACCTTGTCCACATATCCGGCGGTTTCGTTGTCCTCGGTGATCTTGACACCGGAGATGCTTCCGTCGGAAAGAATTCCCGTCATCACAGTCAGACCGGCGCTTTTTCCGGCGGCAGTCGCCGTAAATACGTATCCGACGACAGCTCCGTCGCTCTGCTTGGCAATGTAGTACGTGACCGTGTCACCGTCAGCGGTCGTCAGGACGGCTTCATCAAACCGGTCTGCGACAATCACTTCCTGCCGCGCAGCCGTTTCGATCGCCTGAGTTCGTTCGGCAATGACGTCCTTCGTCAAAGCGTTGGTTCCTGCCAGGGCGGCTGTCACCACACCGGCAATCACCATGAGCACCAGCGCCGATACCGCGATCTCGCGAAAGGTTTTCATTTGGCCACCGCCTTTCCGCGTTGCTTACCAAAGGGGCGCGGACGCACGACCCGTTCAATCAGCGGCGTCAGAATATTCATAATCACGATGGCAAAGGAAACGCCGTCCGGCAACGACCCGTACAAACGGATCAGCACCGTCAGCAAACCACAGCCGATGGCATAAACCAGCTTGCCGGAGCGGTTGATCGGGCACGTTGCATAATCGGTCGCCATGAAAATGGCGCCCAGCATCAAGCCGCCCGACAGAATATGTGTTACCGGATCGGCGCCCAGCAACCAGGTTAAAACAAACACCGTGCCGATATATACCAGCGGAATCATCGGGCTGATGACACGCCGAATCACCAGATAAATGCCGCCCACAATCAGCGCGAGCACGCAGGTCTCGCCCAACGAACCGCCGCGTTGACCGAACAACAGCGGTAAAGCGTCGATCTTCACACCGGGATCGGCGGCCATCTGTGCCAGCGGTGTGGGAGAAGAAACGGCATCCACCGCGCCCAAAGCCCCTAACGGATCGGACAGCCACGTCAGCGGATCGACCCAGTTGTTCATGGCTTCGGGGAAGCTCCCCATCAGCACGATTCGGCCGACCAGCGCCGGATTGACGAAGTTTTGTCCCAGTCCGCCGAACATCTGCTTCGCCACCACGATCGCCACCACACTGCCGAAGGCCGCCTGCCACAGCGGAATTGTCACCGGCAGGTTAAAGGACAGCAGCAGTCCGGTCACCACCGCGGAGAGATCACCGACCGTTTGGGGACGCTTCATGACACGGCGACTGAGATATTCCGCCGCCAGCGCCGAGGCCACACATACCAGCTCGACCGCCAGCGCACGAAGTCCGAACAGCCACACGGAAGCGATCAAGGCGGGGACAAGCGCAATGATCACATCGCGCATAATATCGCGCGTATTCATGCCGCAGTGAACGTGCGGCGATGAGGAAACCAGCAACGTATGTTCCATTTTTACCCTTCCCTTCTCGTTATCGTGCCGTTCGCAAAACATCTTTTGCCATGCGGATCGTTTGTAAAATCGGGCGGTGTGCCGGGCAGGAGAATGTACAGCAGCCGCATTCCATGCAGGTCATGGTTGACAAGCGGCGCAACGCTTCCAAATCGTTAGCCATATATGCCTTGGTGATCGAGGTCGGCAGCAGCTTCATGGGACAGGCATCCACGCATCGACCGCAACGGATACAGGTGCTTGCCGGTATTTCCCGCACATCCTCCTCTGCCAATGCCACGATCGCGTTGTTCTGCTTGAGCACCGGAAGCTCGGCATTCATCAGGGCCAGACCCATCATCGGGCCACCGTACAGTAATTTGCGAACCGGCTTTTTCAATCCCACATAGCTCAGCACATCCTGAACCGGTGTACCGATCCACGTCCGCAGATTCATGGGACGCTCCACGGCCGAGCCGGCCACCGTCAAACGCTTGCGGATCAAGGGGGTTCCGGTCTTGAGATACCGACGCAATTTGGCAACGCTCGTCACGTTCATGACGATACAGCCCACATCGGCCGGCAGGCCGCCGGCAGGCACGATCCGACCGGTGCATTCCGCAATCAGCACCTTTTCCGCTCCCTGTGGGTAGCGCGTATGCAATGCCTTGACGGTGATGGAACGGCGCGGATCGTTGATCGTTGCCGCCATGTGCGACAGCACGGCGATCGCCGCCGGCTTATTGCTTTCGATTCCGATCACCGCATGACCGGCACCGAGAAAGGTCATCACCGTACGCAGGCCGGAAATAATATCCCAGGAATTCTCCATGCACTCCCGATAGTCGGTCACGATATACGGCTCACATTCCGCCGCATTGACAATAATGGTGTCGATCTTGTCCCGGTTTTTCGGGTTCAGCTTGACATGAGTCGGAAATCCGGCGCCGCCCAGTCCGACCAGCCCGGAATCGCGCACCGCTTCAATAAACTCCTCAAAGGTTTTCGGCTCGTGCGGCTTCATACTGCTGTGCGGACGGCGCTCGCCGTCGGAAACGATCACCAATGCCTGCGACCGCCGACCACCGGGAAGCAATACTTCCTTCATTTCCGTGACCGTACCGGAAATACTGCTGTGAATGGGTGCCGATACCGGCGCATCGCTGTCGGCAACGACCTGACCGACGTCCACCGTATCCCCCACCTTCACCGTGGGAGTACAGGGGGCGCCGATGTGCTGTGACATGGGCAATATGATTTTTTCCGGCAACGGCATGGTGACACTTTCGACCTCCGCGGCATCCTTATGCTGTGGAGGGTGAACACCGCCGTGCAGTCTCCAAATACGGGTAAAACGGGACATGGGATCACACCTTTCTGAAAATCGGGTCATTCGGCAAAGCGCCGCAGGTACGGATGAGTAAGATTCAAAATCAGGCCGGTAACCATACCGGTGGGCACGGAGGTGAGTAGCAATATGGGAACGTAATACCGCATGGCGGCTCCCAGCAGGCAGAAGGAAACGGCCAACTGACCGACGGCATGTGCCGCCGCGCCCAAAACACCGACGCCGACAAAGCTGATATGCCGATGCCAAAAGCGATAGGCCACCGCCATAGCCAGCAAGGCCGCCGTGCCGCCGACGGCACTCATCAGGCACGCCACCGGGCCGCGCAGCAATGCGAACACGGCCTTGACCGCTGTGATCCCCGCGGCGCAGGGAAGGGACAGCTCCGCCAGCGCGTACATGATCGCCAAATTGGCCAATCCCAGGCGTGCGCCGGGCACCGGCAGAGGCGGTAGGCACCCCTCCAAAAAGGAAAGCACCAGCGCCAGGGCGGATAACAGAGCCGTCGCCGTCAGGCGATAGGTTTGCTGTTGCTTCATGCCGTCACCCCATCCACCGTGTTGTCCGCACCGACCAGCCGGACGCAAACGCCGGCAGGAACACAGGCGGCAGCTTGTCCACTGTGCGACAGCCAACCACTGTGAACGCATACCTGATCCGGGCAATCGCTATGTGCCACGCAAACACGGCCGTCTGCAATCTCCACGGTCAAGGTAATGCTGTTGTTGCCGACGATTTCCAAACAGCGATTTTCTTCCAACGAAAAAAGCGCCGTGGAACCGTCCGGGTACTGAACAGAAACCCGAACCGCCGGCGCACGATGAAGCCATATACCAATACCGGAAAGCAGTGCCGTCACCAGTACGGCACCAACCACAATCCAATCTCCGCGTCGCAACCACACCGGTCTCATCTGTCTCCCTCGCCTCATTGCTACCGCGCATATATTTATTCAATGCCATTATACAACAGCGTACCGGTAATTACAAGAAAAAATTCTCACAAAAGCAACGATATCAACAACATTTCCTGTGCTTTTTCGTAAATGTTGTGAAAATCGGACAGCGGTAACGGATTCACGCCTTTTCCCAGCTCGATCGTAAAGCCCGGACGCCGGTAGGTGCTGATAAACCAGTCCTTAAATCCGCCGTGAGCTGCCAGCTCCTCCGGCGAGGAAAGCGTGTATCCGGAGGCCGAAGCCATCACACGAGCCATCAGCTCGGCGGTCGGCGGCGTGTTTCTTCCGTACTGCCAGTAAATCTCCTCACCCTGACTGTGAAGTGCCACCACGTGTCGGAAGTCGGCGCGGCCGCACAAATCCACCAGCGCCCGCGTTTCCGGCTCGCTTTCCGCTTGCGGTCCACCCCACTGCCGTGCCGAAAAGCCCGTAATTTCTTTTTTTCGTTCCAGCTGTTGCAATTCCTGCCAACCTGCGTTAAAATTGTGATTGAGGTCTACGCCGTTAGCGTTGGCCTGCCATCGCCCGTGCTCGTCACCACCGGCAGCGCGGATCGCCGCGGCGCGCTCCCCTGCCGATACCGCACCGTGGAGCGCGATTTCCACGCCGTCCGGATTGACCATGGGCACCAGCACCGCACAGCGCCCCAACAGTGCACGACGGATATTGACACCGCGTAGCTCCTCATCGCGTTCCAGTGTCCGGCACAGCTCCTCGCACAGGCGCAGACAGACCCACGCGGTCAACCACTCCTGTGCGTGAAACGTCGCCGCCACCAAAACGCGCTCCTCTCCGGTTCCCAGCGTCATTCCCCACAGCTTGCGTCCCAATACACTTTGTCCGATCGGAGCGACGCATAAAAACGGATACCGCGCCGACAGCGCTCCGATCATCTCACACGTTGTTCCGTAATCCATCGGCCGAACCGCCGTTAGATATCCCATAGCGTTCCCCCCTATTGCACCTTATGTCAAAGGAGTTTGTCTTATGAATTTAGAAGAAAAAACGCTGACTCAGGAATACCGCTTTCAAGGACGCATCATCAATCTGCGTACCGATACCGCCGAATTGCCGAACGGCGCCGTTTCCGGCCGTGAGGTCGTGGAGCACCCCGGCGGCGTATGCGTAGCGCCGCTGACCGATAGCGGCGAGCTGTTGTTCGTTCGACAGTTTCGCTACCCCTACGGCGAGGTGCTGTTGGAGCTTCCTGCCGGGAAGCGGGATCGAAACGGCGAAGAACCACTGGAATGTGGCAAACGCGAGCTTTTGGAGGAAACCGGCGCCACCGCCGAGCGCTATCGCTTTCTCGGCCGCGTCTACCCGTCACCCGGCTATTGCAACGAGGTCATTTATCTGTATTTGGCGGAAGGTCTTACCTTTGGCGAAGCACAGCCCGACGAGGACGAATTCGTGGAGGTAGAGCGTATTCCGCTGGCACGCGCGGTCGAAATGGTGATGAACGGTGAAATTCCCGATTCCAAAACACAGATCGCCGTTTTGAAAATCGCCCAGCTGCTCCAAAAAACATAAAATCCGTCATTTTTCATCCGTCCCCGGCGCAGGCTCACGATGAGCCTGCGCTTTTTTGTTCTGTTTTGCCTGCACCGGGGCATACAGTACCGTGGGAGGGATTCGATGGCGGATCAATTCATCGTGATAGGATACCTGGTGCTGCTCGTCGTCATCGGCTTGCGCGGCGGCAGGCAGGTAAAAAGCGCTTCCGATTTTACCGCCTCCGGGAAACGGTACGGCAGTCTGATGCTGTTCGCCACGCTGTCCGCTTCATTTGTCGGCGGCGGATACTCCTCCGGCAATGCGGCCGCCGCTTACGAAACCGGCATCGGGACAGCGCTGGCCCTCTTCGGCTTCAGCATCGGAATGCTGTTGATCGGCAAATTTCTGGTACCGGGTGTTACCCGATTTCCCCACGCCACCACCGCCGGCGATATTATGGGGGCGGCCTACGGCGAACCGATGCGTCGGCTGACCGGTATTTTCTCGTTTTTCTGCTGTGCCGGCGTGGTCGGCGCTCAAATGGAATCCATCGGCACCGTATTTCATTCCCTGCTGGGCGTTTCCCCGACCGTCGGCACGCTGATTGGCTGTTCGATCGTCTTGTTGTACACCACGTTCGGCGGTATGTCGTCCGTATTGGTTGCCGATATGGTGCAGTTTTTACTGTTGGCAATCGGTATGCCGTTGCTGTTAGGCATCCTCGTCGTTGCCGGGGGCGGTGTCACCTCGGTGTGGCATTCCGTTCCCACCTCTCTGTTAAACCCATTCAATGTCCTGACGCCGACCGCGTGGCTCTCGCTGTTTTTCGCCATGATGTGCGGAGAAGCACTGGCACCGCCGTATATGCAACGCCTGCTTATCGGAAAAGACCCGTCGTCCACCGCACGCGGCACCATATACAGCGGCCTGTTTTCCATGCCGTTTTTTCTGGTAACGGCCGGCATCGGTCTGGCGGCGCGTGCCATTCACTTCGTCAGCGAGCCGGAATCCGTCATGCCGAATTTGATCCTTTGTATTCTCCCCGTGGGAATGCGCGGCCTGCTGATGGCGGCCATGACCTCCATCATTCTGTCCGCCGCCGACGGGTTTCTGAACGGCGCCACCGTCAGTCTGGTGTGCGACACCATTCTGCCGCGCCACCCGGAGCTGACTCCGCGGGAACAGCTCCGTTGCCTCCGTTCGGTCAACCTGATGACCGGGCTGGCCGCGATCGCGTTGGCCTTTGCCGTCCCGGACGTGTTTTCGATCCTGCTGATCGCCTATTCCTTTTGGAGCCCCTCCATTCTCGTCCCCCTGTCCGCCGCCCTGCTGGGAATCCGTTCCGACCGCCGTTCCTGCCTGCTTTCGATTCTCACCGGCTTCACCGTTTGTCTGCTGTGGAACCAAGGTCTGCAACGTCCCTTCGGCATCGACGGCTGTATTCTCGGCATTTTGGCCAATCTGATCACATTTACCGTCGGCACCCAGCTTTTTCGGCGGCGGAGCCGATCACCTCTCACACGTTATTTTTAATCACAGAACAAAGCAACAGCCGAGCGGCATATACCGCTCGGCTGTTGTTTCATAGCTTATTTTAAGGGGCGGGCGTGCCAGATTGTTTCGGCATAATCCCGAATCGAGCGGTCGGAAGAAAATTTTCCGCTGCACGCCGTGTTGAGCAGCGCCATGCGCGCCCACGCCTCCCGATCGCGGTACACATCGCCGGACAAGCGCTGTGCCTGCTGATAAGAGGCAAAATCCGCCAGCACCATGTACGGGTCTTTGCCGGACAGAGAACCGGCAATGTCGGCATAGGTGCGACCGCCGAAGCCCTTATACATCGCATCGATCGCGCGGCGAATGTGCGGATCGGCCTGGTAATACTCCTGCGGACGGTACCCTGCCTGCCGCCGTGCCGTTACCTCCTGCTCGTTCATACCGAACAGGAACATATTCTCGGCACCGACCTGCTGGCAAATTTCCACATTCGCCCCGTCCAGCGTGCCCAGTGTGATCGCGCCGTTCATCATCAGCTTCATATTGCCGGTGCCGCTGGCCTCCGTACCGGCGAGGGATATCTGTTCGCTGATATCGGCCGCCGGCATCAGCAGCTCCGCCAGCGTCACGCGATAATCCTCCAAATACACCACGCGCAGCTTTTCGCGAATGATCGGGTCCTTTTCGATTTCTTCGGACAGCTTGCAAATAAAGCGGATAATCTCCTTTGCCAGGAAATACCCCGGTGCCGATTTGGCGCCGAAAATATAGGTGCGCGGCGTAATATCCAGCGTGGGGTCTTCCTTCAACGACAGGTACGTATCCAGAATATTCAGTGCGTTGAGGTGTTGCCGCTTATACTCATGCAGTCGCTTGACCTGAACATCAAAGAGCGAATGGGGGTCCACACTGATCCCGTTGTGCTTTTTAATATACTTCGCCAGCCGTTCTTTGTTGTGCTGCTTGATCGCCATAAATTCCGCCCGTGCCGACGCATCCTCCGCCAGCGGCTTCAGCCGCTCCAGCTCGGCGGCGTCCAGCACAAAGCCGTCTCCGATATGCTCGGTGATAAACGCCGTCAGCTCCGGATTGGCCTGACACAGCCAGCGACGGTGGGCGATGCCGTTCGTCACATTGCAGAACTTGTTCGGCATCACGCTGTACGCATCCCGAAACACGGTTTCCTTCAAAATCTCGCTGTGGATTTGCGCCACGCCGTTCACCGCATGCGACGCCGCCACGCACAGATTGGCCATACGCACCACGCCGTAGCTGATAATCGCCATGCGGCTGACCTTTTCCACGTCACCGCCGGTGGCCGCCATCATTTCGGCACCAAAGCGGTTGTTGATCTCACAAACAATTTGATGGATACGCGGCAACCGCTGACGGAACAAATCCTCCGGCCAGCATTCCAGCGCTTCCGCCATCACCGTGTGATTGGTATAGGCCACCGTGCGGGTAACAATGTCCCAC
Organism: uncultured Eubacteriales bacterium; assembly: GCA_964415745.1. GTDB lineage: Bacteria > Bacillota > Clostridia > Oscillospirales > Acutalibacteraceae > RGIG3009. The sequence goes on from CAYQBP010000041.1 coordinate 8,810, forward strand.
GCCTTTTCCCACGTGTAGCCGCACTCATCCAAAAGAATACGCATCAATTCCGGAATCGCCAGCGTCGGGTGCGTATCGTTGATATGGATCGCCGCCATTTCCGGCAGATTATCCAACGTACCGAACTGCTCCAAATGGCGCTGTACAATATCCTGAACCGACGCCGAGGCCAGGAAATACTGTTGCGACAAACGCAACGACTTTCCTTCGCGGTGATTGTCCGCCGGGTAAAGCACCTGCGTGATAATCTCCGCCATCGCCTTTTGCTCCACGGCACGCATATATTCGCCCTGATTGAACAGCGACATATCCATGCCGGGCGCCGTCGCCTTCCACAGACGCAGTGTAGAAACGCCCTTGCCGTCTTTACCGGCCACCATTAAATCAAACGGCTGAGCGATCACGCGCGTCGCATCGACGTGCTCCACGTGATGATAGGTACCGTCCCACCATTCGCGAACCGCACCGTCAAACAAAACCTCTTTGGCCAATTCCGGGCGCGGAAGCAACCAGCATTGACCGCCGGGCAACCAAAAATCCGGAAGCTCGGTCTGCCAGCCGTCCACCAGCTTTTGACGGAAAATGCCGCATTCGTACAGCAGAGAATATCCGATAGCCGGAATGGACGACGTAGCCAAGCCGTCCAAAAAGCAGGCGGCCAACCGCCCCAATCCGCCGTTGCCGAGGCCGGCATCCGGCTCCAGCTCGTACAGGGAGTCCAGCTTCACCTTATATTCCGCCAACACTGCACGCGCCGATTCGGTGAGATTGAGGTTGAACAGGGTATTCTTCAACGAACGGCCCATCAGGAACTCCATGCACAGGTAGTACACCTGCTTGGACTGTTGCTTATGGGTTTTGGAAATATATTGTATGCGCGAGGCACGCATACGGTCACGCAGAACCAGCGCCAACGCCTGATAAAAATGCTCGTTGGTCGCCTGCTCCGGCGTTACGGAAAAAGCCGTCATCAGCTTTTCGCACAGCTCGGCACGAAGCTCGTTTTTCTCCGGTGTCGCCGTGCGCTTTTTTTTGGTGGAAGCAACCATGGTTTCCATCCCCTTTTCCTTGGTATAAATGAGTATGGTATTAGTATATACGACTTTCGCGAAAATTGCAATATCTTATTCACTGTGACCAATATTTTTTGACATTGATCGCTTTTTACCTTTTGCTTTTGCATTTATGCACAAAAAACAGCAAAATTTCAGCAGCAGCAACAACGACGATTGCATTTTGTTGGATTCTATGTTATACTACATCGGTAAGGGGGTACGAGCATGGCACAGCTCAACATTGTTTTGGTAGAACCGGAAATTCCGCAGAACACCGGCAACATCAGCCGCACCTGCGCCGCAACCGGCAGTCGTCTGCACATCGTGAAGCCGATGGGCTTTACTATCGACGACCGCAAGCTCAAGCGCGCCGGGCTGGATTACTGGCATCTGCTGGACATTACTTACTACGAAAGCTTAGCGGATTTTTTTGAAAAGAACCACGGCCCGTTTTTCTATTTCACCACCAAGGGTACCCACATTTATTCCGATGTAGACTACCCGGACGGCGCGTACCTGATGTTCGGCAAGGAAACCGCCGGACTGCCGGAGGAGCTGTTGCACGAGCATCCCGACCGTTGCGTCCGCCTCCCCATGCTGGACGATGACGCCGCCCGTTCACTGAATTTGTCAAACACCGTCGCCGTCGGCGTGTACGAGGTATTGCGGCAATGGGGCTTCCCGGCGCTGCGTACACAAGGACATTTGACAAAATA
>CAYQBP010000042.1:0-1346 GCA_964415745.1 uncultured Eubacteriales bacterium
GCAAACTGTTCGTAATACCCCCGATTTGTAAATTCATAAGGACTGTTTTTATCACCGAGCACCATTTCCGGCAGATTGATTAGCAGAAAACAAAGGCCAAACATGGCGACCACGGCTATCACCCATTGCTTGAAAGATGCTCGGTTTCCTTTTTTGAACAAATGCACTGCCAGACTCACTGTGATCGGCAAAAAACCGAACAATGAGGTGACGAGGCCGGGCGAGTAGAGCGTTTGCATTCCGTATTCGCCAAAGGCTTGCAGGGAATTGATGCCGATAACGACATGAATCACTACCTCGAAAGCCGAAAACAGCATCACTGCAATTCCGGCGGGCTTTCGGAAGCCCCAAAGCTTCAATACGACACAACCGAGCAAAACACCACCGAGGTTGGTGATCATATCGGTTAGCCGGTTCATCGGGTATCGGCTGAGAACGGTGGAGCCGTGGCTGAAATTGTAGGAATAGTGAAGTCCGCCCGGTAGCACCCATTCTTCGGTAACATGAAGCACCAATACGATTACGGCAAGGGTGCAGAGAATGTTGATCGTATCCCATTGTTTGCGGTTCTTATAGACCAAGGCACTTAAAACAACTCCGATGGCCGCCATTACATACAGCCATACCGCCAGCCAGGCGTTGATGATCGCTTCCATAATTTACTCCTGTTCTAAAATTTTTATGAAATATTTTATGGAACTATTGTATCAAAATTAAAAGCGTGATACAATGGCTACAAGATTTATGAAACAGGAGGCGGTAAAGATGTATCACATTTCAGAGGATAAAAGGGCTATACAATCTGCTAAATTGGTTGGAAACGGACTCCTAAGCTGCTTGAAACAGAAAAATTTTGCGGACATTACCGTGACCGATGTGCAAAAGGCGTCTACGGTGGGCAGAGCCACCTTTTACCGCTTGTTTGACAATACCGCCGACGTGCTTTCCTACCTGTGCGACGGGGTATTTGAGCAGGCTGGAAAAGCATACAAAGAACGGAATACGCTAAGCGCCGATGAAACGACCCTGATTTTTATTCGTATCTGGATGGAGAATAAAACACTTCTCAAGGCGATCGTTGACAGCAATCGAATGGACTTTATCTTTCGGGCGCACATGAACTATCTGGCTCCCTCGAAGGACGAGTTCTTTCGGGAAAGTGAAATGGATGACGTGCAGACAACCTACCTGATGACGATGTTGACTGCCTGCACCTCGGCGGTTCTTACAGCCTGGCTGGGAAACGGCGGCAAGGAAACAGCGGAGCAGTTACAGCTTCGTATAAAAGAGTGCTTCCAAACGCTGGGTAAGATATTTGAATAGAAGGTGGCGGATAAAATGAAAGA
>CAYQBP010000042.1:1446-2646 GCA_964415745.1 uncultured Eubacteriales bacterium
TGTACAGTGCTGATTGTAGGTGTTACTCCCTTTTTTATGTTTATGCAGTTGTTTCTCTGCCTGGCGGAGGTATTCGGTCATACCTCCGGCGGTATCTTTGTCTATAAGATGTTCAAGAGCAAGGGAAAGAAAACCATTTACACCCCCGGTAGCTTTACCACTTGGTTCGGGTATATTCCGATTGCGATCGGCATTGTAATATCGTTTTTCACCGAGCAGACCATTCTGCTTTGGCAAATACCGATAGCGCTGATTTGCAGTGTACTGTTGGGCGGTTTTGCACTGTCCGGCGTGGAACGTATATGTAAAAGCGAGAACACGCCGTACGGTTACACGTGGGGCAATGGGTATTTTGAAAAATACATCCGATAGAATATTTGGCAAATCCGATGAAATGCTTGGCAATACCGTGCTGTGATGGGAAAACGGGCGTCGAAAAAACGCATTTCGAACGGACAGCAACAACGAGTTGCTTGCTTGTGACGATGCATCACGGTATAATTACAGGCGGGGTGATGATTGTATGGAAACCAAGGATATGATTTTCGAACTGAGGAAGAAACACGGTATGTCACAGGATGAGCTTGCGGAAAAGGTGTTTGTTTCCCGTCAGGCGGTTTCGCGCTGGGAGAACGGGGAAACAACGCCGAATATCGAAGCCCTAAAGCTGTTATCCAAGCTGTTTGACGTATCGATCAACACGCTTCTCGGTTCACCGAGACAGTTGATTTGCCAATGCTGCGGTATGCCGCTGGAGGATTCCAACATCAGTAAGGAGAAGGACGGCTGCTTCAACGAGGAGTACTGCAAATGGTGCTACGCAGACGGGGAATATATGTACGGCGACATGGACGATTTGATTAACGTCTGCGTAAAAAACATGGTCAGTGAAGCTCATTCCGAAGAAGAAGTGCGCGCCTATCTCAAAGCGACTCTCCCGAATTTGGATTACTGGAAGCGGTATGCGGAGCTTGGGGGTAACGGTGCTTTTGAAGAATTTAAAAAAGCTCTGGCGGAAGAAATCAACGCTTTGAATATCGCGGGTATGCCGAAGCTGACCCGATTGAATGCGCTTGTCGGCAGTTATATCAACATGGAATACCGGCTTCCGAACGGAAGAACCGTCAAGTATCTGGACGATAATGCCACCTATCTCGGCAATCAGCTGGAATCCGAATTTGGCGGTGGCAGGTGCTTTGG
>CAYQBP010000042.1:2746-6767 GCA_964415745.1 uncultured Eubacteriales bacterium
TACTGTGTAAAATCTGTGTTAAAGGAGAACCGCTATGAGCCTGCACACATCTCAAGCATCGTATATTTTTCAGAAAAAAGTGCTTCCGTTTTTGGTGGCTTTCTGCTTTTCGGCAGCCGTTTTTGTTTTCCTTTGGGGTGTTCATTCCTGGGAATCCATGGGAATCAATGTGGAGGCGGCAACCTGGCCGGCACAAAAGCTGTTGTGCTGCTGCGGCTTGGCGTTGGTCCTTGCCGGGCCGGTATATGCGGTGGTGCGCGAGCTGACACGTGAGCAGGACGAGTCTCCCTCGGAGCACCCGGTGTGGTTTTATCCCGTCATCTCCGGTCTGCTTTCGCTGGTGGCGATGTGCGTGGTGTATTCCTTTATCGGTATGTGGCCCTTCGGAGAAAAGAGCGGTATGATGGTCGATATGCATCACCAGTACGCGCCTCTGCTGTCCGGCTTGCGGGATAACATTTTGTCCGGCGACCTTTCGCTGTATAGCTTCGAGGTGGGGCTGGGCGCCAACTATGTCTCGTTGGGGGCGTACTATCTGGCCAGCCCGTTCAACCTGCTTTTGCTTCTGTTTCCGGAGAATCTGTTGACGGAAGGCATTTTGTTTATTACACTCTTGAAGAATGCGCTGAGCGGCGCGATGTTTGCTCTGTGTGTACAGCAGGTTTTCAAAAAGCGGGAAATGTGCATTCCCGTGGTATCGGTGATGTATTCACTGATGATGTACCTGTTGGCGTATTCGTGGAACCTGATGTGGCTGGACGTGGTCATGGTCCTGCCGTTGGTGATTTTCGGCTTTGAGCGTCTGATGCACAGCGGAAAATATCTGACCTATCTGCTGTCACTCACGTATGCGTTGTTTGCCAACTATTATATCGCCTTTATGCTGTGCATCTTTTTGGTGCTGTACTACATCACCTACTGCGTCCGGGCACACCGTACCGGAAAACAGCTTGTCGTCAGCTTCGGGCGGTTTGCCGGCTTTTCGTTGCTGGCCGCCGGTCTGGTTGCGGTACTGCTGATTCCGGTGTATTTCGCCTTGAAGCTCACCTCCGCCTCCGGTGCCGAGCTTCCGGAGATCACCAACACGCTGGATATGTTCCAGCTGATCGGCCGCCATTTTGCCGATGCCGGCCCGACCATTCGCTCCGGCAACCTGCCAAACATTTATTGCGGCGTTTTGGCGGTGTTCTGCGTACCGCTGTTTGCGGTGAACAAAGGCATTCCGTTGCGCCGCCGATTGGCCTTTTTGATGCTGTGGCTGGTGATGGCATTCAGCTTTTTGATCAACCTGACCGATCTCGGCTGGCACGGTCTCCACGCTCCCAACGATTTGCCGTATCGGTTTTCCTTCCTGTACAGCTTTGTGCTGTTGCTGATGACCTACGAAGCCTTACTGCATTATCGCGACATTCGCATCAAGCAGGTCTTTACGGTGTTTGCCGGTGTGGTTCTGTATCTGATGGTCGAGGAGCGCTTCGGCGGCGATGTCTATGACTTCGACATGATCTACATCAACCTGGCTTTGGCGGCGGTATACACGGTGATTTTGACGGTCACCTCGCATCGCAAATTGCGTCGTGGCGTTTTCTATTCGGTTCTTCTGCTGGCGGTCACGGCGGAAATGGTGTTCTGCGGCGGTCAAACGATCATACAGCTGAATGCAAACGAATACTACACCCGTCACGAGGATTACGTGGACAACGATACCACGAAGGCGATTTATCAGGCGGTAGAACGCGCCCAGGAATTGGGCGATACCAAATACAAGGGCGATTTTTACCGCATGGAGGTGTTGCCGCGGCGCACCTGCGTGGATACGGCGCTGTTCCATTATCGCGGCATTACCAATTTCGCTTCCAGCAACTATTATACCACAACCAAACAGATGGGCGGCTGGGGCTATGCCATCAACGGCGTCAACAGTCACCTGTACCACTCCTTCATGCCGTTTACGGACTCGTTGCTCGGTATTCGCTATTTGGTGTCCACCGCGAACCTCGTCAATCATCCGCAGCTTGCCAAGGTGGATTCCGTCACCGTGGGGGAGAGCACCTACTACATTTATGAAAACGGCGACGCGCTTGGCTTGGGCTACGTGGTCGATTCCTATATCAAGGATTATCAGTACACGCAGTACGATCCCATCTCCTCGCTGGAGGACCTGTACGGTACAATTACTTCCACATACAAGCGGTTGCTGAAGCTGCAAAGCTTCACCGCCGACCAAAGCACCGGCGCCACGGTCGGGTTCTCGTTCCCCGGCTTCCGTGTGCAGCCGACCGGGACAACGCCGGCCAGCTTTACGGCGACCATCGAGGATGCCGGTCAGGTCTATATCTATGTGGATTGCATGGCGGCGGAAAGCATCACGGTCAGCTGTGGCGGTAACACCTTCTCGGTGTCGCCGTATGAATCGTACATTTTTGACGCCGGTGAGCTGAATGAAGGGGATACGGTCACGCTGTCTGTCACCGCCAACACGGTTTGCAATGGTAATTTTTACGTGGCCACCCTGGACGAGGAAGCGTACAGCGAGGGAATGAAGGAGCTGAAGCAGTCACAGCTTCAGGTGAGCGAACAGAAGGGCAATCACATTCGCGGCACGGTGAAGGCTGCCAAAGAGGGTGTGATGATGACTTCGATCCCCTTTGATTCCGGCTGGACGGTTTGCGTGGACGGAAAGCAGGTCGATACGTACGCCGTCTGTGAGGGCTTTTTGGCCTTTGATCTGTCCGAGGGACAACATACGGTGGAAATGGAATTCTACCCGGAGGGCTGGTGGCTCGGCGTTGCTGTCAGCGGTGGGTCATTGGCGATCCTGCTGGTGATTTTGCTGATATCCCTGATTCGACGGAAGCGTAGGCTCCAACCGACACCGGCGGATTTTCTGGATTACGACAGCGCCCTGCCGATCCAGGAGGGCTTTTCGAGTGACGCGCCGCCGATGGGGCAGTGCCCTCCGTTGCCGGATACGTTTGCCGAGCTGACCGGCGAGGCGCCGATTTTGGCAGAGGACGTGCCACTGGAGGCTGAGACGATTTCGGAGGCGGAGCCCTCCTTGTCCGAGCCGACGGCGGAGCACGATTTGCCGATACCGCCGACTTCGGAGACAGAATGATGAGATTGCTGTGCATCATTCGGTGCACAGCAATTTTTGTCCGAAAATTTTACGTGTTTGTCTTGCAACACAGTAACGATTCGTATATAATGAAGCAAAAGACTTCGGGAGCGTGACAGTGTGAAAACGTGGTTGAACGACGCGGTGGTCTATGAGATTTATCCGCAATCCTTTTACGACACAAACGGCGATGGGATCGGTGATTTGCCCGGCATTTTGGAAAAGCTGGATTATATTCAGGACTGCGGTTTTACCGTGATCTGGTTGAACCCCGTCAACGAAAGCACCTTTTACGACGCCGGATACGACGTGACCGATTTTTACCGCGTGGCACCGCGCTACGGTACCAACGAGGATTACCGACGCCTATGCGAGGAAGCACACCGCCGCGGTATGCGCGTGGTGTTCGATTTGGTGGCGGGGCACACGTCGATCGCGCACCCGTGGTTTGCGGAATCCGCCAAGCCGACGCCGAATGAGTATACCAACCGCTACATCTGGACGGACAGCACCTTTGACAGTCCGGAGGGGATTTCCGGCTATGGCGATCGGGACGGCAACTATATCACCAACTTTTTCTGGTGCCAGCCGGCGCTGAACTACGGATACGCCCACCCCGATCCCACAAAGCCGTGGCAGTTGCCGGTGACACACCCGGACTGCGAGGCAACGAAACGGGAGCTGTTAAGCATCATCGATTTTTGGCTGGACTTCGGCGTGGACGCCTTTCGGGTCGATATGGCGGCGTCGCTGATCAAAGGGGACACCGACGGTAGCTACACCCGTGCGCTGTGGCATGACATACGCGCGCACATCGAGACACGGAACCCGGAGGTGCTGTTGATTTCCGAATGGGGCTCGCCGGCCGATGCCATCGATGCCGGTTTCCATTGTGATTTTCTG
>CAYQBP010000042.1:6867-10354 GCA_964415745.1 uncultured Eubacteriales bacterium
ATCACGGGACTTACCTCCAAGGAAGGGGCCTATTCCCGTACCGGTGCTCGCACGCCGATGCAGTGGGATGCTGGGAAAAATCACGGATTCTCCACGTCGGATACCCCGTATCTGCCCACCGATGAACGGCCGGGCGCCCCGACGGTGGCGGCACAGCAGTCCGATCCCGATTCGGTGCTGAGCTTCACCAAACGTCTGATTCGTCTGCACCGTGAACAACCGGCACTGTATGCCGACGCCTCGTTCAGTGTGTTGCGCGACGGGTATCCGTTCGTGTATACCCGTTCGGCGCAGGGGAAAACACTGTATATTGCCGTCAACCCGTCGGAAGCGACGGTTGAATTGGAGACCCCGCCGTTCAAGACCGTACTGCTACAGCAAAACGCTACGGTCGATGAGCGCTTGCACCTGAGCGGCGTCAGTTGTATTGTGGCAGAGCTGGCGTGATTGAAGTGATAAGAAGGAGGAATAACCCATGGCACAACCGAACACCTTTGGCGTCATGCTGGATTGCTCACGCAATGCCGTGATGTCCGTCAAGGAACTGAAGCATTTTATCGAGGTGCTGGCGCGGATGGGGTATAACCAACTGCAGCTGTACATGGAGGACACCTACGAGGTGGATCAGGAGCCGTACTTCGGCAGCTTCCGCGGTCGCTATTCGCAGGCGGAGCTTCACGAGATCGACGAGTTTGCCTACGAGCGCGGAGTGGAGCTGGTGCCGTGCATACAGACGCTGGCTCATTTTAACACCCTGATCCATTGGCCGCAGTATGCCGCCATGACGGACACGGCCGATATTCTGATGATTGGAGAGGAACGCACCTACGAGCTGATTGAGCGCATGATCGCTTCGTTGCGCCGTTGTGTGCGTACCGATAAGATTCATCTCGGCATGGACGAAGCGCACCTGGTCGGCAAGGGCCGTTATCGGGATATCCACGGTGAGCGTGACCGTACCGAACTGTTGCTGGAGCATCTGGAAAACGTCTGCGCCATTACCGAAAAATACGGCTTCCGCCCGATGATGTGGAGCGATATGTTCTACCGCATCGCCAACGGTGGCGAGTACTATGCCAAAAAGTCGCAGTTTAATCCGGAAATTCGCAAAAAAATCCCGGAATCGGTGTCGCTGGTTTACTGGGACTATTATCACACCGATAAGACGACGTATGTGCAGATGATCCGTGGCCATCGTCAGCTGACCGACCGGGTGGTGTTTGCCGGCGGCGCATGGAAGTGGACGGGCTTTACGCCGAAAAACGATTTTGCGATTCGCACCACCAAGGCGGCGCTCAGCGCTTGCATGCAGGAGGGCGTTCGTGATGTGTTTTTGACCCTGTGGGGCGACAACGGTGCCGAGGCTTCGGCGTGGGCTACCCTGCCGACGCTGTGCTATGCCGCCTGTCTGATGCAGGGCATCACAAAGATGGCGGACGTGCGTGCCAAGTTTGAAGAATGGATCGGCTACCGCTACGATGATTTTATGCTGTTGGATCTGCCCGATCGCCTGAACGGAAACAAGGAAGAGGTCAACCCCAGCAAATATGAGCTGTATAACGATTGCTTCTTCGGTCTTCTGGATACGGCGGTGGGCGCCGACGATGCGCGTCAGTACGCCGCTTTTGCCAAGCGCTTGCGCCGTACTGCCGCACGGATGGGTGAATTTTCCTACCTGTTCGACACGGCCTCCAAGCTGTGCGCGGTGCTGGCATATAAATCAGACATCGGTGTTCGCACACGCCGGGCGTATGCAACCGGTGACCGTCGGGCGGTTGAGCCGCTTTTGGCGGATTATGCCAAGATGATTAAGCGGACAGAGGCGTTTTATCAGGCGTTCCGTACCCAGTGGTACACGGAAAACAAGGCAAACGGCTTCGAGGTGCACGACATTCGCATCGGTGGCCTGATTCAGCGCATGAAGAATTGCCGTGATCGGTTGGCGGATTATGTGTCCGGCAAAATCGACACCATACCGGAGCTGGAGGAGCCGACGTTGCCGTTCCGTGAGGGGATCACCTGCTACAACGACTGGTACAGCACGGTGACGCGGAACTGTCTGTAATACGCCGAAGGGAATGCGCCGTGCGGTTTTGCGGCGAAGGTTGTCGCAATTTATCAAAAATGATAACACGGGTTATCTTTTTCAGAATTTAATTTCTTGAAAAGCCGTGTTACAATAGACATTAGGAAAAACTACTCTGATTTTAATATTTTGGAGGTAAATCGTATGGCTCGTTTCACTCTTCCCCGTGATCTGTACCACGGCAAAGGTGCTCTGGAAGCACTGAAAACTTTCAAAGGCAAAAAGGCAATGATCTGTGTCGGCGGCGGCTCCATGAAGCGCTTTGGTTTCCTGGACAAGGCGGAAGCCTATTTGAAGGAAGCCGGCATGGAGGTTACGATTTTTGACGGCATCGAGCCCGACCCGTCGGTGGAAACCGTTATGAGAGGCGCCGAAGCCATGCTCGCTTTCCAGCCCGACTGGATCGTAGCCATCGGCGGCGGTTCTCCCATCGATGCCGCTAAGGCCATGTGGATCAAATACGAGTATCCGGAGTGCACCTTCGAGGATATGTGCAAGGTGTTCGGTATTCCGGAGCTTCGCAAGAAGGCTCACTTCTGCGCGGTTTCTTCCACCTCCGGTACGGCTACCGAGGTGACGGCGTTCTCCATCATCACCGATTACAGCAAGGGCATCAAATACCCGATTGCCGACTTCGAGATCACGCCCGACGTGGCGATCGTCGATCCCGAGCTGGCCGAAACCATGCCCAAGAAGCTGGTAGCTCACACCGGTATGGACGCTATGACCCATGCTGTGGAAGCCTATGTTTCTACCGCTAACAGCGATTATTCCGATCCGTTGGCGATCCACGCTGTGGAAATGATCATGAAGGATCTGGTTCCTTCCTACAACGGCGATATGGATGCCCGTGACCGTATGCACAATGCACAGTGCCTCGCCGGTATGGCGTTCTCCAACGCTCTGCTGGGTATCGTTCACTCCATGGCTCACAAGACCGGTGCCGCCTTTGCCGATTACGGCGCACATATCATTCACGGTGCCGCCAACGCCATGTACCTGCCTAAGGTCATCGCCTTCAATGCTAAGGACGAGACCGCGAAGAAGCGCTACGGCGTTCTGGTCGATTACATGGGCATTGCCGATAAGAACGCTTCGGACGACGATAAGGTTGCGGCGCTGATCGCTTACCTGCGTCAGATGAACGACGATTTGAACATTCCGCATTGCATCCAGCACTACGGTGCCGACAGCTATCCGACGGAGACCGGCTTTGTTCCCGAAAACGTCTTCCTGGAGAGACTGCATGACATTGCCGTTAACGCTTTGGGCGATGCCTGCACCGGCTCCAACCCCCGTCAGCCCTCTGTCGAGGAAATGGAAAAGCTGCTCAAGTGCTGCTACTACGACACCGAAGTTGATTTCTGATTTAACTCACAGCCGATATTGCGGCTGTCCCGA
>CAYQBP010000043.1:0-9897 GCA_964415745.1 uncultured Eubacteriales bacterium
CTTCACCACCGCCGTGCGGGTGATCGCAGGGGTTCATGACGGAACCGCGAACGGTCGGACGCCAACCCATGTGACGCTTACGGCCGGCCTTACCGATCTTGACATTCTCGTGGTCGAGATTGCCGACCTGACCGACAGTCGCCATGCAGTTCAGCGGGATGTTACGCATTTCACCGGAGGGCAGGCGGATCATGGCGAGGTTGTTTTCCTTGCCGACCAACTGTGCCATCACGCCGGCGGCGCGAGCAAGCTGAGCGCCCTTACCGGGGTACAGCTCTACGTTGTGGATGAACGTACCGGTGGGAATGTTCATCAGCGGCAGAGCGTTTCCGGGCTTGATGTCCGCATCGGCACCGGCGGCGATGACATCGCCCACGGACAAGCCCTGCGGAGCAACAATGTAGCGCTTCTCACCGTCTTCATACTGTACCAGAGCGATGTTCGCGCTGCGGTTGGGATCGTACTCCAGGGTCAGGACCGTGGCGTTACCCAGCTTGTTGCGCTTGAAGTCGATGATACGGTACTTACGGCGGTTACCGCCGCCACGATGACGGACGGTGATGCGGCCGTAGCTGTTACGGCCGGATTTTTTCTCCAAAGGAGCCAACAGGCTCTTTTCCGGCTCCACCTTGGACAGGCCGCTGTAGTCCAGCACGGACATACCGCGACGTCCCGGCGTTGTCGGTTTGTACAATTTCGTAGCCATTCGATTCACTCTCCTATTTTTTGGCTTAGCGGGACACGGCCGCTTCCTCGGTTGAGGGGTGTCCCATACATTGCCCGACCTTCGTTTCTTCGGTCGTTATCAGAACATACCGTCGAAGAACTCGATGGTCTTGGAGTCGGCCTTCAACGTCACGATGGCTTTCTTCCAATCGGAAGTGTAGCCGACATTGCGACCCATGCGGCGCTGATGACCCTTCATGCTGACGGTGTTGACCTTCTCGACCTTCACGCCGAAGATTTCTTCCACCGCTTTGGCAATCTCGATCTTGTTGGCTTTGCCGTCCACGCGGAAGGTGTACTTCTTTTCGGGAAGCAGGGACACTGCCTTTTCCGTAATGACGGGCGCCAGAATAATATCACGGGCGTTCATTATGCGTACACCTCCTCGATCTTGGCAACCGCATCCTTCAGCACGATGAACGTATCGCAGTTGAGGATGTCATAAACATTCAGGGTGTTGACCAGCGTGGTCTTCACACCGGGGATGTTGCGGGCGGACAAAACCGCTTTGTCGTTCTTTTCAGGAAGAACGATGAGCACCTTTTTGTTGGCGTCGAGCGCGTTCAGCATCTCGGCGACCGCCTTGGTGCGGACGGTTTCGAGCGTCAGCTCGTCCAGAACCAGCATTTCGCCGTTAGCCACCTTGGAGGAGAACGCCGACTTCATAGCGAGGCGACGAACCTTCTTCGGCAGCACATAGGTGTAGCTGCGCGGCTTCGGGCCGAGGGCGATTCCGCCGTGAGTCCACTGCGGAGAACGGGTCGAGCCCTGACGGGCGTGACCGGTGCCCTTCTGTCTCCAGGGCTTGCGACCGCCGCCGCTCACCTCGGAACGGGTAAGGGTGGATTGCGTGCCCTGACGCTGATTGGCCAGGTAGTTGACAACGGCGCTGTGCAGGACGGTGGCGTTGGGCTCGATACCGAAAACGGCATCCGACAGCTCCATGGTGCCGGTCTGCTTGCCGGTCATATCAAAAGTAGTAACTGTAGCCATGATTCATTTCCTCCTTCCCTTACGCCTTCACGGAATCGGAAATCAGAACCAAGCCGCCGCGAGGACCGGGAACAGCGCCCTTGATAGCGAGCAGGTTGTTTTCCGCGTCCACCTTGACAACGGTGAGATTCTGAACGGTTACGCGCTCAGCGCCCAGGTGACCGGCGCCCTTCATGCCCTTGAAGACACGGGCGGGGTCGATAACGCCCAACGAGCCGGCGTGGCGAGCCACAGGGCCGGTACCGTGGGACTCCTTCAGGCGGCTGTGGTTCCAGCGCTTGATAACGCCGGCGTAGCCTTTACCCTTGCTCACGCCGACCACATCAACCGCGTCGCCGCAGGCGAAGGTGTCTGCCTTGACGATGTCGCCCACGTTGTACGCGTCGCAATCGTCGAAGCGGAACTCTCTGAGAGTCTTTTTGGGAGCAACGTCAGCCTTGTCGAAGTGACCCTTCATAGGCTTGTTGACACGCTGCGCCTTGACGTCGCCGAAGCCAAGCTGCACCGCGGTGTAGCCGTCGTTTTCGGCCGTCTTTTTCTGAACAACGACGCAGGGGCCGGCCTCAATGACCGTAACCGGAACGACATTGCCCTTTTCATCGAAGATCTGCGTCATGCCGACCTTCTTGCCGATGATGCCTTTTTGCATTGTCTATACCTCCTTGGTTATTGGTTCCCGTAGGGAACATGACCTCGCTGTAGCGGAACCGAAGGCAACGCCTTCGTCAAACCGGCATTACAGTTTGATTTCGATTTCCACACCGGCGGGGAGTTCAAGGCCCATAAGAGCCTCGACCGTTTTGTTCGAGGGCCGCAGGATGTCGATCAAGCGCTTGTGCGTACGGGATTCGAACTGTTCGCGGGAATCCTTGTACTTGTGCACAGCACGCAGGATGGTGACGACCTCCTTCTCCGTGGGGAGCGGCACCGGGCCGGAAACGCGAGCGCCGGTACGGCGAGCGGTCTCCACGATCTTTTCGGCGGATTGATCCACCAGCTGATGATCGTAGCCCTTAATACGAATACGGATCTTTTCTTTGACTGCCACTGAAAAACGCCTCCTTAATTTGTTGAGTTGGCGGGCGACGCCAAAACCGCACACTGTGCCGGGTGTTCCCACACCGGCGTTTATAAAACCGGATGCTCGTTGGGTTCAAGCTCCGGGTGCGATGATAGCGCCTTGAAAAAGGCCGTGACAGACCTGCGCCGCAAGTACGCAAAGGCAGTGTGCAACCCACCGCCGAAAGTGGTCTACCAGTAGCTATTCCTGTCGCCCGGTTTGAAATCGGACATGCTCGGCGGAAAAACCGACCCGTTGCAAGGGCCGCAACCTCCCGCGTCATCGCTTGTTGTGCAGTCTGCGTGATCGTGAAAAGGGCGCACTATGCCCTACTTTCCATAATCATGCCTAGATATTGTACTGCAAACGAAAAGAAAAATCAAGTCTTTTTCGGAAATTTTTTGAAAAATTTTCTTTATTACCTTATTATATATAAAAGCACCACCGACACACCCTGTCCCGGCGCGAAAACGAGGGGATTTACGGCATGAAAAAGGAGAGGGTCGCCCCTCTCCGTCGGGTATTTTCTCATCGGCGGTGTTACCACGCCGTCGGGTACAGCCACCGCATCGGGTGCTGTCGCCGGGCTTTATACCGGCTTGTCCGCCTGTGCCAGCAGAATGTCGATGGCCTCGCAGTAGCCGTCAAAGCCTTTGCCGCACACCGTCGCCACGCAGGCCGGGCTGATGTAGGAGTGGCGGCGGAACGCCTCACGGCTTTGAATATCCGAAATGTGAACCTCCACGGCGGGGAGCGCCACCGCCTTCAGTGCGTCGAGAATCGCCACACTGGTGTGCGTATACGCCGCCGGGTTGATCACGATGCCGTCCACACCGTCAAAATACGCCTGCTGGATGGCATCCACCAGCACGCCCTCGTGATTGGACTGCACAAACGAAACCGTCACGCCGCGTGCCTCCGCATGGGCGGTGATTTTCCGCACCAGCGCATCGTATGTCTGGTCGCCGTAAATCGCCGGTTCGCGCACGCCCAGCAGGTTCAGGTTGGGGCCGTTCAAAATCAGGAAAGTCATGTCAGCACCTCCAAAATACGATCACAGGTCACGTGTGGATCGTCGTCCACCGTCACCGTGTGCGTTGCCGTCTGCCGATACAGCGGCAACCGCTCTGCGTACAGGGTACGCAACGCCGCGTCGCCCCCCTGCGACAGCGGACGCCCCGCCGTCGCCAGCTTTTCCACCAGCCGCTCCAAAAACACGACCGCTCCGTTCTGCTGCAACGCCAATCGGTTGCGCTCACGCAGTACGGCGCCGCCGCCGGTAGCGATCACCGTGCCAAGCTGCTGTGTGGCATCGTACACTGCCTGTTCCTCGCGGTCGCGAAAAGCGGCTTCGCCCTCGGCAGCGATCAGCTCCGGAATGGGTCGCTTCGCCGCCTGCTCCACCAGCGTGTCGGTATCCGCAAACGACTTGCCCAGTCGCTCTGCGAGCAAGCATCCCACCGTGCTTTTGCCGCAACCCGGCATTCCCACCAGCGTCACGTTCTCGAACCGCCGCTCCATGTCGCGCACGGTGCGGTCGATAAGCGTGTCGGGGAGCGATTGCCCCAAAAACAGCTCGGCCGCGCGCTTACCCTGCGCCACCAGCATGGTCAGTCCGTTGACGGCGATCACGCCGCGGCGCTCTGCCTCCAACAGCAGTCGTGTTTTCAGCGGATTGTAAATGATGTCCACCACGGCCCGGCACGCCGGAAACCGTGACAGCTCCAGCGGCGCTTCCAGATTGCGCGGAAACATTCCGACCGGCGTAGTGTTGACGATTACCTCGGCATCGGCGTGCCGCTCCAGATTGCGGTAATTGTTTTCGCCTCCGCGCGAGATCACCACGACCTCGCGCGCCTGCAGGTCACGCAGTACACAGCATGCCGTCACCGACGAGCCGCCGCTTCCCAGCACCAGCACCTTGCTGCCGGTCACCGGCACGCGATGCATTTCCAGCAGGGTGCGGAAGCCAAAATAGTCGGTATTATAGCCGCGCACGGCATCGGCGTCAAACCGAATGGTGTTGACGCTGCCGATGCGGCGCGCCGTTTCGTCCAGCTCGTCGCAAAACGCCATCACGTCCTTCTTGTAAGGAATGGTCACGTTGACCGCACGAAACGCGGGCGCGGCGAAGAAATCTGCCAGCTCCTCCGGCGTCTTTTCGATCAGCTCGTAGGGATAGTCTCCGAAGTAGCCGTGAATCTGCGGCGACAGGCTGTGTCCCAGCCGTCCGCCGAGCAAGCCGAACCGTTCCATCATACGACCTCGGTGTAGCTGCCGAGATACTGAAACTGCTCCGACTCGGCCTGCAGCTGCGACAGCAGATTTTCAAACGCCTCGGCGTACACGGACACCTCGATGTCGAAGTAGAACATGAACTCGAAATCGCGCCCCGGCAATGGGCGGCTTTCCAGCTTCAACAGGTTGATGCCCAGCGAATAGAATTTGGACAAAATCCCGTGCAGGGCGCCCGGCTTGTGCGGCAGTACCAGCATCAGACTGGTGCGGTTGGCGCCGGGGTAAATTTCCAGCGGCTTGGCAATGCAGATGAACCGCGTATAATTGTTGTCCACGTTGGTCAGTGCCGTTTCCAGCACATCCAGCCCGTACAACTTCGCGCAGGACTCCGACGAGATCGCCGCCACGTCGGCACGACCGCTTTCCGCCACCGCCTTGGCGGCCATGGCGGTGTTTTCGCACACGTGCACGCGCACGTCCTTCAGCCCCTGCAAAAACTCACTGCACTGCTGAATCGCCTGCTCGTGCGAGTAAATGTCGCGTACCTCGGACAACGCCGTGCCCTTCGGAGCAAGCAGTACGTGCGAAACGTGCAGGCGCGTACTGCGAACGATGTGAAAATTGTACTTCATCATCAGATCGTATATCTGATTCACCGAACCGGCCGAGCTGTTTTCCAGCGGCAAAACGCCGTAGCGGCACAGCCCCTTATCCACCGCGTGGAACACACCCTCGAAGCTGTTCATGTACATGATGTTGGCGGCCGGGAACAGCTTGTCACAGGCAAGCTGGGAATACGCGCCCTCCACACCCTGACACGCCACAAACGCCCGTTCGGGAAACACCTTGTCGGTATTTTCGATGCCGCCGCGGATCTTCTCCAGCAGAGCGCCGTCGAAGCCGAGCCGATGGTTCTGATACGAGCGGCTGAGGCTCAAAATCAGGTTGTACAGCACGCGCGTTTGCGACTCCAGCTCCTCACCTGCCAGCTCCGATACGTGTGCCAACAGCTGGCGTTCACGCGCCGGGTCGGTCACAGGGCGCCCGGTTTTCTTCTTTTCGTCCGCCACCTGCGCCGACACCTGCATCCGCCGGGCAAACAGCGCCACCAGCTCCTCGTCGATCGCATCGATCTCCTGCCGCAGCTCTTCCAATCCCATGTTCGGTTCCTCCCTTAAATCAAGTAATCACACAGCACGATCGCGCACGCCGCCTCCACACACGGCACCGCGCGCGGTACGATGCACGGGTCGTGCCGACCCCGAATGACCAGCGGCTCCACCGCTCCGGTGCGTCGGTTCAGCGTCGGCTGAGCCTGCGCGATGGAGGGAGTGGGCTTGAAGGCGACGCGGAACACCAGAGGCATACCGGTGGTAATGCCGCCGAGCACGCCGCCGTGGTGGTTGGTGACGGTGCGAATGACGTCACCGTCCGCGTAATAGCAGTCGTTGTTTTGCGATCCGCGCAGAGCGGCGGCTTCAAATCCGTTGCCGAATTCAATGCCGCGCACCGCCGGAATACCGAATATCGCCGCCGCCAGCCGGTTTTCCAGCCCGTCAAAAATCGGGTCTCCCAGTCCGGCGGGCAGTCCCACCGCGGCACACTCCACGATGCCGCCGACAGAATCGCCCTCAACACGCGCCTGCTCGATCAGAGCACGCATGGCTTCCCCTGCCGCCGCGTCGCGCACCGGAAAAGGATCGTCGGAAAAGTCCGCCGCTGTCACCTTCACCTCATCAAACGGCGTATCCTGCACGCCGCCGATCGCCGCGATGTGTGCACCAACGGTAATGCCGCGCGACGCCAGATATTGCCGACACAGTCCTCCGGCAACGCACAGCGCCGCCGTCAGCCGTCCGGAAAAGTGGCCTCCGCCGCGCACGTCCTGCGCGCCGCCGTAGCGCACGTCGGCCGGGTAGTCGGCGTGGGAGGGACGCGGCTGATCGCGCAGCTCGCGATAGTCCTCGGAATGTGTATCCGCATTGCGGATCACCGCGCAAATCGGTGCACCGCAGGTCACGCCGTCTACCAGACCGCTGATAAGCTCCGGCTCATCCGTCTCCCGTCGCAGCGTGGCAAACGCCGCCTGTCCCGGCGCGCGCCGCCGCAAAAACGCACGCAACGCCGCCTCGTCTACCGCAAACCCGGCCGGAAATCCATCGATCACCACTCCGATCGCCTCGGCGTGGGATTGCCCGAAAATACTGACCTTCAGCCTTCTCCCGAATACAGAGGACATACGCTCATCCCTCTTTCCGCAAATTCTTTGAAAAAGTCCGGGTAGGATTTTCGCACCGCTTCGGCGCCATCAATCACTACCGGTTGTTCACAAATACACGCCGCCACCGCCGCCGCCATGGCGATACGATGGTCGTTACAGGCGTCCACACGGCCGCCGCGAAGCCGCCCGGTGCCGTCCACCGTCAGGCTGTCCTCACCCATGGTCACACGACCGCCCAACGCGGTCAGCAAAGCGTGAACACTGCACAGACGGTCGCTTTCCTTCAACCGCAGGCGGCGTGCGTTTTCGATCACCGTTCGTCCGGGAAGGGCGGCGGCAAGCACCGCCAGCACCGGCACCAAATCGGGAATCTGCGCCGCATCTATCCGCAACGGACGGCACAGTGTGCCGTCGACGGACAGGGTGCCGTCCTGAGCCTCCGTCACCGTGGCTCCGGCCTCCCGAAGCAGAGATACGATGGCGCGGTCACCCTGCAACGAATCTCCGTTCAGACCGCCGACCGATAATCCGCCCTGCGGCGCCAGCGCTCCGGCAACCAACCAAAACGCGCCGTTCGACCAATCTCCCTCCGCAACCAGCCGTCCCGGCGAACGGTAACCGCCCTGCGGCACCGAAAACACGCCGTCCTGCTCGGTCACCGCCACACCGAAGTGACGCATCGCCGCCACGGTCAGGTCGATGTACGGGCGCGACTCCGCCGTGCCGGTCACGGCGACCTCGCAATCGTGTCCCAACAGCGGCGCCGCCAACAGCAGACCGCTGACAAACTGTGAGCTGACACCGCCATCGACGGTGAACCGTCTGCCGGTCAGTTGCCCTGTCACCGTCAAGGGAAACGCCCCCTGCGGCGACAGCACACAGCCATTTTCCTGTAGCAGCTCATACAGCGGCGACAAAGGCCGCTCCGCCAATCGACCGCGACCGGTAAACCGGGCGCCGCCCAGTGCCGCCGCCACCGGCAACAAAAACCGCAACGTCGATCCGCTTTCACCGCAATCCAGTAGCGCCTCACGCTCGGCTCGGTCGATCGGCACCACCGTCAGGCGCGTGCCCTCCGCCGTCACCGTAGCGCCCAGCGCACGCAGACACCGGGCGGTCGCCTCGATATCCTGCGATGAGCGCACGCTTTCCAGCACCGTCGGTGCATCGGCCAACGCCGCGCAGATCAACAGCCGGTGCAGCACCGATTTGGAAGCCGGTGCCACAGCACGCCCCGTCGGGGGGCCTCCCTGCACCGTCACCGTCATTGTGCCGCCCCCTGTTCGATATACCGTGCCAACGCGGTCACGGGGATCGTCTCGATCTGCCCGTCACCGATCGTCGGCACCGTGATGAGTGCCAGCTGATCGTCGGCACGCTTTTTATCCGATAATGCCGCCTCGTACAACGCCTGCGGTGTCACGTCACAGCGCGTCGGCAGACCGCGTGCCTCCAGCAACGCCAGCAGTCGGTGACATTCCTCCGACGGCATTTGCCCCATCGTCACCAGCGCCCGTGACAGATACGCCATACCGATGGCTACGGCGCTCCCGTGCGAAACGGCAAACCCACTGCACTTTTCCACCGCGTGCCCCACGGTGTGCCCGAAGTTCAACAGCTGTCGGCACCCGGTGTCGCGCTCGTCCTGCTCCACCACGTCACGCTTGATCGACACACAGCGACAGATTATCTCGGTGTCGCTCAGTGTCCCCCGCTCCAGCGCCTCAAACAGCGCCCAGTCGCGGATCATGCCGTACTTGATGACCTCCGCCATGCCGTCTGCATAAATCGCCGGAGTCAGCGTTTGCAGTACGGTCGGATCACACAGCACCAGCCACGGCTGATAAAATGCGCCCAGCAGGTTTTTTCCCTCCGGCAGATTGACGGCCGTTTTGCCTCCCACCGACGAATCCACACACGCCAGCAGGGTGGTCGGAATCTGCACAAACGCGATGCCGCGCAGATAGGTGGCGGCACAAAAGCCGCCCAGATCGCCCACCACGCCGCCGCCGAGTGCGACCACCGCATCACTGCGTGTAAAGCGGTTCTCCGCCAGGAAGGAGACCACCTGCCGGTACGTCTCCATGCTTTTTGAGCCCTCGCCCGGCGCCACCGTGAAGGGGTGTACCGCAAAGCCGCTTTGCGTCAGCGACCGCTGCACACGCTCCCGATACAGTGCACCGACCGTCTCATCGGTCAGCAGCAGCACGTGCTTGCCGCGCAGTACCGCGGCACAACGCTCTCCGGCGTGATCCAGCAAGCCGTCCTCTACCAAAATCTCGTAGCTTCGGGAAGCGCAAACGTTAATCGTTTTCATGCCGACCGTCGATCCTTTCCTTTCGTTCACTGCCGTCCTCCAGCAGGGCGCGCAACCGCGCCGTATCTCCCTCCGCCAAGGCGTCACGGTATTCGCTCAGCGAGGCAATGAGGGTGTCGATCTCGCGCAACAGGTTGTCCCGATTATCTGCAAACAGCTCCGTCCACATGGTCGCGTTAAGCTGTGCCACGCGCGTCAGGTCGCGGTAGCTTCCGGCGGAAAAACCGCGGTGAACCTGTGCGTTCGGGCTTTTCACATAAGCATTGGACACCACGTGCGCCAGCTGTGAGGTGAACGCGATCACCTCGTCGTGATGCTCCGGCGTCGTCACCGTCACCGAGC
>CAYQBP010000044.1:0-2875 GCA_964415745.1 uncultured Eubacteriales bacterium
TTATCCCTGATACGTGGTGAGCTCCACGCTGTTGATCGTAATCGTCACCACCGGCTTGTCGTTGCTGTCCGTGACAACACCGGCAATCGTTTCCACCACGTCCATGCCGTCAAACACCTGGCCGAACACCGTGTGGCCGCCCGTGCGACGGTAGGCACCGTCCAGATGAATGTTGCCGCCGTACTTCTGATACAGCTCCCACGCTTCGTCCGGAATCCATTCGTAAACGTATTGGTCGGTAATAATGTCCTCCCAGCCGTTGGGATAGTAGGCGTCCACCGTCTCCTGCCCATAGGAGTCCACCATTTTTTCGTATAAATCCTGAGCCACCTGCTGACGATATTCCGGCGAATACGTTTCGCGGTCGCCAAAGCTCTCCGCACTGCACTGGTTGATAAAGAACTGACTGCCATTGGTATTGACACCGCTGTTCGCCATGGAGACAGCACCCGTCAGATTCAGCAGCTTGGAATCGAATTCGTCCTCAAAATCCTTGCCCCAAATGCTTTCGCCGCCGGTGCCGTCACCCTGAGGGTCGCCGCTCTGGATCATAAAATCCTCGACGACGCGATGAAATGTCAGCCCGTCATAATACCCGTTTTTAGCATGGGTCAGGAAGTTTTGCACCGCCTTCGGCGCCGCTTCGGGGAACAGACGCATTGAAATATCACCCTTGCTGGTGTGCAGAATCACAATCTGCTCGCCAACCTCCGGCTTTTCCAGCTGGAAGCCGAGCTCCTTATCCGGGTACGCCGTCCCGACGCCGTTGCCGGAGGTCGTTGTTCCCGTGTCGGAGGACCCGTCGCCATCCGCCGCCTGTGTGGTGGCGGTCGTCGTTTTCGCCGCGGTCGTTGCCGTCGTCGCAGAAGCGGTGGTGTTGGTTTGCTCGGTAACCGAAGAGGAGCCGGAGTCCTTCCCGCACGCCGTAACGCACAGGCACAGCACAACCGCCGTCACGACCGCCATGCGTTTACGCCACATCATACGCCATACTCCTTTATCTCGATCGTTTGAATCACGACGTCCTCACACGGGCGATCCTGCGCCGCCGTTTTCACTGCCGCGATCTCGTCCACCACGGCCATGCCGTCGTAAACCTGACCGAACACGGTGTGATGATAGTCCAGATGCGGCGTGCCGCCCTGCGTGCGATAGGCCTCCTCGGCTTCTTCGGGGAAGTATCTCCGAAGCTCCGCCATTTGCGCCAGCAGGCCGGGAGAGACCCGTTTGGCCTGTACGATAAAGAACTGACTGCCGTTCGTACCGGGGCCGGCATTGGCCATGGACAGCGCGCCACGCAGATTGTGCAATTCCGGAGAAAATTCATCCGCAAACGGTGTGCCCCAGATGCTTTCGCCGCCACAACCGGTGCCGGTCGGGTCACCGCCCTGGATCATAAAATCGTTGATAACGCGGTGGAAAATCAGCCCGTCATAATATCCGTTTTTGGCGTG
This sequence comes from uncultured Eubacteriales bacterium, assembly GCA_964415745.1. Classification (GTDB taxonomy): domain Bacteria; phylum Bacillota; class Clostridia; order Oscillospirales; family Acutalibacteraceae; genus RGIG3009. The sequence goes on from CAYQBP010000044.1 coordinate 1,455, forward strand.
CGTTACAAAGTTTTCCACCGTCTTCGGGGCCTGTTCGGGAAACAGCCGTACCGCAATATCGCCGTGATTGGTGTGGAAAATCGCCACAGCCTCTCCTTGCTGCGGAAGTGCCAGTTGCTCCATAATAAACTCCTTTGACTTTAAGCGGTCATGCCGCCGTTTTCTTTTATTATACGGCTTTTACGCCGTTTTGTCAAGGCGACCGACCGTCAGCAGCCAAACACCTCCCAGCACCAGCAGTGCCGCCGAGACTGCCGCCGAGCCGGAAAACACCCGCACGCTCACTGCCGGCATACCGCCGACAACCGCCTGTGTCCGGGGAATATAGCGTAACAAAAGCTGTGCCAGCACTGCGGTCAGCGCCCCCTGCATCAGCCGTGCCGCGAAAAAGCCTCGATCAACCAACGCGAGCCCGCGTAGCTGAGAAGCGACCTGACAATGCACCGATATTCCGCCAAAGCCGATAGCAAACGCCGTCAGCAGCACGGCGTGCTCCGGCAACGCCGCGGCCGCGGCACAACCACTGCTGACCTCCAGCACACACGCCAGCACCGCCGACCAGCACCGTTCCCCCGTGACCGTGCCACGTCCCAGCCACATGGTCACCCCGGAGGCCTCTGCCCACGCCATCACCGCGGCAAACAGCACCACAAAGCCGCCCATATACAACAGCGCTTCGCACGCCGCCGTGACCGATTCGACCAACGCGGCAGTCGGTGACAGCTTTTTCGACGGCCGTCGAATGCTGACGCCGGTATAGCGGCGACTGCCGCGAGGTGCGCTCATCACCCCAATCACAAGCGATGTGAGAAGCTGTGCGGCGAACAGGAGCATCCCCAGCCGCACGCTGCCGAAAAGCCCGACCCCCACCGCGCTGATGACGAAGCCCGGCCCTCCGTTAACGCAAAACCGCAACATTCTCCTGCCCTCTGCCCGGCTCAGACGACCGTCACGCACCAGCTCCCCGACCACGGCGCTCCCGGCAGGATAGCCACCCACCGCGCCCATAAAAATGCCAGCCGCGCAACAGCCGGGCAAGCCAAATACGCGTCTGGTCAGCCATTCGGTACGCCTTCCGATCGCCGTCGATGCGCCGGAGCGTGTCAAAAATCCGGCCAACACCAGAAACGGAAACAGCGACGGAATCAGCACGGTGGAGAAAATCGACAGCCCACGGCTGACCCCTCCGGCTACCGCCTGCGACCACCGGAGAATCGCCGTCCCTGCAAGCAGGGCGCCCACCGCCATCAGTCCGTTTTTGCTCCGTTGTCCGATTCGCATCCTCACGTCGCATCCCTCCGTTGCTCCATTGTATGGAATGCTCCCGTCGCATTATTCCTGCTTTACCGACATAGGATACTGCGAGGAGGGGCTGCTATGAAAACATCCGACCGCAAAGAGGCTCTGTCGCGCCGCTGGGA
>CAYQBP010000044.1:2975-9719 GCA_964415745.1 uncultured Eubacteriales bacterium
GTGGAGGGCGGCGTATTTTCCGAGGTTGATCTGAACGAGCTGCAGCTGACCGTTTTGCAAAAGCTACCGGGAGTGACGTGGCTCACCGTCAACCGCTCCGGCAGTATCGTCACCGTCGAGGTGCAGGAAAGCACCCCAACCGAGCCATTGCCCGATACCGCTCCGGCCAATTTGGTTGCCGCCTGCGACGGCGTGATCCTGCAGATCACCGCCGTCAGCGGACAGCCGGTTGTGCAGGTAGGCGACGCCGTAACGCAAGGTGATCTGCTTATCAGCGGTGTTATGAACAGCTCCGTCGGCCCACAGCTCAAGCGCGCCGCCGGTCAGGTGTTGGCACGCGTTACCCGAACCGTCACCGTCACCGTTCCGCTACGGGAAACCGTCGTCCGTCAAGCCGGGGTCACCGACGACCGCCTTTCCCTGCTGTTGTTCGGTATCGCTGTTCCGCTGTACACCGACAGCCCGACCGACAGCGATGCTCTCGGCACCACATACCGCTCCGCCGTAAAGGTCAACGGCACCGCCTTGCCGATCGGGTGGTCTGTGACACGTTACCGCCACGTCGTCACCGAACAGCTGACACACACGCCACAGGAGGCCGAACAGCTGGCACAGACGCGACTGGCAGACGCCGAGGCGACCCTTCGGGAGACCCTCGCCGTGGAAAGCCGTACCCTGCGGCAGGAAATAACCGATGGTGGGATCACACTGACCGCCGTGTATATCGGCACGCAGGAGCTGGCGGTCGCCGTCCCAATCGAATAGCCGCCGTGACCTTGCAAAATTTTGTCGATATTGCTAGTGACAACGGACTTTTTTTGTGGTATACTAACATAAAATCCGTAAAGCGAGATGACGACGTGGAACAACTCATCAATGTAGACCGTATGGAACAGGCGGTGGCCTTGTTCGGCAATTTTGATGAAAATATCCGGCTGGTGGAGCAACAGTATCACGTCAGCGTGCTCAACCGCGACAGCGAGATCAAGGTCAGCGGCGAACCGGAAAACGTGATGCACGCCACTCGCGTTCTTAACGGACTGCTTCAGCTCATCAGCCGCGGCGAACAGCTGACCGAGCAAAACGTGCGCTATGTCATGATGCTGGTCAACGAGGGTGCCGAGCAAAAGCTCCCCGCTCTTTCCGGCGACAGCATTTGCATCACCTCCAAGGGGCGCCCCGTCAAGCCGAAAACGCTGGGGCAAAAGGCGTATGTGGAGGCCATTCGCCACAACACCGTCACCCTGGGGATCGGCCCTGCCGGAACCGGAAAAACCTACCTGGCCGTTGCCATGGCGGTGGAGGCGTTCCGTTCCAAGCAGGTCAACCGTATCATTCTCACCCGCCCGGCGGTCGAGGCCGGCGAAAAGCTGGGCTTTCTTCCGGGCGATCTGCAATCCAAGGTTGACCCCTACCTGCGTCCGCTGTACGACGCCCTGTTTGATATGCTGGGCACCGAAGCCTACCAGCGCTACATGGAGCGTGGCAACATCGAGGTGGCGCCACTTGCCTATATGCGCGGCCGCACACTGGATGACAGCTTTGTGATCCTGGACGAAGCGCAAAACACCACGCCGGAGCAGATGAAAATGTTTCTGACACGCCTCGGCTTTAATTCCAAAATGGTCGTGACCGGTGACATCACCCAAATCGACCTGCCGGACGGCAAAAAGAGCGGCTTGCGCGAGGTAATGCGTATTTTGAAGGGCGTGGACGACATTGCCATCTGCACCTTTGAGCAAAAGGACGTTGTGCGCCACCAGCTGGTGCAACGGATTATTCAAGCCTATGAAGCCTACGAAAAAAATAAACATGAAGGGAAGCAAGTGAAACATGCTGACAAAAATCCGAGTCGACATTGAAAACCGTCAAAAAGCCGTGAAAATCCCCACCGGCTTACGCATGCTGATCCGCCGTTGCTGTCATGCCGTGCTGGATTTGGAAAACGTGGACGGTTCTGCACTGGTAGACGTTACGCTGGTGGACAATGAGCAGATTCACCAAATCAACCTGGAACAACGCGGCATCGATGCTTCCACCGACGTGTTGTCCTTCCCGTTGGGGGAAAACGGCGAATTTGACATCAATCCGGAAACCGGCGACAAGCTGATCGGCAACATCGTGCTGTCGCTGGAGCAGGCACAAAAGCAAGCCGCCGATTTCGGCCACTCGTTTAACCGCGAGGTCGGCTATCTCACCGTTCATTCCATGTTTCATCTGCTCGGCTACGATCACGTCAACGGCGGTCTGGAGGCGGTTCACATGCGTGAAAAGGAAGAAACCGTCATGAATCAGATCGGGCTGTCACGCGTCAATAGCTACGTGCTGGACAACTGAACGACAAAGGAGTTATTATGTCGGATACAACATCGGCGTTTATCGCCATCGTCGGGATCCCCAACGTGGGGAAATCCTCTTTGCTGAACGCCCTGGTCGGGCGCAAGGTCGCCATCGTTTCGGACAAGCCGCAAACCACGCGCAACCGCATCATGGGCGTGTACACCAACGAGACCACTCAATTTGTTTTTTTGGACACGCCCGGCTCGCATCGACCGCGCACACGGCTGGGGGACTTTATGATAAAATCCATCGGTGAAGCCGTTTCCGGCGTTGACGTAGGCATTCTGGTCACCGAGCCGACCACCGCGATCCGCGACACCGAGCGCGAGCTGTTGGAACGCTTCCGCTCGCAAAAAATACCGGTACTGCTGGTCTTAAACAAGATCGATACCGTCGAGGACAAATCCCGTCTGCTCGCCTGCATCGACGCATGGCGTCAGGTCTATCCCTTTGAGGCGATTCTGCCGCTTTCGGCGCTGACCGGCGAAGGTGTTTCCGAGCTCATCGACGAGCTGAAGCGCTACGCACTGCCCAGCCCGCACTTTTTCCCGGCAGACACCACCAGCGATCAGCCCGATCGCATTCTCGCCGCCGAGCTGCTGCGCGAACAAATGCTGTTACAGTTACGCGACGAGATTCCGCACGGTGTCGCGGTGCTGGTAGAGCATTTTGAAGAACGTGACGGTGCCAACGGCGGCACGGTGCTGGAGATCGACGCCGATATTTTCTGCGAACGGGAAAGTCACAAGGGCATCGTCATCGGCAAGCGCGGCGCCACGTTAAAAAGCATCGCCTCCGCCGCGCGTCGGGAAATGGAAGCCCTGTTCGACGCCCACGTTGACCTGCAATGCTGGGTCAAGGTGAAGGAGGATTGGCGAAACCGCCAGGGCCTGCTCAACTCGTTCGGCTATCGCTCATAATTTTCCAGGTATGAACGACCGTCTTCGGTTCAAATTAATGATAGAATTTGAACGGAGGTACGGTCATGGATCAAGATCGCCTGTGGGCCACTTTTCAGAAAACCGGAAAAGTCGCAGATTATCTGCGCTATTGCGGGATCGATGTGTACGAAGCCGGCGCGGAAAACCTTGTCAAGCAGGAGGAGCCTCATGAAGCTGACCACCGACGCACTGATCGTGCGGGAGAACAACACCCTCGGTGAATCGGATCGTTTCGTTACCGCGCTGACACGCGATTGCGGAGTGATCCGCGCTTCCGTGCGCGGCGCGCGCCAGATAAAAAACCGCAACGGCTCTGCCACACAGCTTCTCTGTTACTCGCGCCTGACCCTGTATAAGGGACGGGAAAAGTATATCGTGGACGACGCCGAGCCGATCAAAGTGTTTTTTGAGGTGCGAGACCAGCTGGACAAGCTGGCTCTCGCACAATATTTTTGCGAATTGGCCGGTGTGCTGGCTCCGCAGGAGGAGCCGGCTGAGGAGGCACTCCGCCTTCTGCTGAACGCCCTGCATTATCTGTCTGACGGCTCACGCCCTCCCCTGCTTATCAAGGCGGTCACGGAGCTTCGTCTGCTGTGTCTGGCAGGCTATGCTCCGGCGGTCGCCTCCTGCTCCGCGTGCAGCGCTGTCCCCGAAAGCGGTCGTTTTTCGCCGCTGGAGGGTGTGCTTTTGTGCGCCGACTGTCCCGGCGCCGCCGAAGCGATCCCCGTTTCCGCCACGGTGCTGGCGGCATTGCGTCATGTTGTTTACGCTCCCTTCGAGCGTTGCTTTGCCTTTGCCCTACCGGAGGCCGACACCGCCGCCCTGGGCAACGTAGCGGAGCGCTTTCTGCTGGCACAGCTCGGTCGCAGCTTTAACACGCTGGAATTTTACCACAGCCTTACATAAGGAGACACTCCCATGAATAAGCATTACCGTTCACTGGAACTGGATAAAATACTGGATCTGTTGGTGGCACAGGCGGTGTGCGCCGACACCGCCGAGGCGGCGCGTGCGTTGCGTCCGTCTCCGTATCTGTCCGAGGTTCAGCGTCTGCTGGACGAAACCGACGCAGCCGCCACTCTGATGGCCAAATTCGGCGCCCCATCCTTCGGCGGTGCCGTCAACGTGGCCAACGCCCTGCGCCGCGCGCAGGCCGGTGCCGTACTGACGCTCGGTGAGTTGTTGCGAATCGCCGGCACTCTGCGCGTTATCCGCTCGCTGGTCGAATGGAGACAGCACGGCGAGGGCATTTCCACCTGCCTGGACGAACGCTTCTCTCTGCTGACCGCCAACAAGTATCTGGAGGACCGTATCCGCACCGCGATTGTCTCGGAGGAAGAGGTCAGCGACCACGCCTCCCCCACGCTGGCTGACATTCGTCGGCGTATGCGCGCGGCAACGACCCGCGTGCGGGATCAGCTGGATAAGCTCATTCACTCGCCCAACGCGCAAAAGCTGTTGCAGGACCCGGTGGTCACCATTCGCGGCGGCCGTTTCGTCGTTCCCGTCAAAGCGGAGCACCGCGGCGACGTGCCCGGTCTGGTTCACGACACCTCTGCTTCCGGCGCCACCGTTTTTATCGAGCCGATCGGCGCTGTCGAGGCCAACAACGAGTTAAAGCTGTGGGAATCGCGCGAGGCGGCGGAAATCGAGCATATTCTGCAGGAGCTTTCCGCCGAAGCCGGTTCCTTTGCCGATGCGATTCTTCAGGACTATGCACTTCTTGTTGAGCTGGATCTGATTTTCGCCAAGGCGCGGCTTGCCTACAGCATGAAGGCGATCCGTCCCGCCGTCACCGAGGACGGCTGTATCCGTTTGCAACGCGCACGGCATCCGCTGATTGCCGCCGACCGCGTTGTTCCCATCGATGTGGAGCTGGGAACACAGTTCGACACGCTGGTCATTACCGGCCCCAACACCGGCGGAAAAACCGTAACGCTGAAAACGTTGGGCTTGCTTACACTGATGGTTCAGTGCGGACTGTTGCCCCCGGTCAGCGACGGAAGCTCCTTTTCCGTGTTTCATACGGTGCTGGCGGACATCGGCGATGAGCAGTCGATTGAGCAATCGCTGTCCACCTTTTCCGCTCACACCACCAACATCATTCGCATTCTGAACGAGGCGGACGAACACAGTCTGGTTCTTTTGGACGAGCTGGGTGCCGGCACCGACCCGGTAGAGGGCGCCGCCTTGGCCACTGCTACGTTGGAGCAGCTTCGGGCACAGGGCGCGCGGATCGCCGCCACCACCCACTACGCCGAGCTGAAAGCGTACGCTCTGCAAACCCCCGGCGTCGAAAACGGAAGCTGTGAATTTGACGTTGCCACGCTCCGCCCCACCTATCGGCTGCTGGTAGGCGTTCCGGGACGCTCCAATGCGTTCGCCATTTCCGAGCGGCTCGGTATGTCACCCACGATCGTCGAGCACGCACAATCGTTAGTCAACAGCGATAACCGTCGGCTGGAGGAGCTGGTCGTCAGCCTGGAGGAAAAGCGTCAGGCGCTAGAAGCCAGTCTGACCGAGGCACAGCGCGCTTCAGCCGCCGCTGAAGCCGCCAAGGCGGCGGCAGAGAGCCGTCTGCGCGAGCTGGACGATTTGCGCGAAAAGGAGCTGTCGGAAGCGCGGAATCAAGCAAAGCGACTGGTCGAACGCGCCCGACGCGACGCCGAGGCGTTGGTAGAGGAGCTGACCGCCCTGCGCCGCCAAAAAGATGCCGCCGATTTTTCCAAGCGAGCCTCGGCGGCCGGTGCTCAGCTTCGCCATCGGCTGGAAAAGCTGGAAGCCGACATCGACCCGGTCACACAGCGCCGACACGAGGACTACACCCTTCCCCGGCCGCTAAAGGTGGGCGACGAGGTGTTGCTCACCGATCTGGATAAACCGGCGGTGGTCGTGGCCGTCCACCCCGGCAACAACACGGTCGAGGTACAGGCCGGAATCATTCGCACGCGTGTCAAGCCGGAAACCGTACGTCTGCTGGACAAGAAATCACGTCCCACCGCCTCCCCGGCAGGTGGACGGCGACTGCCCGAAGCCCTTTCCCGTTCCTCGCGCACCGCGCGAACGGAGCTCGACCTGCGCGGTCTCACAACGGAAGAAGCCCTTATGGAAGTGGATAAATTTTTAGACGACGCCCGACTCTCCGGACTGGAGCGTATCACCATCATTCACGGCAAGGGCACCGGTGCTTTGCGCGCCGCCGTGCAAGCGCACCTTCGCTCCTGCCCCGGCGTGGCCACTTTTCGGCTCGGCGCCTACGGTGAGGGAGAATCCGGCGTGACGGTGGTAACCATGAAATGAAACGAGGTGCTGCTATGCTACGCATAGTTTTTTGCGATGTGGACGGAACGCTGTTGCCGCCCGGTGCTTCGGCGATCGCTCCGGAGACGCTGGACACCCTGCGTCGGCTTACCGACCGCGGCGTTGCCGTGGTCATCGCCAGCGGTCGCCCTTATCCCCAGCT
>CAYQBP010000045.1:0-4386 GCA_964415745.1 uncultured Eubacteriales bacterium
ACGATAGGGGTGCTCCAATCCGAGATCGTGCAGCTCGCCGGTTTGCTCATCACAGCCGTACTGCTCGGCGAGCGGCGCGCGTGTGGCATGATGAAAGGCAAAGCCGGTCTCCGTCATGCCCAGCGGCTCAAAAATCTCCTGCTGTAGCCATGCGCCGAAGGTCATGCCGGACGCTTCCTCGATCACGGCACCCAGCACGTCGTGACAAATGCTGTACTGAAACCGCTCGCCCGGCTGAAAAACCAGTCCGCGCCGTGCCGCGGCCGTAGCGAACTGCCGCGTGGTGACGGCGGTTCCGGCCTCCTGCAGCAGGGAACGGGTCGTTTTGGCAAAATCGTAATCAAACCCGGCACTCATGGTGAACAGATGCCGCACTAAAACCGGCTGATCCGGAGAAACACGTTGGCCGTTCTGTTCCACCCGGATGTCCGAAAATTCCGGCAAATAATCCGACACCGGGCGATCCAGCTCCAGCAGGCCCCGTTCCACCAGCTGCATACCGGCAGTCGCCGTGATCGGCTTGGTGCAGGAAAACAGATAAAACGCTTCCCGTCCCGTCATCGGCTTGGTGCCCTCCCGATCGGTCGTTCCGCAAATATGACGATAAATCTCACGATGATCCCGGCGGATCGAGAGCGAGCAGCCGGGAACGCCCAGCTCCAGCAATGCGTGCAGGCGATCGGTAACGCGTGAAAAATCCATGATAACTGCCCCTTTCCTTGAAGCCTATTGTATCATAAAAAGTCCCGTTTGTAAACCTTGACAACCCACTTTAACTTTGCTACACTATAACGGAATTGAGGTGTTGCGCTATGTCATTTTTTACATCGTTTTGCAGTCAATATGTTTCCAACACTGTGGCAGCGGGTGGAAGTCAGCATCACTTCTCCCCGGCCGACCCCGAACAGGTATTTGTCGGACGGCTCTACTATCGCCTGTTTGAAGGAGGAACACTGGAATATTCGCTTCTGTTTTCCAACACGGTGGACAGTACCTTTGCCGACGGGAAGGACAGCCGACAGGGACACCGCTGTGGGGTGTGGAAAATCACGCACCTGCGGCTTGGCGTGACCGACACGCCTTCCGTGGACACCGACCGTTGCGAAATCCCGGTCACGATCGCCGGCCGACCGGAATACACGGTACGGCCGGGCGAGGCGTTCGCCACCGATGCGGTCACGCTGACGGCCTCCACCGGGCAATATCTGTGTGTGGAAATCGGGTTTTGCGGCGACGATATTCCTTATCATGCCGAAGCGATGATCCCTACCTTTGTCCGTCAGGGCCATGCGTGGCTGGAATCGCGCGAGTTTCCCTTCCCCTCCATGATCGGTTGCCGTCGCCACGTTCAGCAACGGGTCGCCTATCTGGGCGACTCCATCACGCAGGGGATCGGCGTGCCGTTTGGGAAGTATTCCTTCTGGAATGCGCTGTTGTCGGAACGACTCGGACACCAAAACGCCTATTGGAATCTGGGGCTGGGCTTCGGCCGTGCCATGGATGCCGCCGCCGACGATACCTGGCTGGACAAGGCCAAGCAGAACGACGCCGTCCTTGTATGCTACGGTGTCAATGACCTCGGACGCGACCGCTGTGCGGAGCAGATCTTGTCCGATCTTGATACCATTCAGCGCAAGCTGAAGCAAGCCGGCTGCCGCGTGCTGCTGCAAACCGTTCCTCCGTTTGACTATCCCGACCCCATCAAAGCCGAATGGGAAAAGGTCAACCGCGGAATCCGGGATACGCTGTCGCAGCAGGTCGATGCCCTGTTCGATGTGGTGCCGGTCCTGCAGCAGGATGACGCGCATCCGCACATTGCCAAATACGGCGGACACCCCAACGCCGACGGATCGCGGGCGTGGGCGGACGCACTGTTCCCGGTTGCGGAAGCTTTTCTGAAAAAATAATCGTTTCCCCGTTTTTTGACGTTTTTTTCCGCGCTTGCTCTTTTATTTTAGCGCGAATTGTGCTATACTCTTAGGAAGATGGCTTTGTCCATCAAAACAGGAGGAAAACCGAATGCTGGAACTGAAAAATATATCGTATGCCGTTGACACCGACGGAGAAGAAAAGGAAATTCTGCGGCATATCAACCTGACCGTCGATGAACGGTTTGTCGCGTTTACCGGGCCGAACGGCGGCGGTAAATCGACGTTGGCGAAAATTATTGCCGGTATCCTGACCCCGACCGAGGGAACCGTTCTTTTGGACGGCAAAGACATCACCGCCATGAGCATTACCGAGCGTGCGAAGATCGGCGTCAGCTTTGCCTTTCAACAGCCGGTTCGCTTTAAGGGAATCACCGTTCACGATCTGCTGTCCTTGGCCGCCGGGGAGCCCATGTCGGTCACGCGTGCCTGCTCCTATCTGTCCGAGGTCGGTCTGTGTGCCAAGGATTACATCAACCGCGAGGTGAACGCCAGTCTGTCGGGCGGCGAGCTAAAGCGCATTGAAATTGCCACCGTGATGATCCGCGGAACTCATCTTTCGATTTTCGACGAACCGGAGGCCGGCATCGATCTGTGGAGCTTTCAAAACCTCATTCAGGTGTTTGAAAATATGCACGCCAAGGAGGGCGGCTCCATTCTCATCATTTCGCATCAGGAGCGCATCCTGAACATCGCGGACAAAATCGTGGTCATCGCCGGCGGCGAGATCGCACAGGTCGGCACGCCGAGCGAGGTCATGCCCCACCTGCTAAACGCCAGCGTCGCCTGCCAGGCACTGACCGACAAGCTGAAGAAATAAGGAGGCGCGCTATGGATAAGATCGAACAAACCCTGCTGGAAGCGGTTGCCGAGCTGCACGAGGTTCCCACAGGTGCATATAACATTCGCTCCAACAGCCAACTGGCCGGGAGAAATACCACCGCCAACATCGATATCGTTACCAAAACGGACAAGCCGGGGATCGATATTCACATCAAGCCGGGAACCAAGAACGAAAGCGTTCATATCCCCGTGCTGCTAACACAGAGCGGTATTCAGGAAATGGTATACAACGATTTCTTCATCGGCGCGGATTGTGACGTCACCATCGTTGCCGGCTGCGGTATTCACAATGCCGGCGAGGAAGAATCCCGTCACGACGGTATTCACACCTTCTACGTCGGTGAAAACGCTCACGTGCGCTACGTGGAACGCCACTACGGGCAGGGCGACGGCAGCGGAAAGCGTGTGATGAACCCCAATACCGTTATCCACCTGGAGGCCGGTGCCAGCATGGAGCTGGAAACAACCCAAATTCGCGGCATCAATTCGACGCACCGCGTCACCACCGCCACCGTGGGCGACAACGCCACCCTGCTGATCCGCGAAAAGCTGATGACCCACGGCGATCAGGTGGCCGATACGGATTTCACCGTACATCTCAACGGCGAAGGAAGCTCGGCCAACGTCATCTCCCGTTCCGTCGCGCGTGACCGCTCCAAGCAAACGTTCCTGTCACATATTCAGGGCAACGCCCGTTGCAACGGTCACACGGAATGTGACGCCATTCTGATGGATCAAGCCAGCGTGTGCGCTATTCCGGAGATCACCGCCAATCACCTGGACGCCAGCCTGATTCACGAAGCGGCGATCGGAAAAATTGCCGGCGAACAGTTCATCAAGCTGATGACCTTGGGCTTGACCGAACAGGAGGCCGAGGAGCAGATCGTCAACGGATTCCTGAAATAATCCCCAAAAGCAGAAGAACCCCACCGTCGCACATGGACGGTGGGGTTCTTGAATGTATTTATTCTTCGGCAGTGACCGACAGGATCGTCCAGGTGTCGTCCTGCCCCTTCTTCACAGTAAACAGCTGCGCGTATTTTCCCATTTCGGCAGTGGGCTCCAGCGCGGTTCCACGGTAATCGTACTCAATGTCCTGCGACAGCACATACGCTACACGCACGGTGTAGGTATCGCCATGGCGGTCGATCGTATCCAGCACCGGCACATACCCGGCCGTCGTATGCTGAATCGGCACGTGATAGCAACCGGTTTCCTCGTTGTATTCCGCATCACCGACCGTGTGATGTGTCCGGATCGTTTTGTCGCCAAAGAGCTTGGCGAACGCCTGGGCGATGGTGCTTTGCGGAACGATCAGTCGTCCCAGCTCATCACGCTCGTACCCGAAGGTGCAGTTATCGCCCTCCTTCAGCCAATGAACGTATTCCGGCTGGGCGATGCTGTAAATCGCCGAGCTAATCAGGGTATCCTGATCCTCCACGGTGCCGGCATCGGTAAACGGTGTCGGACACATTTGCGTGACCGGGTCTAAAAATTCGGAAAGCTCGGCACGAAGCTCGCTGTCGTCCGTCCAGTGCTGAATCAGATGAACACCGCCGACGATCAGAGAAATCAGGCCCACGACGGCCAGCAACAACACGGCGAAGCCGAGTGG
>CAYQBP010000045.1:4486-9689 GCA_964415745.1 uncultured Eubacteriales bacterium
TTGTGTTTTTTTGCGGATCGGAGATTCGCTCATACTGAATCCCTCCTACATTCAACGATTGGACTATCCCAAAAGCCGCAGAACGCGCAATTCGCCCTCGGCAGGCTCACCCAGTCCTAAAAAAATGTGCTCCGGCGTATACACACGCACCGTGCCGCTTAACGGCTGTCCGCCCAAGCGTTCCAACGACAGGGCGCCGCCGTTGCAGAAGCGAACCGCCTGTGCGGCGGTGACGGTAACCGACGGATAATCGGAAAACGCCGTTTCCACAGGGAAAATGTGCTGTTCCAGCGTGCCTTCGTCGGCAAACTGCTTCCACTGCTCCAGGGAATAGCAGTCCGCCTCCCCGTACCCGGCCGCTTTGGTGCGGCGCAAGGCGCTCATCACCGCGCCACATCCCAGCAGACGACCCAAGTCGTCGCACAGGGTACGAATATACGTACCGGCGGAGCATTCACACAGCAGGGTCAATTTCCCCGTCGAGGCCTCATACGCTTCCGCCTCCAGGCGGTAAACGGTAACCGGACGCGCTTCACGCTCCACCTCGATTCCCTGCCGCGCCAAATCGTACAGGCGGGCACCGTCTTTTTTCAACGCCGACATCATCGGGGGAACCTGCCAAATCTCGCCGCGAAGCTGCGGCAGTAGCGCTTCCACCTCGGCCAACGTCGGCATCGGACGTCCGGTCGGCGTAACGGTACCCCAAATATCCAGCGTATCGCTCGTCAGGCCGAAGCGCAATGCTGCGCGATAGCACTTATCGTGTGTCGGCAACAACGGAATCGCACGAGTGGCGCGACCGAGCATCAGCGGCAGCACCCCGGTAGCCATGGGATCAAGCGTCCCAGCGTGGCCGATTCTCCGTTCACCGGTCAAGCGGCGCAAAACGGCACAGCACGCAAACGATGTCATTTCCGGTGGCTTGTCCACACACAAAATACCGTTCATCGACGCTTCTCCGTCAGCCGCGGAACCGAGGCATGGATCGCCTCGCGCAAGCGCGACACGACCTCCTCGTCGGTTCCGAACAGGGTGCACCCGGCGGCGCGCGCATGACCGCCGCCGCCCAGCAGACCGCAAATGGCCGATGCATCGGCGTGGGCGCCGGTACGCACGCTGACCTTATAGCTGCCGTCCGCCTTTTGGCGCAGTGTCAGTCCGACCCAAACGCCTTCGATCTGGCGAGGAAGCGGCGACAGGCCTTCCATATCAAATTCACCGGCACCGCTCTGCTTCATCATTTCTTCCGTAATTTTCATCACGGCGACGCGACCGTCATCGTAAAACTGCATCGATTGCAGTGCCAGTCGCTCCAGAGCCAATCGCGCACGTGACTTGATGTCAAACATGGCGCGGTTGATCGGTTCGGCATGGGCACCGGCTTCCATAAGCTGTGCCGCCATGCGGTGCGCCAACGGAGTGGTATTGCTGTACTTAAAGCACCCGGTATCCGTTGCCAGCCCGGTATACAGGCAATCCGCCATCGGGGTGTCCAGGGACACATTCAGTGCTTCGATCACCTGCAAAATCAGCATGGCGGTGGCACCCATGTCGGCGTCCAGCAACAGCTGTTGCTCAAATTCGCGGTGGGAGCCGTGATGGTCGATGCAAAGCACCGTCTGCGCGGCATAGCCTTGGAGGCTGTCTCCCAACAGCTTTTGATCCGCCACATCCACGGCGCACACAAAGGCCGGTTCAAAGCTCTGCTCCTCCAGCCCCTGCATCATGTACTCATACTTTTCGGGAATAGGGTCATTGCAAAGGACACGCACCTGCTTGCCGAGCGCGCGCAAAGCGCGGCACAGCGCATACGCGGAGCCGAGGGTGTCGCCGTCGGGAAACTGGTGCGTCAGAATCAGAATACGGTCCTGCTCCTTCAGCAATGCCGCCGCACGGGCGACCGTTATACGCTCACTCATCCGCCGCCCCGTCCTTTGTTTGCAGTTCTTCCAGTGTTTTCGCGATGTGCGAGCTGTACGCGATGGAATCATCCGCCACGAAGCGAAGCTCCGGCACGTGACGCAGCTTCAACGCCGCTCCCAACTCGCGCCGCATATACCCTGCCGCCGAGGTCAGACCCTTCACGGCGGTTTTGGCCGAATCCATGCCGTCCATAGAGCTGACGAACACGGTGGCATAAGACAGATCGCGGGTAACATCCACACGAACGATGCTGATGAGCCCGGACACGCGGGGGTCCTTCACCGTACGCAAAATGGCGGTCAGCTCCCGCATGATGTCCTCACCCGTACGATCCATTCGATAACTGGGCATGACTGCCTCCTTTCGGAAACCTTAATCGCGGTATTCCTCAATCACATAAGTTTCGTAAATGTCGCCCTCTTTGATATCGGTGAACTTCTCCAAACCGATACCGCATTCATAGCCCTGAGCGACTTCACGCTGGTCGTCCTTAAAGCGCTTGAGCGAGATCATCTTATCGTCACCGATGATGATGCCGTCACGCACGATACGAAGCAGGTCGTTGCGGTAGACCTTGCCGTCCAGCACGTAGCAACCGGCCACCAGACCGACGTTGGTAATGCGATACACCTGACGCACCTCGGCACGGCCGTGCAACACCTCGCGCGTTTTCGGCGCCAGCATACCCTTCATAGCCGATTCGATTTCGTCCAGGCAGTCGTAAATAATACGGTACATCCGCATATCGACCTCGGCACGCTCGGCGGCAACCTGCGCCAGCGGATCGGGACGAACGTTGAACCCGACAATAATGGCTCCGGAGGCCTGTGCCAGCATTACGTCGCTTTCGCTGACCGCACCGACGGCACCGTGGATCACGCGGACGCGCACCTCCTCGGTGGTCAGCTTTTCCAGCGATTGACGCAGTGCTTCGACCGAGCCCTGCACGTCCGCCTTGACAATGATCGGCAATTCCTTGCGATCATTTTCCTGCATCTGCGAGAACAGGTTATCCAGCGTCACCTTTTGATACTGCTTAAATACCTCTTCCTTGGCCGACTGCTTGCGCTGCTCCACCAGCTCGCGGGCAAGGCGCTCGTCGCTGACGGCGTTAAACTCGTCACCGGCAGTCGGCACCTCGGCCAGACCCATGATTTCCACGGGAACCGACGGACCAGCGGTGTTGACCTTGCGTCCGCAATCGTCGATCATGGCACGAACACGGCCGACCGATGTACCGGCAACCACAATATCACCGGCGTGCAGGGTGCCGTTCTGCACCAGCAAGGTGGCGATCGGGCCGCGGCCCTTATCCAAACGAGCCTCGATGACCGAGCCCTTCGCGGCACGCGCCGGGTTAGCCTTCAGCTCACGCATTTCGGCCACCAACAGCACCGACTCCAACAGCTGATCGATTCCCTGACCGGTAAGTGCCGAAACGGGTACGCAAATCACGTCGCCGCCCCATTCCTCCGGCACCAGCTCATATTCCGTGAGCTGCTGCATAATCCGTTCGGGGTTGGCCGTCGGCTTATCCATTTTGTTGATCGCTACGATGATCGCCACATTGGCGGCCTTGGCATGGTTGATCGCTTCGATCGTTTGCGGCATGATACCGTCATCCGCCGCCACCACCAGGATCGCCACGTCGGTCACCTGTGCACCGCGCGCACGCATCGCCGTGAAGGCGGCGTGACCCGGTGTATCCAAAAACGTGATGTGCTGACCGTTGATATTCGTGCGGTAAGCACCGATATGCTGTGTAATGCCGCCCGCTTCGCCGGACGTCACCTTGGTCTTGCGGATCGCGTCCAGAATGGAGGTCTTACCGTGGTCAACGTGACCCATGACCACCACGACCGGATCGCGCGGCTGAAGCTCGCTGTCCTCGTCCTCGTGATCGTCGATGATGCGTTCCTCGATCGTTACAACGACCTCGCGCTCCACCTTGGCGTGGAATTCCTCGGCCACCAGAAACGCGGTATCAAAATCGATCTCCTCGTTGGCGGTCACCATCATACCGAGCCCCATCAGCTTTTTGATGACCTCGGCAACCGTTGCCTTCAAACGCAAAGCCAATTCCGCCACAGTGATCGTTTCACCGACGGTGATGGTCATCTGCTTCTTCTGGCGCTCCATCTGGATACGCTTCAGGCGCTCCGCTTCGGTTTCACGACGGCGTTGCGGCTTTTTATACTGCTGAGACTTCTGGTTGATCTTTTGCTTCTTGATCGCGCCGCCGTCACCGCGCACGCGGTTGGAGGTCTGCGCCATCACGTCGAAGCGCTCGTCGTATTTATTGCCGACGTTGGTCTGCACGCTGCGCGTGTCCACCGTGCGGCGCTCGATCTGTGCACGGGGCTGCGGCGGATTTTTCGGCTTTTTCTCCGCTTTGGGAGCCGCCACCGGTGCCGGTGCCGTCGCCTGCTCTGCCGAAGCAGTCTCGGCGGCAGGCTTTTTCGGTTCGGCCGCCGGCTTTTGAACAACGGCCTGCTTCGCACGCGCCTTCTGCTCCTCGCGAATGCGATCCGCCTCGGCAAAATAGTCGTCCAAATTCTCGCGGTTATGTTTTTGGGTCAAATAATCGAAAATAATATCCAGTTCTTCTTCTTGCAGTGCGGTCGCACTTTTCTTCGGCGTTTCCGAGAAACGGGCAAGCAAAGCGATAATTTCCTTGCTCTGAATGCCGAAATCCTTAGCGACCTCGCTGACGCGATATTTAATCATCATGGCGGGATTCCTCCTCTTGTGGTGAAGTTAACAGAGATTGCAACGCTTGCAGAAAGCCGACGTCCGTTGTGGCCAGCGCCGCAACGGGCTTGGACGAGCCGATGGCCCGTGCGATCTGCTCACGGTTCAACGGTAACACGTAAACGGGCTTGTCACCGGCCTGAAATTGAAGCTGACGTGCGGTACGTGGTGCGGCATCGTTGGCCAGCATCAGCAGTACCCGATTTTCGCGGCACAGCGCCGCGACGGCGTCAAATCCGACCGTTAAACGACCGGAACGGCGGCAAAGTCCCAACAGTCCGATCAGTTTATTTTTCTGCATTCGCTTGCAGCTCCTCCAGTGCTTCATATAGTGCATCGGGGACACGACAGGCAAACGCCTTTTCCAGTCGCCGTGCCTTACGCGCCGCCGTCAGGCAAACGGGATCGGTGCAAACATAGGCGCCGCGACCCGGCTTTTTGCCGGTAAAGTCCAGCGACAGCTCGCCGTCGGGACCCTTCACCACCCGAATCAATTCAGTTTTCGGTTTCATTTCACCGCAACCGGTGC
>CAYQBP010000046.1:0-1622 GCA_964415745.1 uncultured Eubacteriales bacterium
AGTCGGGCGACCGCTTCACGCAAGGCGGCGATGCCGTCTCCGCTTTTGGCGCTGACATACCGTTCTGTGGCGGTATCCGGAGGTACGGTATCCAACAAATCGGCTTTATTATATGCGACAAGATACGGGATTTTTTTGGACGTAAACGAGGCAATCAGCTCGGTATCGTGCGCCGACAGGCCGCGGGTTGCGTCCACGACGAGCACCGCGAGGTCGCAAAGATTCAGCGTTTGTACCGCACGGCGAACACGGAGAGCACCAAGCTCCCCTTCGTCGTCCACACCGGGCGTATCCAAAATGACTACCGGCCCAAGCGGTAACAGCTCCATAGCCTTTTTCACCGGGTCGGTGGTGGTACCCTTGACGTCCGATACCAGCGACAGCTCCTGCCCGGTAAACGCATTGACCACACTGGATTTTCCGGCGTTTCTCATGCCGAAAAAGCCGATGTGCACGCGCTCGGCGGATACCTGTTCATTCAGTCCCATTCCGCGGCTCTCCTTTGCTTAAAAGCGAAAATCGCGTCGATTGGACGATTTGATATCCGCGATATGCTGTGCGGCGATCTCGCGCACCTTCGGCTTCGGAATTTGCTGTAATTCCTTTT
Organism: uncultured Eubacteriales bacterium; assembly: GCA_964415745.1. Classification (GTDB taxonomy): domain Bacteria; phylum Bacillota; class Clostridia; order Oscillospirales; family Acutalibacteraceae; genus RGIG3009. The sequence continues at coordinate 608 of CAYQBP010000046.1, forward strand.
CAACCAGATCATAGCCGATGGCTTTGGTTTCTTCGCCGGCGTAGTCCTCCAAATACTCGGTCAGTGTCATCAGCGCGTTGGGGTGACAGCAGTTTTGGATTTGTCCGTTTTTGCACAGCGACATGAAGCGATCGCCGGTGCGCCCTTCGCGGTAGCAGGCGGTGCAGAACGACGGGATAAAGCCCAATTTCATCAGCCAGCAAACGACCTCGTCCAGTGTGCGTTGATCCGAAACGTCAAATTGCTCGGAATCGTGAGGGCGTTCCTCCTCGGTATAGCCGCCGACCGAGGTACGGGAAGCACCGCTGATCTGCGAAATGCCAAGCTGTAACGCGCGCTCGCGCACCTCTTGACTTTCGCGCGTGGAAATGATCATGCCCGTGTACGGTACGGCGATACGGATACAGGCGATGAGCTTTTCAAACAGCTCGTCGCTCAGACCGTTGTCGAACGTGTCGGGGTCGATGTCATCGGCTCGCTTCAGTCGGGGCACGCTGATCGTGTGCGGTCCGACACCGTGGACAGCCTCCAAATGCTCGGCGTGCATCAGCAGACCGGCAAACTCATAGCGGTACATTTCCAGTCCGAACAGCACGCCCAGACCCACATCGTCGATGCCGCCTTCCATGGCGCGATCCATGGCTTCGGTATGATAATCGTAATCGTGCTTCGGGCCGGTGGGATGTAGCTCCAAATAGCTCTTTTTGTGGTAGGTTTCCTGGAACAGAATGTAGGTGCCGATCCCCGCCTCCTTCAGCTTGCGGTAGTTTTCCACTGTGGTGGCGGCGATATTTACGTTTACGCGGCGAATGTCACCGTTTTTGTGATGAACGGAATAGATGGTGTTGATACATTCCAAAATGTACTCGATGGGATTGTTGACCGGGTCCTCACCGGCTTCGATGGCGAGCCGCTTGTGCCCCATATCCTGCAAAGCAATCACCTCGCGACGGACTTCCTCCTGCGTCAGCTTTTTACGGGCGATGTGCTTGTTTTTCAGATGATACGGGCAGTA
>CAYQBP010000046.1:1722-7534 GCA_964415745.1 uncultured Eubacteriales bacterium
TTTCCTCTTTTCAAGATAATACCTTATCGGGGTGGTCGCCCCGACTGACAACAATTTCATAGCCGATCCGCTGTACGCTTTCGCGTAAATGGGAAATGGCCTGTGCGGATTCATCACCGCCGGACAGCTTGTTATCGTACAAAGCGTACTTTGTCCGTTCCGAGGCCGGTGACAGATTGGGCATGACGACGTTCGCCCCGGCGAGCAGTCCGCGCTCGCGCCCGTTTTCCGCAATCGTACCCAGCGCCGTGGTTGCCGGCAGCAGTACCGTGGGCAGCATTAAGCGCAACAGCGAGAGCAGATACACCGTCAGGTCGGCTGTTCCGGCAGGATGGGAGCCGAACGGCGTGTTCCGTTGCGGAATGAACGGGCCGATTCCGCACATTTCCGGCGAGAACCGTTCGATGAACTTCAAATCCTCGGCCAAATGACGGGCGGTCTGATACGGTGAGCCGACCATGAAGCCGCACCCTACCTGAAAGCCGAGCGAACGAAGCTCCGACAGACAGCTCATACGATGCTCCCACGACATGGTGGCAGGATGAAGCCGGGCGTAATGGGCGCGGTCGGCGGTTTCGTGACGCAGTAGATAGCGATCGGCGCCTGCTTCGCGCATTTGGCGGTATTCCTCCGCCGTGTATTCACCGAAGGAAAGTGTCACCGCACAGTCGGGGTGCGCCTGCTTGACGGCGCGGACAACCGAGGCGATTTGCGGAGCACTGAGGCAGCCCTCCCCACCCTGCAATACAAAGGTGCGGAATCCCAACCGATACCCTTCGTCACAGCACGCGATGATTTGCGCCGGTGACAAAAGATACCGTTCGCACTGTGCGTTGGAACGCCGAATACCGCAATAGTAGCAATCGTTTCGGCAGTAATTGCTGACTTCAATCAGACCGCGGATAAACACCTGATTGCCGAACAAGCGGCGACGCACGGTGACGGCTTTTTCTGCCGCATAAGCGGCGGCTTCCGGCGAATAGCCGACGATCAGCTGTTCGTAATCGTCAACAGACAGGGTGTGATTGCTTTCCAGCGCGTCGAGCCGTTGCTTAACCGCGTTATTCATGGGCTTCAAAGCCGGAATACGCCGTTTTGACGCTAACGCCGTCTAAATTCCCGATTTTCCCGGAAAGGGCGGCGATGGTATTCTGCGGCGCGTCAATCGCCAACGATATGATGTTGATGCGGTACTTGTGATACGGGATACCCATGCGCCCGATCACATACTCTCCGTATTCGTGCAGTAGTGCGTTCAGTGGCTCCACCGAGGCTTTGTTCTCCACGATGATGCTCATCACGGCAACGCGGTTGTCCATAGCAGCTCCTCCGTTTCGTTATAAAAAATGGCCACACCGACGGTGTGACCAAAAAATACGATGCGTATTCGGTAACACCTTTCAGGCAGAATTGCAAGCAAAACTTAATGTCAGGCTATGTAGACAGTATACCAAATAAAGCGTCTGCTGTCAAGCGTTACGCCTTTTTCGAGTTGGCGTAGATAAACCTCTCGGCTTCCGACGGAATACCGCGGAACACAAAGCCGCGTATACCGCACCGCTCGGCGCAACGAACATTTTCCTCCAAATCGTCGATAAACAGGCACTCCTCTGCTTTGACCCCAAATGTGGCGAGTGCGGTATGAAAGAATTCAGGGAACGGCTTACGAACCTTGATTTTGGAAGAAAAAATCATGCCGTCAACATAGCGAGCCACTTCGGTATCCGGCATCTGGTCGGCGTGGTATTCGTCCAGGTTGGAGGTGATGTACAGGGAATAACCGTCCTGCTTCAGCTTGAGCAACAGCTCCTTCATGCCGGCAATCATCGGCAAACGGCTGATGGGATAATCGGCCGCCTGCAAAGCGTACGGAACCAGGCGTTCCGGCACATCGCGCGACAGCAGTTGCTTATACGTTTCCCGCGACATGGAGCCTTCGTCGATAAAATTGGCGTATTTGCTGACGGAAAAAACGGCATCGCGAATCAACGCGGCGTCCGCTTCATCGGTCACACCGGTTTCTCTGACGATCTCCAGTCCGACACCGTCCTCCGGATGCTCTACCAGCGTCCGTCCGAAATCAAAAAACAGAGCTTTCACAGGTACTCCCCTTCTCAATCGTTGCTTTTGAAAACGTCGGCAACATCGCTGATGGTGACAAACGCTCCGGGATCGAATGCGTGAATGATGTTCCGCATTTTGGCAATCTGGAAACGATTGACCACAAAGTAGATGATGGTTTTATCCGCATTGGAATAGCCGCCGGTCGCGGCGATTTTAGTGGTGCCGCATTCAAATTCCGTCATGAGTGCCCGGCTGATTTCATCGGGCTTGCTGGTGATAATCATTACTTCCTTGGAGCGGTCGAAGCCTTCCACCACAAAGTCCACCGTCTTGAGTCCGGCGGTATAGGTAACGATGGAATACAACGGCAAAATCCAGCTTTGGAACCAAATGCCGCAGACAATGTACAGAATCACGTTGTAAATCATCACAAAGGTGCCAACGGTAATGCCGAGACGCTTGGAAAAGATGACGGCCATGACCTCGACGCCATCGATGGCGCCGCCGTAGCGAATGGTCATACCACTGCCGACGCCCGAAATGATGCCGCCGAACAGTGCACACAAAAGCAAATCCTCCCCGGCGAGAGGCGATGCCATGCTGACATCGATGGGCAAAACATCGGTAATCATCCAGGCGGCAATAGAATAAACAGCCACCGCAAACAGAGAATAAGCGGTAAAAGCCGCCCCCTGCCGTTTCAGCCCGAACAGGAACAACGGTGTATTCAAAATCAGCAAAAACAGCGACAGCGACATATATTCCGGTGTGATTTGCGAAAGCAGGATCGACGTGCCGGAAATTCCGCTGTCATACAGATGAACCGGTGCCAAAAACACGGTGACACCGAAGGCGTTGATGCATCCGGCAAAAAACAGCAGTATGAAGTTTTGCCAGCGCAACGTTTTCAATTCCTCTGTTAATTTTGACATAGACTCACCTCAGATAAATTGATAAAATATATATTCATTATATCATATTCTTCCTTGCAATACAACAAAAACCTCCCAATATTTTAGGGGCTTTTTGCCTTGTTGTATAGTAGTATAAAGCAAGCGGATGCAACGAAGGTTGCATCCGCTTTGGGATTGTCCTGTACAGATTTTCAAGGCATCACGCTTCGGCGTGATACAGTTCGTGCTCGATCACACTGACCAAATGGTTGGTGTTGACCATCATCGCATCGATCGGGTAAATCGTCGGAACATTACCGCGGTAAAACTTCTTTTTGAAATAGGCCACCGCGTCGTCGTGCGTGCCGCCGTTTTTCAAGATTTCCAAAATCTCCTCGGCGGTTTCCACGGCACTTTTTCGGCAGTTTGCCAAATAGAATTTTGTTTCCTCACGGTTCAGCAGGCCGTAGTGCGGCAACAGCAGATTGTCGATCTCCATGGCTTCCACCTTGGCGATGGACTCCAGCGCCATGTGGTAGCCGACCAGATACAGCGGAAAGACAATGTTTCCCCCGTCGTAAACGCCCAGCGTTTCCGAGCTGAGCAGCAGCTTTTCCGAAGCAAGGTAAAAGCCGATCGAGCATTTGGTGTGTCCCGGCAGCTCCACGACGGTAAAATCCATGGCTCCGGCATGAATGACGTCGCCCTCGCGCACGACGGTATCAACACGCAGCTCGTCCACAAGGTCGGGGTATTCGGTCACGCCGCATTGCACGGCAAACTTGCGATCGAGATCGCGCATGTGAGCGCGTGCGGACGGCTTGGCAAATACCTCGGCGGCGTGTGCGCCGGCAATTACCTGCACATCGGGATAGTGTGCACAAATGTACGGTGCGCCCAAAACGTGGTCGTAATGCGAATGGGTTAAGAACAAATAGTCGAGCCTGCGTTCGCCCAGCACCGCCCGAACATTTTCAACCAGTGCTTCGCCGGTGAATGCAAATCCGGTATCGTACAGTATCGAGGTGACACCGTCGTCCAACAGGAATGCCGCGTCGCCAGGATGCTTTCTTACGTCAGTGATGGTTAATTTCATGGGAATGCGCCTTCTTTCAACAGAAGAGTATACCAGCATCTGACGGGTTTGTAAAGAAAAAAGTGACGTGAAATCCGCAAAAAATCGGCTTATTGCCTGCTTTTTCGATAGGCGGATGGTCGGCAACCGCATTTTTTCAAAAACAGATTGGAGAAATAGTGGCCGTCTCCGTAGCCGAGCTTTTCGGCAATTTCCTCCACCGACAAGGAGGTGCCGACCAACAGCTGCTTGGCAATTTGCATCTTTCGGTTCAAATGATACGCGTAGGGCGTGGTATGAAATTCGCGGATAAACAGCTTTTGACAGTAATCCTGCGAGCGGAACACGCAGCCGGCAAGCTCTTCGCCACGGACGAGCGTTTCGGTGTGGGAGTCCAGGTAGCTTTTCAACCGGATCGCTTCCTCGCTGTGCTTGGTGGTGTATTGCGAAAAGGATAAGCGGGCAAGAATTTCCAGAAAGATGCCCTGAAGCGAAAACTGCATCTCGCTGTCGGTTCCGCTTCCTTGAATGGTGGTTAAGATTTTTTGAAATACGGGCTTCAGATCGGTGTTTTCGAAGAAATGAAAGTCCGACAGGTGATATGTTAGCAGCAGCTGTTCGCAAAAGTCGCCGGAAACATTGAGAAATATTTTGGTGAAGGGGTCATTGCTGTCGGAATAATAGTGATGACACGCTCCCCGGTGCAAGCAGTAAATGGTATCCTTGGTCACGGGATAGGTTTTTCCGTCGAGCACGATATAGCCGTTCCCCTCCAGCACATATTCGATGACCATGATCTCCGAGCTGTTCCGCAAAATATGATAGGTGGTATCCGGATAAGTGATGCCGGCCAGTTCGATATAAAAGGGCATGCCTGTGTCGTTGTCGGCAAACGGCTTCAAAAACTCGTTCAACTTATTTTCCTCACTTTTCATCTTATAAAGTGCATTTCATCGGGAGATATAACTTATTATAATGTAATTACCTCGCAATAGCAAGGAAAAATTATCGTGTGAAAAAGGCGGGAAATACTTATGATTTTCAGAACCGAGCATCCCAAACCGCAGTTTATGCGTGAAAGCTGGTACAATCTGAACGGGAGTTGGCAATTTCATATCGACCCGAACGACGGTGAAGTAACACGTGACTTTTCCGGACGACCGCCCGTTTTCGATTCGGAAATTCAGGTTCCCTTTTGTCCGGAAAGCTCACTTTCCGGGCTCGGACATTTGGATTTTATGAAATCGGTCTGGTATCAGCGGACGTTCACTGTCGGTCGTGAACAGCTGGACGGTCGTGTGCGGATTCATTTCGGCGCGGTGGACTATGAGGCGATCGTCTACATCAACGGTAGCTGCTGTGGTACGCATCGAGGCGGTTATGTTTCCTTTTCGATGGATATTACCGACTACGTTGTGGAGGGCGAAAACACGGTGACGGTACACGCGTTGGACGATACCGCCGATCGGTTGATCCCCTCCGGCAAGCAGAGCAGTAAGCCCGAATCGTATGAATGCTATTACACGAGAACGACGGGAATCTGGCAGACAGTTTGGCTGGAGTTTATGCCGAACAGGCATATTGTTCAGGCGAAGTATTACACCGACCCGGAAAACGGCTTGCTGACGATCCACGCTACCGTGAAGGGCGAGGGCGTGCTCCGTGCGGAGGCGTTTTTCGAGGGACGTCCGGTCGGTACTGGTGAAGCGGTTTCCAAAGGCGGAGCGGTGGTGTTGGCTGTTTCGCTGTCGGAAACGCATCTCTGGGAAGTCGGGCAGGG
>CAYQBP010000046.1:7634-9661 GCA_964415745.1 uncultured Eubacteriales bacterium
GCGCGCCTGCATGAAAAGGTGTTTGAGGAGCGGTTCTTATACCATTGCGACCGGCTCGGCTACATGGTGTGGGGCGAATATCCCAACTGGGGACTGAACCACACGTATGCCGACAGCATTTACGGAATACTTCCGGAGTGGCTGGAGGAGATCGATCGGGATTTCAACCACCCCGCCATTATCGGATGGTGTCCCTTCAACGAGACGTGGAATATTGACGGTCGTCAGCAATACGATCCGTTGGTCAGCGCCGTGTATTTGGCGACAAAAGCCGCCGATCCCACGCGCCCGTGCATCGATACCAGCGGTCTGATGCATGTAATGACGGATATTTACGATCTTCACGACTACACGCAAAGCGTAGAGGAATTCCGAAAAAATTATGAGCCGCTCGGCAAAAGCAATGTCTTTGTTTTCCCGAGTGCACTGGCCGAGCGTCAGCGTTACGACGGCGTCTCCCCCTTCTTTGTCAGCGAATACGGCGGTATCCGCTGGACCGAGGATTCCGACGGATGGGGCTACGGCGACGCACCGAAAACGCCGCAGGAATATTTGGAACGGTTAAAGGGTCTGACCGATGTACTGCTGGACAATCCGCTGATGTTCGGCTTCTGCTACACGCAGCTGACCGATGTGGAGCAGGAGCAAAACGGCTTGTACACCTACGATCGCAAAGCCAAATTCCCTCCGGAGGAGATTTACAAAATCTTTTCGCGCAAGGCGGCATTTGAAGAATCATAAAAACAGCGCCGCGTTTCTCAAAGCTGCTTGAGAGACGCGGCGCCGCTTTGTGTGAGCGATGATTATTTCACCAGAGTCCACACCAGCATATCGGTGGCTTCGCGGTTGGCGAAGGAAAAATACGGTATCAGGCGCGCTGTAAAGGGCTGATATTCCGAATCCTTGAGATAGTATAAATCGTGACCCGGCTTGCGTCGCACGGCGTCCATGTACAGAACCGGTGCCGGAACAGCGTCCTCCTGCTCCACACGAACCGTGCCGTTTTCCGACAGGCGAATGTCACGCAGGTCTTCTCCGTTGTCGATGCCCTCCATGCAGTACACGAGAGGACCTCTGGTTACCGCGTACCGTCCGGCGTTGTCCTGAACGTGGGGGTTCGCCTGCATGAAATGTACCTCCATCGGCAATTCCAGGCTCACCGTGTCGCCGTCGTTCATTCGGAACACCGCGTAGCCGTTCGTGGCTTCGCCGGAATATTCGACGCACCATGACGGAATACGAACGTGTAACATCATCGGCTTGCCGGAATATGAAAAGGTGAGCCTTCCGTCAGACGGATAGGCTGCTTCCAGTGTCAGCGATGCCGGTGCTCCGTCTACCTCCAGCGCGGTTGTTCCGTGGATAAACTGGTGGCAATACACGTCGGCAGCGTCCACGGTGCAGGCGTAGCGTGAAATGCTTGCCAGGGTGCGAACAATATTTGGCGGACAGCAGGAGCAGTCAAACACCTCGACACGCTGGGGGATCGGCTGATAGGTGCTGCGGTCGTACTTTTTCATGTCGATCTCCAGCGGATTGGTATAAAAGAACCTGTTGCCGCTCAGGGAAACGCCGGAAAGCATACCGTTAAAGAGAATCCGTTCGATCACATCGCCGTAGCGCGGATCGGCGTCCATCTCCTGCAGGGCGTCGGCGAACATGGCCAGCGAAATGGCGGCGCAGGTTTCGTTATACGTGTCGCTGTTAGGCAAATCGTACGGGTACGAAAACCGTTCGCCCTGATGGTCGGAGCCGATTCCGCCGGTGATGCTCATTTTTTTCGATACGATGTCATCAAACAGCGTCAGGCACGTCGCCTTCAGCGACGGATCGCCGTCGAGCTTGGTCAGCATCGCCATCGCCGTGTACAGATAGCCGGCGCGAACACTGTGTCCCTCGGCTGTGGTCATCTCACGTACCGGAAGGTGAGCCACGATCTGTTTATCGGCGTTTTCCCCGGTATTGTTTCCACGGTGCTCGATGAAAAACCGTGCCAGCTCCAGATGCTTTGGATTGCCCAAATACCG
>CAYQBP010000047.1:0-5782 GCA_964415745.1 uncultured Eubacteriales bacterium
TGGTCTCCTTGTAAGCAACCTGCGGAGCGCCGACATCGGCTTCCACCTTGAACTCACGGAGCAGACGGTCAACGATGATCTCCAGGTGAAGCTCGCCCATACCGGCGATGATGGTCTGACCGGTTTCTTCGTCGGTGTACGTCTTAAAGGTGGGATCCTCCTCCGCCAGCTTGGCGAGAGCAATGCCCATCTTTTCCTGACCGGCCTTGGTTTTCGGCTCGATCGCTACGCGGATAACCGGCTCCGGGAACTTCATGGATTCCAGAATGATCGGGTGCTTTTCGTCGCACAGGGTGTTACCGGTCGTGGTATTCTTCAAGCCGATAGCGGCCGCAATATCACCGGCGTACACGATGTCAAGGTCCTTACGGGCATTGGCATGCATCTGCACGATACGACCCAAACGTTCGTTGGAGTCCTTGCTGGAGTTGTACACGGTATCGCCGGCCTTGACAGTACCGGAATACACGCGGAAGAACGCGAGCTTACCCACAAACGGGTCCGTAGCGATCTTGAATGCCAAAGCGGAGAACGGCTCGTCGTCCGAGGACGGGCGATGCTCCTCCTCCTCCGTATCCGGATTGATGCCCTTGATGGGCGGAACATCCAGGGGAGAGGGCATATAGTCAACGATGGCATCCAACAGCTTCTGAACGCCCTTGTTACGGTAGGAAGTACCGCAGCAGACGGGAACAAAGGTGTTGGCGATGGTCGCCTTACGGATGACCGCCTTGATTTCGTCCACGGTGATTTCTTCGCCGTTGAAATACTTCTCCATCAACGCATCGTCCTGCTCGGCAACCGCCTCCAGCAGCTTTTCGCGGTACTCGTTGGCGATATCGACCATGTCGGCGGGAATTTCTTCCACGCGCATGTCTTTACCCATTTCATCGTAGTACACGTCAGCGTTCATTTCCACCAGGTCGACGATACCCTTGAACAGGTTCTCGGAACCGATGGGGAGCTGGATCGGCACAGCGTTGCACTTCAAACGGTCGCGCATCATCTGCACAACGCGGTAGAAGTCGGCGCCCATGATGTCCATCTTGTTGACATACGCCATGCGGGGCACCTGGTACTCGTCCGCCTGACGCCACACCGTTTCCGACTGGGGCTCAACGCCGCCCTTGGCGCAAAGAACGGTTACAGAACCGTCCAGCACGCGCAGCGAACGCTGAACCTCAACAGTGAAGTCCACGTGACCGGGGGTGTCAATGATATTGATACGATGCCGGTCGGCGGTACCCTGCTTGTCCCAGTAGCAGGTGGTGGCAGCGGAGGTGATGGTGATACCGCGCTCCTGCTCCTGCGCCATCCAGTCCATGGTAGCGCCGCCGTCGTGGGTTTCACCGATTTTGTAGTTAACACCGGTATAGTACAGGATACGCTCGGTCGTCGTGGTTTTGCCCGCGTCGATGTGCGCCATGATACCGATGTTTCTGGTTTTTTCCAGAGATACATCTCTTGCCATAAGTTATCCTCCTTCTTCCATGATACAGTAAACAGCTTACCAGCGGAAATGAGCGAAAGCCTTGTTGGCCTCGGCCATCTTGTGGGTGTCGTCGCGCTTCTTCGCGGCGCCGCCGTTACCGTTCAGGGCGTCCAGGATTTCTCCGGCGAGACGCTCCTTCATCGTGCGCTCGGAACGGGCGCGCGAGTAGGTGGTGAGCCAGCGCAGACCCAACGTCTGACGACGGTCGGGGCGCACTTCGATCGGAACCTGATAGGTGGCACCGCCGACGCGGCGGGCTTTGACCTCCAGCAGAGGCATGATGTTCTCCATGCTCTCCTCGAAGACCTCCAGGGGCTCTTTACCGGTCTTTTCACGGATGATGTCGAAGGCGTCGTAAACGATCTTCTGGGCAACGCCCTTCTTGCCGTCGTACATCACGTTGTTGATGAGTCTGGTCACCAATTTGGAATTGTAAAGCGGGTCGGGCAAAACATCACGTTTTGCGATAGAACCTCTTCTCGGCACTTTACTTCCCTCCTTCATAATAATGATATCATAGGTACTCGAAAGTGACATACTCCCGTTGGCGCCACAGTTGAGGCAGGATCACGACCCGATACGATTCGGATATATAGATCTGCCGCTACTATGTAGCCGCTGATGAAATGTCTGATTATTTGGCAGCACCTGCCTTCGGACGCTTGGCACCGTACTTGGAACGAGCCTGCTTCCGGTTGGCGACACCCTGCGTATCGAGGGTACCGCGGATGATGTGGTAACGCACACCGGGCAGGTCCTTTACACGACCGCCGCGGATCAGAACCACGCTGTGCTCCTGCAGGTTGTGACCCTCGCCGGGGATATAAGACGTAACCTCGATACCGTTCGAAAGACGGACACGCGCTACCTTACGGAGAGCGGAGTTCGGCTTCTTCGGGGTGGACGTCTTAACAGCCGTGCAGACGCCGCGCTTCTGGGGAGAGTTTTGATCGGTGGGAATGCGCTTTTTGGAGTTCCAACCCTTCAACAGAGCGGGAGCCTTCGCCTTCTTCTCCAAATCCTCTCTACCCTTGCGGACCAACTGGTTAAAAGTGGGCAATATGGACACCTCCTTCAAATATGCTCCTGCTTCCGTCCGGCGGATGCCCGACGAGCCACAGGGAGGTGCTGTGCTGCTTCAGGGCATAATTCACCCGTCTGCATACCGCACCACGATTACAAATTTTATCATATTGCAAGGGGGTTGTCAAGCCTTTTATACAGAAATTATTTATGGGTGCAGACCGGGGAAAAACGGGCGGTTTTCCCCGACGATGGGCTACTCGGAAATGATTGTAAAAAAGTCCTTGACAAGCGGTGCGTTACCGTTGTATAATAGCCAATGTTCCCAACAAAATATGCCGGAATGATGGAATTGGCAGACGTGCTGGACTCAAAATCCAGTGGTAGCGATACCGTGCGGGTTCGACCCCCGCTTCCGGCACCAAAAAGTCTCTTTTGTCTCATGGACAAAAGAGACTTTTTTGATACCCTTTGCACGAAGCGGTACGTATGGTGTGCGTGATGTACGCCGTTGGTACGTACACAGAACGTATTGAAAACAGAAGCAACGACGGAGCTGTTGCGTTATAAAAACACGCAAGCATTCCGTTGTCGGCTGCTTTATCGGTTGATTTTTGCAAGCTCTCCCGTCATGGCGCCGCCGATAATCAATACCGCACCGATAATCTGTAACGGTGCCAAGGCTTCTTTCAAAAATAGCGCCGAAAAGAGCACGGCCGACAAAGGCTCCGCATATCCGCAAACAGCCACCGTTTGCACCTTCAATTTCCCGATGGAGGAAAAGTAAAAATAGCAACCGACGCCCGTATTCAGCAGACCGAGTATGAGAATCGGCAGTATGCTTTTGGGCGAGATCGGGATAGCATAGCCGTGCTGTAATCCCGCCGATACGGCAACCGTTAAAAACGCGATGGTTAACTGTATGGTGGCATTTTCCAGACCCACGATGCCGGTGGCTTTCTTGTTGAAAATCACCATGAAGGCGTACATGACGGCGGACAGCAAACCGAAGATTACGCCGAGTGTATCGCCTGTACCGTCCAAAGCCGCTCCGTTTATCAGCACAACGCCGACAATAACTGCGAGAAAGCCGCCCACTGCTTTGGCAGAAAGCCTTTCCCGAAACAGCAGTGGGGAGAGAAGCATGACGATGACCGGGCCGCAGTAATACAGGAGCGAGGCGATGCTGACACCGATTCGGTCGTATGCTTCGTATAGGAACATCCAGCTTGCCCCCATGGCGACACCGGAAAACGCAAGAAACAAGCTCTGCTGTTTATGCTTATAAAAAGTAAACCGACCGCCGCTGATAAAGAATATCGCCAGCAAAAGAAGACTGCCGATCAGCGTGCGAAGCAGAACAATATGTTGACTGTTCAATTCAATCCGACTGGCGACGATGCCGTTGGAACCGAACAGCAGTAAAGCGGCTATATATTGGATAAATGCCTTGTTGTTCATACGACACCTCTTGCTTTTGAATTGAAAATAGTATATCATAAGTGAAGTCATAACAAAAGCGAATGTTTGTGATATAAAAAATTACATTTTGGAATAGGTGTTTTTGGTGGATATGAATTTGCAAAAGTATCTTGCCTTTGTCAAAACGGTGGAATACGGAAGCTTTACTAAGGCGGCAGAGAGATTAAGCTACACACAATCGGGGATCAGCAGAATGATAGCCGACCTGGAAAAAGAGTGGGGTATAACGCTTCTGGAACGAAGCAAATACGGCGTTAAGCCTACCGGTGATGGTATAAAGCTGTTGCCGTACGCTCAAAATCTCTGTGCCGATTTTGACAAGCTGAAAATGCAGGTGGACGAGCTGAATGGTTTGCAATCGGGACTGATCCGCATCGGCACCTTTTCCAGTGTGGCGACGCATTGGTTGCCGAACATCATAAAAGAGTTTCAAAAGGACTATCCGAACATCGACTATGAGCTTCTGCTCGGAGATTACACCGAGATTGAAGAATGGATACATACGGGCAGAGTGGACTGCGGTTTTTTGCGATTGCCGACACACCCCACGCTGGAAACGTTTTTTTTAGAGCGGGATAGGCTCATGGCGATCATTCCCGAAAACCATCCTCTGAAGGACAGCGAGCGGTTTCCCATAGCTGCTCTTTGTGACGAGCCCTTCATGCTGCTGGAAAAAGGCGCCAAGGCAGAGATTTCGGAGATTTTTGAGCAAAATCGGCTAATGCCCAATGTAAAGCTGACCACGTGGGACGATTACGCAATCATGTCGATGGTGGAAAGCGGTCTTGGCATTGCAATACTTCCCGAGCTGATATTGAAGCGCGTGCCTTATAAAATCATCGCCAAAGAGCTGGATGCTCCGGCGTACCGTAATATCGGTCTGGCGTTACGGAACAAAGAAACCGCTTCACCGGCGGTGAAGCGGTTTCTTGAGTATTTGCGGTATCGGTAAGGGCAGAGCGGGTGTGCTTCCGTACTTGCGACGGAGCGTTGTCAAAGTGTATCATTCCTCATCCAAATGGGCTTCACCCCACTTGGCCAGCTCGGTGAAAACCGGCAACAGCGCTTTGCCTTTTTCGGTCAGGGAATACTCGACGTGCGGCGGTATTTCATTAAACTGCTCCCGATGCACGATCCCCAGATGCTCCAAATCGCGCATGGTGTTGGTCAGCATGGTGTTGGTGATGCCGGGGACGGCGCGCTTCAGCTCTCCAAAGCGGCACGTGCTGCTTTTGCACAGCGCATAAATGATATGGGTGCGCCATTTGCCGTTGAGCAGCTCCAGCGTGCGGCGCATGGGACAGCGGTCGCTGACCTCCGTCGTCATCACGCGGTTCAAATATTCCTCTGCGGTAAGCTCCTGCTTCATGTGCTCCTCCGGTATACTTTTTCGTACTAGGTATGCTTCTTCTGCGTACTTGCACCTGCCTATGATATATAGTATAATTTTTATACTGATAAATGTCAAGGAGGAACCGGTATGAAAATCGCCATTGTTTACTATTCCAAGCATCACGGAAACACGAAAAAGCTGTTGGACGCCATCGCCGAAAAGCACGAGGTCACGCTGATTGACATCACCGCCGCGGCGACGGTGGATTTGACATCGTTTGACCGCATCGGCTTTGCTTCCGGTATTTATTATTCCAAATTCCAAAAGGCGCTGCTCAAATGCGCGGAGCAGTGCTTCCCGGAGGGAAAGCAGACCTTCTTTTTGTATACCTACGGTGCAGAAAAGCAGGGCTATACCAAGGCGATCGAGGACGCCGTGAAGAAGCATCACGC
>CAYQBP010000047.1:5882-9603 GCA_964415745.1 uncultured Eubacteriales bacterium
GATAGGCTTCCTGCATGGCGGCGGTGCTTTTCACCTCGCCCGCTTCGTACGTCCCCATGCCGTAGATCACGCCTTTTTCCTGTGCGCCATCGACGCAGTCGGCGTAGCCGCGGAAGCACGCCAGCGTGGCTTCGGCGGAGGCGCGGTCGCTGTCGGCAGCGGTGACGATATAGTAGAATTCCTTGTTTTGAACCTCTGTCCAGCGCGCCACACTGCGATCGATCACTGCTTTGAGCTGGGCGTCGATGGAATAGAAATATACGGGGCTGGCCAGCACCATAACATCGCAATCGATCATCTTCTGCAACAGCTCGGCCATGTCATCACGGAGAACACAGCTTCCGGTGTCACGGCAGGCGTAGCAGGCACGGCAATAGCCGATCGATTTGTCGGCAACGCGGATCTTTTCCACGTCATGCCCGGCCTCCCGCGCACCCTTGGCGAATTCGTCGCACAGAATGTCGGAGTTGCCTTGCCGACGGGGACTTCCCGATAAAATCAATACACGCTTGCTCATGATATCGTCTCCTTTTTTATCGGCCGATGATCGGTCATCGGCAAAATTTTCAAAAACGGTTGATTTTTCCGAAGCGCTGTGATACAATAGCGTCACTGCCACCGGGTAGAGAATGCTATGACCGCATTCGTTTGCACATCGTTAGGTCTTTGAAGATGTGCAAGCGGATGCGGTATATTTTTTTGGAGGGTATCTCTTATGAAACGAATGCTTAGCTATTTTTCGCTGTTTGAACGGATGCTGTGGATGCTGTCGGTTTGCCTGATCGTTTTGTCCTTTTGTCTGTTTGACCGCAGCAATTATCAAACGCTGGCGGCGTCGCTGATCGGTGTCACCTCGTTGCTTTTCAACGCCAAGGGACATCCGTTCGGGCAATTTCTGATGATCGTATTCAGCTTGATGTACGGTGCGATCTCTTACACCTGTGCCTACTACGGTGAAATGCTGACGTATCTGGGCATGACCATGCCCATGGCGCTGTTTGCGCTGATCTCCTGGCTGAGGCATCCGTACCGCGGCAACAAATCCGAGGTGGAGGTCAACCGGATCGGCCGCCGGGAAACGGTGCTGATGTGGCTGGCGGCATTGGCGGTTACGACGCTGTTTTATTTTCTGCTGGCGTATTTTCATACCGCGCATCTGATTCCCAGCACCGTCTCGGTAACGACCAGCTTTGTCGCGGTGTATCTCACCTTCCGGCGCAGTCCGTACTTTGCCATGGCGTATGCCGCCAACGACATGGTGCTGATCGTGCTGTGGACGCTGGTCAGCCGGGAGGACAGTCGGTATATCTCCGTCGTGGTTTGCTTTGTTGCGTTTCTGCTCAATGACATTTACGGCTTTATCAACTGGCAACGCATGAAGGCGCGTCAGGCCGCTGTCAGTCACCGTGCCGCTTGATGCGAACGGCGTTCATCAGAATATATACGGTAATCAGCAACAGAATGGTGCCGCCGAGCACGGCGTACATGGTCGGCAGCTCCACCCTGGTGTCGAAAAAGTAAAGGTGGCAGTCTACGGTATCGCGCAGGGTGTGCACGGCCGCGGCCGGTACGCCGCTTTCCTCCAGCGCGGCAAAGACGCCGCGCATGGCGTGGTTTCGCAGCAGTGAGGTGCCGTAGGTGCCGGGCAACAGCGAAATGGCGTTTTGCAGTCCTGCGGAGAACTGCGAAATGGGCATATAGGCACCGCAGATGAAGCCGTAACCGGCGCTGATCACGGTGCCGACGGCCGAAATCTGCCCCTGTGTGGACAGGAAAAAGCCGATCACCGAGGAAAGAGCGGTGCCGAACAGCGACAGCAGAACCACGTCACCCACCAGAAGCAAAATATCGGTGAGCGACAGGTACCAGCCGGTTGCCGCCAGATAAATCAGGCAGATGCCGGTGGCGGTCAGACAGATGATCAGCGTGGACAGCCACGTGGCGATGTAGTAGCTCATGGCGAGCACCGCGGGGCGTACCGGAGAAATACGAAAGTCCTTGACCGCACCGCTGACCTTGTCCTGCGTCATCAGCATGTTGGAGCAAAAAGCGACGGTGACGCAGGAAACCGCCAGAATGGAGGAAACCAGCTGTCCGCCCACCAGACCGTTGATGAGGTTTTCCGACAGCGCCAACGAAGTGGGGAAGGAGGCGGTGAAGCTGTCCCGATACACATTTCCCAAGAACGTGGCGTACAGCACCAGCAAAATGATCGGCGTGATCAACGCCGTGAAAAACATACCCTTATCCTTGAAAAACAGCTTGCAGTTTCTTTGAACCAAAGCACGCCAGGTGTTCATTGCTCGTTACCTCCCTCCGGTGTCCTTCCGGTGACGGCCAAAAAGACATCGTCCATTTTTCCTTTGGTGATCTCATAATCCGAAAACAGTGACGGGTGAGCAACGATCAGCCGGGTAGCCGCGGCGGTGTCAGGCACAAAAATGCGAATGGCGTGGGGGAGAACCCGATATTCGAAGCCGAGCGGGCGAACGGCCGACTCCTCGGCGCCGTACAGGGTGATGTAGTCGCCGGTATAGGCGTTTTTCAACTGAAGCGGAGTTCCCTCGGCCACGATGCGTCCGCTGTCCAAAATCACAACGTAGTCCGCTTCGGCGGCCTCCTCCATATAATGTGTGGTCAAAAACACGGTCATGTGCTCGTTGCGACGCAGTGCCGAAACGATCTGCCACAGGCGGTCGCGTGTTTGCGGATCAAGACCGGTGGTCGGTTCGTCCAAAATCAGAATGCGCGGACGGTGCAGGAGGGCACGGGCGATGTCGATCCGGCGGCGTTGACCGCCGGAGAGCTTGCCGACGGTGCGCTTTAATAAGTCCTGCAGCTCCAGCAGCTCGGTCAGCTCGGTGAGCCGTTTCTGAAACGCCTCGCCGCCAATGCCGTACAGAGCGGCGCGACTTTTCAGGTTGTCGTAAACGGTCAGCGCACTGTCCAAAACCGATTGCTGAAATACGACGCCCAGCTCACGCTTGACGGCATCGGTGCCGTGATCCAAATCGTGACCGTCGATTACCACACGGCCGCCGTCCTTGGCAAGCTGACCGCATAAAATATTGATGGTGGTGGACTTGCCGGCGCCGTTGACGCCGAGAAAAGCGAACAGCTCTCCCTCACGAACGCGAAAGCTGATGTCGCGTACAGCCTGTAGCTTTCCGAAGGATTTTTCCAAATGCTCGATCACCATGCTGTCTGCCATCGGTAATCCCTCCCCAATTTTCCTGGCTAAGGTCAGTCTATCACGCCTGCGTGTGCTTGAACAGTCTTTTTTGGCAAGCGGTTTGTTTCAGCCGCTATGCGGAGCAGGGAACCGTATCCGATGCTTTACTTCGGGCGGTGTAGCTTCCGTACAGCGGAGAAAATGCAATTTTGATCCCGAAACCAAGCGCGCCCGGCTCTGGACAGAACCGGGCGTTGCTGTGTTAATCCAAAAAGTCCTTGAGCCGTTTACTGCGGCTGGGATGACGGAGCTTGCGTAGGGCTTTGGCCTCGATCTGACGGATGCGCTCACGCGTGACGTCAAATTCCTTGCCGACCTCCTCCAGCGTGCGCGGACGGCCGTCCTCCAGACCGAAGCGCAGTGACAGCACCTTTTCCTCACGGGGAGTCAGGGTTGCCAGCACGTCGCGCAGCTGCTCCTTCAGCAGCAGGTGAGAGGCCGCATCGGCCGGTGCCAGAGCTTCGTCGTCGGGAATAAAATCACCGAGAT
>CAYQBP010000048.1:0-3453 GCA_964415745.1 uncultured Eubacteriales bacterium
AGGCGGGCGACGTTTCCGCCTATATCCCCACCAACGTCATCTCCATCACCGACGGGCAGATATTTTTGGAAAGCGACCTGTTCTTTGCCGGTCAGCGACCGGCGATCAACGTGGGTCTGTCGGTGTCGCGCGTCGGCGGTGCGGCGCAAACCAATGTGATGAAAAAATCCGTCGGCACGGTGCGCCTGGATTTGGCGCAGTACCGGGAAATGCAGGCGTTTTCGCAGTTTGGCGGCGATCTGGACGCCGGTACGGCGCGCCAGCTTCGCTACGGTGCCGGGCTGATGCAGCTGTTGCGTCAGCCGAAAAACGCACCGATGAGCCTGCATCGGCAGGTCATCACCCTGATTTGCGCGCAGGCACAGCTGTTTGTGGACGTGCCGCTGTCGGAAATCGCGCAGACCCAGCAGGAGCTGCTGGCGTATTTTGAGCAGTACCGCAGTGCGGTGTGTCATAAAATCGAGCACGGAAGGACCTATTCCGAGGAGCTGAAGGCCGAAGTGATCGAAACGGCCAAGCGGTTTATGGAAGGCCGCCGTTGAAGGTGAGGTGTGTTGCATGGCAGGTGCCAGTGAGATCAAAAGTCGCATGGAGGGTGTCCGCGAAACCAAAAAAATCACCGATGCCATGTACATGATCTCGTCCGCTAAAATGCGGCGAGCCCTGCGCGAGCTGGAGCAGACCACGCCGTACTTTGAGGCGCTGGGTCAGCAGATCGGAAATCTGTTTCGCTACATTCCGCAAACCGCCAACCGCTATTTCCGCGTGGAGGTGCCGGAGGAGCTGCCGCACCAAACGCACGGCGTCCTGCTGATCACCGCCGATAAGGGGCTGGCAGGCGTGTACAACCGGGAGGCTCTGCGCGTGTGTGAGGAATACATGGCGCGCCACCCGAAAACCGTGGTGTTCATTCTGGGCGAATACGGGCGGCAGTATTTTATCAATAAGAAGCTGCCGTTTGTGCAGGACTTTCGGTACTCGGCGGCGCGTCCCGGCCTGAACGTCGCGCGTCGGATTTGTGCCGATCTGCTGGATCATTACGACAGCGAAAAGCTGGACGAGATCAGCATTATTTATACCGATTATATCGGAACCAAGCCGGGCGAGTGCAAAAAGATCACGCTGTTGCCGCTGGAGCGCACCCGGTTTCACGGCACCGCCGCCACCGACAGTGCCGCGGAGCAGGAGCTTCTGCCCAGCCCGGATGCGGTGCTGGACGGCGTGGTTCCCAGCTATCTGACGGGCTTCATTTACGGTTGCCTGGTGGAGAGCTTTTGCAGTGAACAGCAGGCGCGCATGATCGCCATGAAAAGCGCCGGCGATAACGCCGAGGCCATGCTGAAGGCGTTGCATCTGCAGTATAATAAGCTGAGACAGGCTTCGATCACCAACGAGATGATCGAAATAACAGCGGGGGTACGGGCACTGCGGCGCCGTCGTGCTCTCGCGTCGGGAGATAGGTGTCATGACGACGAATGAAATGCAGTACCGTATCGGTCGGATCGTGCAGGTCACCGGGCCGGTGGTGGACGTCACCTTTGCAAGGGACGAGCTGCCGAAAATACGGGAAGAATTGTATGTGACCTGCCGCGGTGAACGCCGTGCCATGGAGGTCGTACAGCACGTCGGCGGCGGCACGGTGCGTTGCGTGATGCTGGGTGCCAGCGAGGGACTGTGCCGCGATATGCCGGTGTACGCCACCGGCTCTCCGATTACCGTGCCGGTGGGGGAGGCGGTGCTCGGTCGTTTGCTCAACGTGCTGGGTGAGCCGATGGACAACGGCGCGGCGATCCCGGAGGACTGCGAGCGTCGCTCGATCTACCGCGCGGCGCCCGACTATGCCGACCGCTCACTGTCCGAGGACATTTTGGAAACCGGCATCAAGGTGATCGACCTGCTGGCGCCCTACGCCAAGGGCGGCAAGATCGGTCTGTTCGGCGGCGCCGGTGTCGGAAAAACGGTGCTGATTCAGGAGCTGATCCACAACATCGCCACCGAGCGCGGCGGCTATTCCGTGTTCACCGGCGTCGGTGAGCGCAGTCGCGAGGGCAACGATTTGTTTTACGAAATGGCGGACAGCGGTGTGCTGGACAAAACGGCGCTGGTGTTTGGGCAGATGAACGAAGCCCCCGGCGTCCGTATGCGCGTGGCGCTGACCGGTCTGACCATGGCGGAGCACTTCCGCGACGAAGAAAAAAAGGACGTTTTGCTGTTTATCGACAACATCTTCCGCTTCATTCAGGCGGGCAGTGAGGTTTCCACGCTGCTGGGACGTATGCCGTCCGCCGTCGGGTATCAGCCCACCCTGTCGCAGGAGCTGGGCGAGCTGGAGGAGCGGATCGCCTCCACCAAAAACGGCTCGGTCACCTCGGTGCAGGCGATCTACGTGCCGGCCGACGATTTGGCAGACCCGGCACCGGCCACCACTTTTGCCCATCTGGATGCGACCACGGTGCTCAGCCGTAAGATCGCGGAGCTGGGCATTTACCCGGCGGTGGATCCGCTGGGCTCCTCCTCACGTATGCTGGACCCCGACATTGTCGGCGAGGAGCATTACCGGGTGGCACGCACGGTGCAGGAGATTTTGGAGCACTATCAGGCGTTGCAGGACATCATCGCCATTCTCGGCATGGACGAGCTGAGCGAGGAGGATAAGCTGTTGGTGCGCCGCGCCCGAAAAATCCAGCGGTTTTTGTCCCAGCCGTTCAGCGTGGCGGAAAAATTCACCGGCGTGAGCGGTGTGTATGTGCCGATTGGTGAGACGATTCGCAGCTTCAAGGCGATCATCAACGGCGAAGCGGACGACTATCCCGAAAGCGCCTTCTTCAACGTCGGCACCATCGACGACGTGGCGGAAAAGGCAAAACGGTTGGCGGAGGCGGAGCATGAAGCCCTTTCAACTTGAAATTCTGACACCGGAGCGCGTATTTTACCGCGGTGAGTGTCTGTCCCTGGCGGTACCGATCACCGACGGTATGCTGGGCGTGCAGGCGTACCGTGCGCCGATCACCGCGTCGGTGGTCAGCGGCGAAGCGCATTATACGTTGCCGGACGGCGAAACGGTGTTCTTTTCGCTGGGCGGCGGTATGTTCAATATGCAGGACAACGTCGCACACCTGCTGTGCGAGTATGCCCTGTTGCCCGAAGAAATCGACGAGGAGCGCGAGCAGCGCGAAGCGGCGCGTGCGCGTTCCGAGCTGGATCAGCAGCAGAGCCGACGCGATTACCTGCTGTCCAAGCTCATGCTGTCCCACGCCGTTAACAATCTGAAGGTCAAGCAAAAGCGCAGTGTCAACTGACGGTTACCCACGGCGCGCAGACATCGCCGCTCGTGGCGGAGCACACAGGCACCTACGGCAGTAGGTGCTTTTTTGCTGTCCGCGGTGCTCGCCGCCTGCCGCGTGTCGGTTTATGTCAACAAATGTTGAGGTAAAATTGAAAAACGGTTGAAGA
>CAYQBP010000048.1:3553-8082 GCA_964415745.1 uncultured Eubacteriales bacterium
CGCGTGTCGGTTTATGTCAACAAATGTTGAGGTAAAATTGAAAAACGGTTGAAGAACGGCCACTATACTGGGAGCAGGAGAGGCGTCGGAGGGCGCCGCCTTCTTGTGAGGAGAAACGGATATGGAAGCTGTCGAAAAGCCGACGATCAATTTGCTGGTCACGCTGGATCAAAACTATCTGGAGCCGCTGAAAACGATGCTGATCTCCTTCGGACGTCAGCATACGGACTGTCCCACCGCGCTGTACATCGCGCACACCTCGCTGTCGGAGCGGGACGTGCACGACGTCGAGCAGGCGGTGGCGGCGTTTCCGATCGCGGTTCACAGTGTTCGGATCACCGAGCGCTATTTTCGGGACACCCCGGTGCTGGCGCGGATTCCGGAGGAGTCCTTCTACCGCCTGCTGGCGTTTCGGTATTTGCCGGACAGCGTTGAGCGGTGCCTGTATCTTGACCCGGACATTCTGGTGCGGAAAAGCCTGCTGCCGCTGTACACCATGGATTTTCAGGGCGGCTGTATCGTCGCCGCCGGGCACCTGCACGGGCTGAATAACACGTTCAACAAGGCACGGCTGGGGCTACGGGAGCAGGAGCGGTACATCAATTCCGGCGTGATGCTGATGAATTTGACGGAAATCCGCCGCCGCTTCACGCTGGAGCGTATTCTGACCTGCCTGGAGGAAAACATTCAGGCGCTCATCATGGGCGATCAGGATATGGTCAACCTCCTGTTCGGCAGCAGCACGGTCTTTGTGGACGAGCGCATTTACAATCTGGACGAACGTGCCTTTGACTATCACCGGCGGCACCACGGCCTCACGCTGGAGCAGGTGGCGTCCGAAACGGCGATTCTTCATTACAACGGCAAGTACAAGCCGTGGCTGGAGGGGTATCAGGGCGTTTTGAACCGCTTTTACCCGGAGGTCGGTGAAAAGGGCCCGGCGCCGCACGGTATGATTCCCAAGCAGATCAAGTCGATTTACGACATTGCGCGCCCGACCGGACGGCAAAAATCCGCGAAGCGGAGCGGCGCGCGGCAGTCGCCGGAGCACGACAAGACCTGACAGAATACGATAAATTTCTTGACACCGTCGGCATCTCCGCATACAATTAACTTGTATACGCGGAGCGCAAAAAGCGCGGAAAGCGACGCGTGCGCCGCACGGCGAAGCGCACAGGGAGGCAGTGAGGTATGCTGAAGATTATTGTGGCAGAGGACGATATGGACCAGCGCCTGCTCATCAGCAAGACGCTTGCCAATGAGGGCTACTCGGTACGTGCCGTTTCCAACGGCCGCGAGGTGCTGGAGGCGATGGAGCACGAATACTACGACCTCATCATTTCGGACATCATGATGCCGGTGATGGACGGCTACGAGCTGGTTCGCACCATTCGGGAGGCCAACATCACCATTCCCGTGATGATGATTACCGCCCGCGACGCCTTCGACGATATGCGCCACGGGTTTCTGTCGGGCACCGACGACTACATGATAAAGCCCATTCGCCTGCCGGAAATGGTGCTGCGGGTGCAGGCGTTGCTTCGCCGCGCGCAGATGATTAGCGATCGGAAGCAGGTCATCGGCAATACGACGCTGGAGGCGGAATCGCTGACCGTTCGCACGGCAGACGAAACGTTGGTGCTGCCGCAAAAGGAGTTTATGCTGTTGTACAAAATGGCGTCCTTCCCCGGAAAGATTTTCACCCGTCAACAGCTCATGGACGACATCTGGGGCTACGACAGCGAAAGTGATACGCACACGGTCGATGTGCACATCGGCCGGCTTCGCGAGCGGTTCAAGGACAACCCGGATTTTAAGATCGTCACGCTTCGCGGCGTCGGATACAAGGTGGTCAAGCCATGAAAACACGGGAAACCTTCGACAACATTCGCAATCGGAAGGACAACAAATTCAATCTGCGAATGAGAATGGTGCTGTGCGTCACCGGTCTGGTCATTCTGAACGTGGCGCTGGCGCTCTTTCTGCTGGACGCGCTGGAAAGCTCCGCGCTCAGCTTCACGGTGCGCCGGATTTTGCTGGTCGTCATCGCCTTCGTGATCGGCTCCGTCATTTCCTATCTGTTTTCCAAAAACTTCATCAGCCCGGTGCAGGCGATTCGCCGCGGCATGGAGCAGGTGGCGGACGGCGATTTTTCGGTTCGGCTGGATACCGAATCCTCCCTGAAGGAGGTGCAGGAGATTTACTCCGGCTTCAACCTGATGGTGAAGGAGCTGAGCACCATCGAGGTGCTGCAAAGCGATTTTGTGTCCAACGTGTCCCACGAATTCAAGACCCCCATCGCCTCCATCGAGGGTTACAGCATGATGCTGCAGGACGGGGACAACCTGACCGAGGATCAGCAGCGGTACGTGGAGCGCATCATGATTAACACCAAGCGCCTTTCGGCGCTGGTCGGCAACGTTCTTTTGCTGTCCAAAATTGAAAACCAGTCCATCGAGACAAACCAGACCCGCTACCGTTTGGACGAGCAGATTCGGGAGTCGCTGGTGGTGCTGGAGCCGGAATGGAGCAAAAAGGAGATCGAGCTGGACGTCGATCTGGCGCGCGTGAGCTATCTCGGCAACGAGGTGCTGCTCCACCACGTCTGGGACAACCTCATCGGCAACGCCATCAAATTTTCTCCGCAGGGCGGCAAAATCACCGTTCGTCTGTCCGAAACGGACGGCAAAATCGTGTATACCATTGCCGACGAGGGGCCGGGTATCCCTGCCGAGGTGCGGCCGCATATTTTCGATAAATTCTATCAGGCGGACAGCTCGCATAAGCAGGAGGGGAACGGCCTGGGTCTGCCGCTGGCCAAGCGCATCGTCACCATCACCGGCGGAAGCATCGAGGTTGGTGACGCACCGGGCGGCGGCTGTCTGTTTACGGTGACGCTGGAGGAATAGGTGCTCCGGCAACGGTACATCGGGGTGTCGGCCCGTTTCGGGCGGATACCCCTTTTTTCAACAAATGTTGAGGTTAAATTGAACTTCAGTTGCAAATCACCGCCTATAATGCCGGCATAAGATGTGAAGGTGGGAGCGGATATTTTCATGAAGAATGAGACAACGGGGAGATACCAAAAGCGGATCGTGACGATCCCGAATCTTCTTTCGCTGTTCAGGCTGTGCCTGATCCCGGTCATTATGTGGCTGTACTGCTTCAAAAAGAATTACCTCTGGACCACCGTGGCGCTGGTCGTCTCCGGCGTCACCGACGTGGCGGACGGCATCATCGCGCGGCACTTCGACATGGTGAGCGACTTCGGCAAGGCGTTTGACCCGGTCGCGGATAAGCTGACCCAGATTGTGACACTGTTCTGTCTGGTCACGCGGTTTCCGCTGATGCTGGTTCCACTGATCGTGCTGACCGTCAAGGAGGTGCTCGCGGCCACGCTGAACATGGCGGCGATCAAAAAGACCGGTCAGGTCATGGGCGCCGTCTGGCACGGCAAGCTGAACACCGTCCTGCTGTACAGCACGATCATGCTGCACCTGATATGGTACAGCATTCCGCCTGCCGTGTCCGATGCGGCGGTGGTCGCCTGCACGGTCATGATGCTGTTGTCCTCGGTGCTGTACAGCCGTCGTAGCATTGCGGTGCTGAAGGGATCGGGCGAGGAGCAGCAGGCGTGACCGGGGACACGGTTCTTCGGTGAGACGCGGCAAAAAATTCCGAAGGCAACGGTGCGGTAGCCTTCGTACAGCGGTCGAGGTAGGGGCGATTTTCGCCGTTTTTTCGTAAAAATTCTTGATTTTTCGACGAGGTGGAGTTACTATGGCAAAGGCGTATGTTTTTTACAATCCGTTGGCGGGCAACGGGATCGACGAGTCCAATCTGTCGGCATTGCAGACGTTCCTGACGGACGAGGTGGTTTTCTGCAACATGACCAAGGCGGAGACCTACGAGGAAAAGCTGTTCTCGCTGGAGCCGGACGATTATCTGGTTTTGTGCGGCGGCGACGGCACGCTCAATCGGTTCATCAACCTGACCGACGACATCGACCTGAAAAACGAGCTGTTCTATTATCCCTGCGGCACGGGCAACGATTTTGCCCACGATTTGGGGAAAAAGGCCGGCGATGCGCCGTTTAACATTACACAATACGTCCGAGGCCTGCCGTACGTTGAGGTGAACGGCCGCAAATACCGTTTTCTGAACGGCGTCGGCTACGGCATCGACGGCTACTGCTGTGAGGTGGGCGACGAGCTGAAAAAGCAGACGAACCGACCGATCAACTATGCGGTCATCGCCGTGAAGGGGCTGTTATTCCATTACAAGCCCACCACCGCCACCGTCACGGTGGACGGAGCGGTGCATCACTACGACCGCGTGTGGCTGGCCCCCACGATGAACGGACGGTATTACGGAGGCGGCATGATGCCGACCCCCGATCAGGTCAGACTCGGAGCGGAGCGGAAGCTGTCGGTGATGGTGTTCCACGGCTCCGGAAAGCTCCGTTCGCTGATCGTATTCCCCTCCATTTTCACGGGCAAGCACACCGAGCACACGCGGCTGGTGGAGGT
>CAYQBP010000048.1:8182-9392 GCA_964415745.1 uncultured Eubacteriales bacterium
GAAAAGCAGAAGCGCTTCGGGCGTGTGATGCAGTGGGGCGGTCATGCCGTCATGCTCGCGCTCATGCTGGCGTTGCTGGTGCTGTGCATTGTGTACCGGGATAAGCTCACGGCGGACGAGATCGCCCGGCTCACACCGGGCAATCAGCTTGCCGCCGCCCTGCTGATGCTGATCCTGTTTGGCGTAAAGAGCTTTTGCATATTTATCTATTGCGGCATTTTGTACGCCGCCTGCGGTATGATTTTTTCGTTGCCGGTAGCGCTGGTCGTCAACCTGTGCGGCACGGTGGTGATGACCTCCATTCCGTATTGGATCGGTCGAAGGGCAGGGGGCGGTGCCGTAAAATGGTTGACGGAAAAGTACCCCAAGCTGGAATTTCTCAACGAAATGCAGGAGGAAAACAGCTTCTTCCTGTCGTTCATCATTCGTGTGGCCGGGCTGTTGCCGAGCGATGTGGTCAGCGCCTTCTTCGGCGCCGGTGCCATGAGCTATGACAAATACATCGTCAGCACCGTGCTGGGCTTTTTGCCCATGATCGGCACCTTTACGGTGATGGGCATGAGCGTGCACGACGTGACCTCACCCGGCTTTATCATTTCCGTGGGGATCGAGGTTGTTATCATGATTTTTTCCTGCGTGTTCTACGGACTGGTGCGTAAGAAAAAGAAGAAATCGGCCGCCGGGCAGGAATCATCACCGGGATAAGACTCGGTGCGGAGCGTACCACCGCACCGTTGTTTTTGATTTTATGGGACAGAGTGGTTTACGGTCTGTTGACCGAGAGCTGGGAAAAGGAGGCTGCTGAAAATGAAAACCTACCGTGCCGGTATCGATATCGGCTCCACCACGGTCAAGCTGGTGGTGCTGGACGAGGACGATCGCATCATCTACGGCAACTATCGCCGCCATCAGGCGAACACACAGGGCACCCTGGCCGACCTGCTGAGGGAAGCCGAGGCGTCCGTCGGTGATTGCCGCCTCCGTATCCGGATCACCGGCTCCGGCTCCATCAACCTGGGTCGTGCGCTCGGCATCGACTTTGTGCAGGAGGTCGTCGCGGTGGCGACGGCGTTGCAATCGGTCGCGCCGCAAACCGACGTCGCCATCGAGCTGGGCGGCGAAGACGCCAAGATCATTTATTTTACCGGCGGCCTGGAGGAGCGCATGAACGGCGTGTGCGCCGGCGGCACGGGCTCGTTCATCGACCAGA
>CAYQBP010000049.1:0-2471 GCA_964415745.1 uncultured Eubacteriales bacterium
AAAAGAAAAGCCGCTGTATAAGCGGCTTTTCTTAGGTGGTGGTGGAGCCGAGGGGAATCGAACCCCTGTCCGAAAATCCTTTACCGTGGCTTTCTCCGAGTGCAGCCCGTCTTTTAAGCTTCCCCTCATCCGGCGCCGGTGGGCAGGCTTCGGACTACGGTAGTCGCTGGGTCATGACGGGCAGAGCGACATCGGCCCGTTCACGTTCACCGCTACATGACGCCCCTATCCCGACCGCGGTGCTTCGGGTAAGGACGGCAGCCTAATTAGGCCGCGAGAGCAACTTGATTGTTGTCGTTTATTTTGAAAAATTGCAGATTTTATAGCGGTTCTGCACCGCTACTCGCTTACCAAGGCTCACAATCCCCGTCGAAACCTTTGCGGCCCCGAATATGATGCTCTCACCCTTAGTATAGACAAAACGGGAGCAAAAGTCAACCAGATAACGCGAAAACCGATTACCAGTTTTCTTCGTTTTCCACGGTGATGCCGTTCTGCTCCAACAGAGCGGCGGTAATACCGCGACCGGCTATCAGCTGCTTGGAAAAGGTGCCGTCGTATACGCAATGGCAACCGCAGGAGGGGCTGTTTTCCTTGAGTATGGCTTTGGTGATATGTCGCTCGCGACAGATTGCCAGTGTCTTTTCCGCACCCAGCCGATACTGCGCGGTGACATCGGCACCCTCGACGTTGATGACACGGTCACCGCGCTGCTCTGCCGGAGGACGCGGCGTGGGCAATCCGCCCATGCATTCCGGGCAGACGGGAACCACCGCTCCTCGGTCGATCAATGCCTGAATGGCCGGAGAAACCGGCTTGGCGCGACCGTCGTACCGTGTGGGCAGACCACACAGGCAGGCGCTGACAATGTATTCCGGCCTCATCCGAAGTTACGCACCAGCGATACGACCTTGCCGAGAACCGCGGCTTCCTTCACTAAAATGGGCTGAAATGCGTCGTTTTCCGGCTGGAGACGAATGTGATCCTGTTCAAAATAAATGCGCTTTACGGTGGCTTCGTCACCGATCAACGCCACCACGATGTCTCCGTTTTCGGCCGCCGGTGTTTTGCGGACAATGACGATGTCCTTGTCCAGAATGCCGGCGTTGATCATGCTGGTGCCGGAAACGCGCAGTGCGAACAGCTCGCCCGGCTCGTAGCCGTTGCCGGAATAGGGGACGTAGTCCTCCACCTGCTCTACGGCGAGGATCGGGTTACCGGCGGTGACCTTGCCGATCAGGGGAACGCGAGCGACGGTTTCGCCCGGCATACGAATGGAGCGGTTCAAGCGCCCGTCACGCCGGATATAGCCGCCCTCCTCCAGAATTTTGAGATATGAATGAACGGTGGAGGTGGAGCGAATATTGGCGGCGGCACAAATCTCGCGCACGGTGGGCGGAACGCCGGTTTGTGCGCGCTCCTGCAAAAATGCCAAGACCTGTTGTTGCTTCTGGGTTAAACTCATGGCAATCACCTCGCTATACAGTATAACACATCGTTTCGAAAAAAGCAAACATTTGTTTGTTTTTCTCATAAAAATTTTCTTACAGTTTATTCACACTCAATTCACAAACTTGTCCGATAAGTTTGGTATACTCAAAGCGTACTCAAGAGAGCGGTCGGAACCGCACCGATCCTCTCGCCAAAATGAGTATATACCCCTCCTCAAAACACCCCTCTAACTGAAAACAGGTCACTCATCGGAGTGGCCTGTTTTCGTTTTCGGGGAGCAATGAGGCTTTTTTAATTTTCTGTTTCATCGGCGGCGATAACCCGTAATCGGCACCCGAGGTGTGTTCTGCTATCAGGCAGAAGCGCGTCGGGTGCTTTTTTGTGAATAAAGCGGTTTTTCGTTGCATAGATATGGACAAGACCGGACGGGAAGGTGACAATATGGAGGGCTGGGACGCCTTGGTGGCGCTGTTGCCGGAGGCGCTGAGACAGACACTGCGTCGGGTTTCACCTGCGGTGACGGCACAGGTGCAGGAGCTTCGCTTGCGTGCCGGACAGGCTGTGACGCTCGGTATCCGCGGCGAAGAACGCTATGTGACCGCCGGTGGCGTGCTGACGCGGTCGCCCGAAGCCGCTCTTGCCTGTGAGGAAATGTGGCTGAGACAGGTGACGGACCGCGTTTGCGAGCATTCGGCGTATGCCCATCAGGAGGAGCTGAAGCACGGATTTTTACCGGCGCCGAACGGCTGTCGTATCGGCGTGGCCGGAACGGCGGTCGTGGAAAACGGTCATATCGTCAGCTATCGATGCGTTACCTCGCTGTGTATGCGCGTGGCGCGCGAGCATCGCGGCTGTGCCGCGGTGCTGGCGGATCGGTTGTGCGCCGACGGTGTTGTCGGTGCGCTGATCGGCGGTGAGCCGTCCAGCGGAAAAACCAGTCTGTTGCGCGACCTGATTCGGGAGTTTTCCGCCCGACGGCTTTCGGTGACGGTGGTGGACGAGCGCGGCGAGCTGACCGG
>CAYQBP010000049.1:2571-5274 GCA_964415745.1 uncultured Eubacteriales bacterium
GGCGTGCTTCTGGTGCTGATGACCGGCATCGGATACGGTCTGTGGGGGTATCTCAGGCTGAAGCGGCGTTCGGATTCGCTGGAACGGCTGGCGCACTTGTGTGAGCAGCTGGCAGAGCGGATCCGGTATACGGCGGAGCCGCTGGAGGAGCTGCTCGGCTTTTTTGCCGCGTCATCGGAATGGAGGGACTTTTGCCTGCTTCGCGACCTGCGGCCGCCTTTGACAGCTCCGCGCGATGCCTGGTTGGAGGTCGTGCGGCAAAGCACCGCCGAGCTGGGTATTTCCGCAGAGGACGAACGACTGCTGTGCGAGTTCGTGACCGATTTCGGTGCCGCCGATCTCACGGGCGAGGTTCGGCGTTGCCGGCAATATGCGGCGATGCTGCGGGAGCGTGGCGAGACGGCTCGCAACGACGTGCGCTGTCGGGGACGGCTGTATATCACCTTGGGCTTTTGCGGCGGCAGTGCACTGGCACTGCTGCTGGGATAAGGAGGAAAACCGATGGATGTGGATATGATTTTTAAGATCGCGGCGATCGGGATCATCGTGGCGGTGCTGAACCAGGTTTTGATTCGTTCCGGACGGGAGGAGCAGGCGATGATGACCACGCTGGCCGGTCTGATCGTCGTGCTGACGATGGTGGTTACCGAGATCAGCGATCTGTTCCGGCTGGTAAAATCGGTGTTTGGGTTATAGCCATGGGAGTGACAGCTTTACTGGTGATTGCCGTGGCGACGGCCTTTGTAGCGGTCGTTTTGCGTCGCTATCTGCCGGAGCAGGCGTTGGCGGTCGGCCTGCTGGCAGGAGCGCTGATTGTGATGGTGGCGCTGACAAACGCTGTGCCGGTGCTGGAGGAGATACGGGCACTGTTTACCGACAGCGGCTTGCCGAACGAATACATAACGGTGCTGTTTAAGGCACTGGGAATCTGTCTGTTGACCCAGCTGGCGTCGGATACCTGCCGCGATGCCGGCGAACAGGGTCTGGCGGCCAAGGCGGAGCTGGTCGGTAAGCTGTCTGTGCTGGTGCTGGCGTTGCCGCTGTTCCGTAAGGTGGGCGAGCTCGCCGTTTCGTTAATTCAGGGAGGAGCAACGTGAAAAAAGCAGTGCTGTTCGTGATGATACCGGTCGTGCTTCTGTGCGGCGGCTTTTCGGCATCGGCGGCGACGGTGGAGGAGCTGTACGAGGAGCAGCTACAGGCCAGCGGCGGTGCCGAGCTGCTTGAAGCGCTTCCGGAGGAAACGCGGACGCTGCTGCGCGAGCTGGGAATCGACGCCTTGGAGCCGGATGCGTTTTCACAGCTGGGCACCGATACCGTGTGGGACAAGCTGGGGGAGGTATTGCGCTCTGCCTTACAGGCTCCGCTGGCAACGGCCGGGACTGTGCTGGCGATCGTTCTGCTGTATGCCTGGCTGAACGGCTGGCGGCACACATTGCGTGAGGAAGAAAGCACCGCCGTGTTTGGTACGGTATGTGTGCTGTCGGTGTGCGGCAGTGTGATTTTGCCGCTGACCGCGTGCCTGGACGCGGTGCGCGAGGCCATGACCTCGGTTGGTGTGTTTATGGCCGGGTTTACACCGGTGTACGCCGGAGTGCTGTTGAGCAACGGACAGGCGACGGCGGCACTGTCCTTTCAAGCTGTGACCCTGGCGGCGGCACAGCTGTTGTCGTGGGGTGCCGGTCGGGTGATCGTCCCTCTGCTGACCATCTCTCTGGCGATCGGTGTGACCGGGTCGATCACGCCGCAGGTGCATTTGGACAGCGTGGGGAAGCTGATCGGCAGGGTCGCGGTTTGGCTGTTGACCGGAGGAACGATGCTGTTCAGCGGTCTGCTATCCCTGCAAGGCCTGACGGCTCGTGCCACGGATACGCTGGGCGCGCGTGCCGTCAAATTTTCCATTTCCAGCCTCGTGCCGGTGGTGGGCAGCTCCTTGAGCGATGCATTTTCCGCCATTCGGGGGTGCTTGAACCTTCTTCATTCCACGCTGGGAGCCTTCGGCATCGCGGCGACGGTGCTGATCCTGTTGCCGCCGCTGTTGCAGTGCGTTGGTTGGAATTTACTGCTGTCGGTTTGCTGTATGGCGGCCGATCTGTTTGACTTGCGTGCCTTGGCCGGTGTGACCGAAGCGGCACGGCGCACCGTGCGGTGTCTAATCGGCGTGCTGGCGGCCTCCGGCGCGTTTTTGATTATCGCCGTCGCCATCGTGTCGAATGCGGCAACAGGAGGATGATATGACGGAGCTACGTACCTGGGGAATCGCCGTTTGCATGGCGGCGCTCGGTTGCTCGGCAGTGCGTCTGCTGACACCGGGCAACGGAACAGGCAGGCTGTTTCAGCTGGTGGTCAACACGGTGTTTATTTGCTGCTTGCTAATGCCCCTGCCGGGGCTGTTTTCCGCCGCTTCGCTGGATATTGACGGCTTGCCGAAGGAGGTGACGGCGGATTTGCTGGAGGATACGGTGACGGATCAGCTCCGGCGGCAGGTGCGGGAGACGGTGACGGCGCTGGTGGAGGAGGGCATGAGTGCGCGGGGCGTCACCGCGAAAAAAATCACGGTGCTTACGGATACTTCGGCGGAGGGCGGCATATACATTCAACAAGTTACCATCGCGGTGGAAAAACAAACGGTAGCCGTTGCCAAAACGGTGGGGGAGGTGCTGGCGGAGCAATTGCAAGCCACAGTCTGTGTGGAAGTGATATGAA
>CAYQBP010000049.1:5374-9352 GCA_964415745.1 uncultured Eubacteriales bacterium
CTGGTGACGCTGGAAAACGGCGTGGAGTACGTGTATGCGACCGAGCAACGGATCAACTCCGACCGCAAGGAGGATACCGACGACGGCGCCTCACGCCTGACGCAGAGTGACGGAAGCGAAAGTGCTGCCATTGTGGTGGAGACGGACAAGGGCCGCGAGGGACTGCTGGTAACGGAAATACAGCCGACGATCCGCGGAGTTGTCATCGTTTGTGAGGGCGGCGATCGGGACGAGGTGCGGCAACGGATCGTGGAGGCGGTGACGGTGGCGATGAACCTGTCCGCAAAACGGGTGTGTGTGACGAAATTATCGTAAGGAGAGATTTTCATGAAAAAGCTTTTCGGCAAAAAACAGCTGGTGCTCGGTACGTTGATCGTCGCACTGGGCATGGCGGTTTATTTGAACTATTATTTTGCTCAGTCTCCGTCGGGCCTGCTGAACACCGGCACACAGCAACAGCAGCAGCGCGACGATAAAACGCTGGGAGACGCGCTGAATGTGAACGCGACCCCGGACAGCAATACCTCCTATTTTACGCAGGCACGTGCCAGCCGTCAAAGCGCCCGTGACGAGATGACGGAAACGGTCAAGGAGCTGCTGAACGATGTCAAGGCGACCGAGGAGCAGAAGGCGGCGGCGACCGAACAGGCGTTGGCAATCACCAGAGCGATCGAGCAGGAAAGCAAGATCGAAAGCCTAATCAAGGCTAAGGGGTTTGCCGATTGTGTGGTATACATCGAGGGTGACAAGTGCAGTGTCGTGGTGGACGCGGAGGAGCTTACGGCGCAGGATACCGCCAAAATTTCACAGGCGGTGGCGGCACAGTCGGGGATTTTAACGCAAAACATTAGTATTGTAACGGTAAAATCATAAAAAAACTGTTGAACGTTTTCTCTTTGTGGTATATAATAGAAGCACAAAGTAAAAGGGAGGACATCAGCATGGATGCGAAGGATTATCAAACACCCGAAGGGCGTTGCATTATTTCCGAGGAAGTGATCGCGACGATTGCGGCGACGGCGGCAGTCGAGGTTCCCGGCGTAGCCGGCATGGCCAATCGCAGCATGGACATCCGGGGGCTGGTCAGCTCCACGGGCAACAAAACGGTTGCCGTTGTTAACAACGAAAACGAAACCCTGATCGACGTGTATGTCAACCTCAGGGCGGGCACGCGTATTCCCGAGGTGGCCGGTCAAATACAGCGTCAGGTAAAGAGTGCCGTACAGGCCATGACCGGCAAGCCGGTCACCAAGGTCAACGTGCACGTCGCCGGTATGGAGCTGGAATCCAAAAAGACCGACGAGCAATAAAAGGCGGGCCTTCCGTGCCGACGGCGCGGAGGGCTGCTTTGGGAATTTGAAAACAGAAAGGCTTGGTTGTGCATGACCCGACGGGAAGCGAGAGAGCTGGCATTTATTCTGCTGTTCGAGCAGAGCTTTTGCGGCGCGCCGATCGCAGAAATTTTGGAAAATGCCGGAGAGGCACGTGATGTCAACGGCGACGCGTTTGCCGTTGCCCTGGCAGAGGGTGTTTCGGCTCATAAGGAAGAAAGCGATGCGCTGATCTCGGCTTTCGCTCACAACTGGAGCTGCGAGCGGCTGTCTCGCGTCAGTCTGGCGATCCTGCGGCTGGCGGTTTACGAGATGCAGTGGGTAGAGGATATTCCCGTCAGCGTGTCCATCAACGAAGCCGTGGAGCTGGCAAAGCGGTACGGCGGTGAGGACGACTCCTCCTTCATCAACGGTGTGCTGGGAGGAATCGCCCGGCGCGGCGAGGCATAATATGGCGCGATATTTGGGGCTGGATACCAGCAATTATACGACCTCCGTGGCGGCTGTCGAAGCCGAAACGGGGGCGCTTTGGCAAGTAAAACAACTTTTGCCCGTCAAGGAGGGCGAGCTGGGACTGCGCCAAAGCGATGCCGTGTTTCATCATGTGCGCCAGCTCCCGGAGCTGGTGGAGCGGCTGGTCGAGCAAAGCGGAGCGCTGTCCTCGGCGGTCGCCGTCGGCGCCTCGGATCGCCCGTCACAGGCGGCCGATTCGTATATGCCCTGCTTTCTGTCGGGCGTCGGTGCGGCGCGTCAGCTGGCGGCTGTGCTGGGGGTTCCGGTGCTTCGCTTTTCACATCAGCAGGGGCACGTTATGGCGGCCTTGTACGGCGCCGATGCCTTGGAGCTGTGTCAACGCCCTTTTTTGGCGTTTCACGTATCCGGCGGCACCACCGATGCGTTGCTGGTTCAGCCGGATGACGATACGGTCATTCGTTGCGAACGGGTGGCGCGCTCGCTGGATTTGAAGGCCGGTCAGCTGATCGACCGAGTCGGGGGTATGCTGGGTCTGGCGTTTCCTGCCGGCCCGGCGCTGGAGGCTCTGGCAGGGACAATCACGGACAAGCCGCCACGCCCTTCCATGGAGGGTGCCGACTGCCATTTGTCCGGCGTGGAAAATCAATGCCGTCAGCGGTTGACGCGCGGCGCACCACCGGAGGAAATCGCACGGTTTTGTCTGTGTCATGTGCGTGCGGCGATCGAGGCGATGACCGAGCGGCTACTGCAACAGTACGGTGAGCTACCGGTGGTATATGCCGGCGGTGTGATGTCAAACGGGTATTTGCGCGAGGTGCTGTCGCACCGGTTCGGCGGTTGCTTTGCGCCGCCGGCGTATTCGGCGGATAACGCGGCGGGAATCGCGGTGCTGACGTGCCTGAAGGCAGGGGGAACGCTATGAACGCCATCACCGTCAGTCAGCTGAACCGGTATGTTAAATCACTGCTGGAGGGCGATGCTCACCTCGGCAGTGTGCTGTTGAGCGGTGAGATCAGCGGCTTTGTGGATCATTATCGCTCCGGTCACTGGTATCTCTCCTTGAAGGATGAAAATGCGCTGGTGCGCGCCGTGATGTTTCGTTCCTACGCATCACGGGTGCCGTTTGTGCCGGAAAACGGTATGAAGGTGCTGGTGCGCGCACGGGTTTCTTTATATGAAAAGGATGGCTCCTTTCAGATTTATATCGAGGATATGCAGCCGGACGGTGCCGGTGCCCTGCAGCTGGCTTACGAGCAGCTGAAGAAGCGGCTGGAGGAGGAGGGGTTGTTTGCGTCAGAACGCAAGCGCCCGTTGCCCCCGTTTCCGAAGCGAGTGGGTGTCATCACGTCGGAGACCGGCGCGGCGGTACGGGATATTTTGAACATTCTGGCACGGCGGTATCCATTGGCGGAGGTCGTTTTCGTTCCTACATTGGTGCAGGGCGAGGGCGCACCGGCGCAGCTGTGCGCGGCCTTGCGACGGCTGGAAGCCTTGAAGGCGGCCGACGATCCGAAAACGCCGGACGTGATTTTGATCGGTCGCGGTGGCGGTTCGCCGGAGGAGCTGTGGGCGTTCAACGACGAACAGCTGGCCCGCACGATTGCGGCCGCCACCATTCCCGTGGTTTCCTGTGTGGGACACGAGACCGATTTTACCATTTGTGATTTTGTGGCCGATCTGCGTGCACCGACCCCGTCGGCGGCGGCGGAATTGGCGGTTCCCGATATGGCCGAGCTTCGTCGGCGTACTGCGAGCCTGGGCGCGGCGGTTTGCCGTGCGGCGGACGGTGAGCTGTTGAAGCGTCGTCGGCAAATGGCAGAGCTGTCTGCCCGGCGGTGCCTGTCAACGCCGCTGTACCCGGTGGAGGAACGGGCCATGCGACTGGATCGTGCGGCACGCCGCTTTTCCGGTGCGGTACAGCAGACGGTGGCCGGTGCCGAAGCACGGTTGGCGACCGCGGCCGGCAAGCTGGACGCATTAAGCCCGTTACGCGTTTTGTCGCGAGGGTATGCACTGGTGAGCCGTGGTGGCACGGTGATCCGCTCCGTGGACGCGGTCAGGCCGGCGGACGACGTTTGCCTTCGCCTGCAGGACGGTGTGCTGGATTGCCGTGTGACCGCTGTAACATCGACAAAGGAGAAATGAATATATGGCTACCGAATGGACGTTTGAA
>CAYQBP010000050.1:0-4723 GCA_964415745.1 uncultured Eubacteriales bacterium
CAGCTCGTCCATGCGCTGCTCCAGCAGGTCGAGACGCTCCTCACGCTGAGAGCCGCCGATGATCTCACCGACGCCGGGAACCAGCAGATCCATGGCGGCGACGGTTTTGCCGTCGTCGTTCAGGCGCATATAGAAGGCTTTGATCTCCTTCGGATAGTCGGTGACAAAGACGGGCTGCTTGTACACCTGCTCGGTGAGGTAGCGTTCGTGCTCGGTTTGCAGGTCACAGCCCCAGAACACGGGATACTCAAACTGATCCTTGTGCTCCTCCAAAATCTTGATCGTCTCGGTATAGGTGACGCGGACAAATTCGGAATGTACCAAGGCGTTCAGACGCTCCAGCAGGGTCTTGTCGTAAAAGTCGTTGAAGAACTTCATTTCGTCGGGGCAATGCTCCAGCAGGTAGGAGACCACGTAGGTAATCATATCCTGCGCGAGCTGCATATTGTCCTCCAGATCGGCAAAGGCGATTTCCGGCTCGATCATCCAGAACTCCGCCGCGTGACGGGCGGTGAAGGAGCGCTCGGCGCGGAAGGTGGGGCCAAAGGTGTAGATTTTGCCGAAGGCCATCGCCATGCACTCGCCTGCCAGCTGACCCGACACGGTCAGCGAGGTGTGCTTACCGAAGAAGTCCTGCGAATAATCCACGGCGCCGTCCTCGGTGCGCGGCACGTTGTCCAGATCGAACGAGGTGACATGGAACATTTCACCGGCGCCCTCGCAATCACTGGAGGTGATGAGGGGGGTATGTGCGTACACGAAGCCGCGCTCCTGGAAGAAGCGGTGAATGGCATACGCCGTCACGGAGCGAACGCGGAACACGGCGCTGAAGGTGTTGGTGCGCGGACGCAGGTGCGCGATGGTACGCAAAAACTCCAGCGAATGGCGCTTTTTCTGCAACGGGTAGTCGGCGGTGGAGGCACCCTCGATCTCGACCGAAGCGGCGTGCAGCTCGCACGGCTGTTTGGCTTCGGGGGTGAGCACCAACGCGCCCTTGACGACCAGCGCCGCACCGACGTTCTGGTGGCAGATCTCGTCGAAGTTGGCCAGCTTCGCCTGCTCAACGATGATCTGGAGGTTGCGCTGACAGCTACCGTCGTTTAATTCAATGAATGCCAAATTTTTGGACTGGCGCAGGGTGCGTACCCAGCCGCAAACCGTCAGCTCGCGGTCGGTGAGCTGTGCGGCGTCCGCATAAACCGCGGCAATTTCATTTCGTTTCATTCTTATCAGTTCCTTCCACTATAACCATACAGGAGCTATTATACCGCACTTGTACCGCAAAAAGCAAGAGCAACCCGACAAAAAGATGCGGTTTCGCGGAAATGTTTTTGAAAAGCCGCATTTTTGGCAATTTCGGTTGACAAACGCCGGGAAATTTGGTATAACCTCAGTGAGGTGAAGAACGATGTACGATGTGTTTGCGTTGCCGGAAATCACGTTCCCGAAGGGCTTTTTGTGGGGGAGCGGCTATGCCGGTCATCAGGTGGAGGGAAACAACCCCAACAACCAGAAGGCGGCGATCGAGGAGCTGCAGTACGAGGAAAAATCCGGTATGGCGTGCAACAGCTGGGAGCTGTACGAAACCGACATTGCGCTGGCGCAGGAGCTGGAGCAGCAGGCGTTCCGCACGTCGGTGGAATGGTGCCGGGTGGAGCCGGAGCCGGGCGTGTTTGACCGGGAAGCGACCGAGCACTACATTCGGTTTTTCTCCATGCTGAAGGAGCGCGGCATCAAAACCTTTTGCACGCTGGTGCATTACACGCATCCGCTGTGGTTTGAAAAGCTGGGGCACTTTACCAAGCTGGAAAACTGGAAATACTTTGAGGAGTATTTGCACTACATCGTGCCGAAGCTCGCGCCCTACGTGGATTTTTGGAATGTATTCAACGAATTCAATCTCGGCAACTGGTCGGACGAGCGTATCCGGTACAAGCTGAACTCCGTGCGGTATCATGCACGGGCGTATCACCTGATCCAGCAGTATTCCGCGGCGCCGATCAGCTCGAACCACGCGCTGGTGCAGTATATGCCGTATCGCCCGTTTGACCGTTTGGACAACGTGGCGACGCAGTATCAGGACATCATCGACCACGAGTTTTTCTTCCACGCGATCCGCACCGGTGAAATCGTGTATCCGCAACGCGACGGTGTGTATGACCCCGACGTGAAGGACGCCATTGATTTTTGGGCGATCAACAGCTACACCCGTTCGCTGATCGATTCGCGCACGGCGGCGATGGAGCGCAAAACCTACGATCACAAGCGTCTGACGATGGTGGACAAGGATTTTTATTTGGAGGAAATGTATCCGGAGTGCATGATCGCCAACCTGAGCCGTCTGCACGACAAGCCGATTTACATTACGGAAAACGGTCTGTCCACGCTGGACGATCGCTTCCGCATCGTGTATCTGACGACCTATCTGCACGCCATTCACGAGGCAATCCGGCAGGGCGCCGATGTGCGTGGGTATCTGTACTGGTCGTTGCTGGATAATTACGAGTGGGCGAGCTTCAAGCCGCGCTTCGGGCTGTGCCACGTGGATTTTGAAACGTTTGAGCGCACCGTGAAGCCGAGCGGGTATTTCTATCGCGACATTCTGCGGCACAACGGGATCAGCTCGGATATTGTCCGTCGGTATCTCACCGAGCTGCCGACGCTGGATCACAGCAACCCGGATCCGGCACCGTCGTTTATCACGCCGGGCTATTTGGATCGCTGAGCGAAAAAAGAAAGCAGTCTCCTGCGGGAGGCTGCTTTTTTTGTGTAGTCTGATTGCATCGTCTATTCGTATGTCAGGAGAGGCCGGGGGACCGCAGAATCAGCAGCAGACCCTCCTCGTACAGAACCTCTGTGTAGCCGTGCTCCAGTGCCAGACGAATGTAGTCGTCATCGGAGCCGGTACGCATATCCAGCACCACGTAGTCGGTGTCGGGGACGGGGTGGTAATACGCCTCGTAAATACAGTCGCGGTTCGCCAGATGCGGCAACAGCATGGAGTCGGTGATGACCGAGGCGTCCTCCGGCACGGTGTCCAGCAATTCCTCGATGCGGGTGTAGGTGTCGCGGTTTTCCGCGTAGGCGCCGGTGTAATAGCGGAGGCTGGGAAGCACGAGCATGGCGTACATCAGCGCGGTGATGATGAGCGAGAACAGCAGTTGATTGCGCCGGAGGTGCGGCGGTGCGTCGGCGGTGTTTTGCACCAGCAGGTAGAACAGAAAGGCGGAGATGCCGAACTGGTACTGGAAGCCGATGTCAAACATATAACCGTATTGGGTCAGCAGGTTGAGAAGCAACGGCGCCAACAGCCACAGGCGGCTGTAATGACCGCGCGGTGTCCACAGCAGGGCGCCGAACGGCAACAGCAGGTTCAGCAGCCAGCGCAGCTTCTCGGACGCCGAGCCTTGGTTGGCGATGATCTGCAAAAAGCCGGCGGGATCGCGCAGCAGTGTGCCGAGCAGACCGCCGGTGTCCCGGTCGGTGGACAACAGCTCCTCGTAGCGGCCGAACATGGCGCCGTCACCGAAGCGCACCAGCAGGTAGATGGCGATGCCGAAATAGACGGCGGCGACGGCGGCGATGGGCAGTGCCCGTTTCCAGTCGCGGCGCGAGAACAGCAGATAGAGCGCGAAAAACACCAGATAGACGGCGGCGTCCTCCTTGACGGCGAGCACCAGACAGGCGACGATGGCCATCGGGACGGTGCGCTTTTCCTCGTACAGGGCGAACAGCCACAGCAGCAGTGGCAGGAGGAAGCAGTTTTCGTGCAGGTCGTAGAAGCAACCGGTGGTCAGCGGCGGATAAAAGGCGTACAGGGCGCACAGGACGGCGGTGACGGTGGGCGAGAGCCGAAAATGCCGCGCCAGCCGATACAGCGGAATCAGACCGCTTGCCAAAATGACGGCCTGGGCGATTTGCAGGGTCAGCGGCGAGGGGAACAGCATATAGAACGGCAGAATGAGGTAATAGATGGGTGAGACGTGAACCGCGAAGTGGGACAGCATTTGATCGCGTTCGCAGGAGACGGTGGGCAACAGGGCCTCGCTCATGTGGTGGAACATATTGCACCAGATGCCGAAATCGTAGTTGGGCGAGGAGAAGGTGAGATAGCGCAGGCAGGTGATGGTGGCGTTGACGCCACAGCACACCAGACCGACGGCGGCGACGAGCATGAGGCACCGACGGCGCGAGACGGTGAACGGCAGCAGCCGTCCGGTGTCCCGATGCAGGAGCGGAAACAGCACCACGGCGACGGCGAACAGTAACAGCAACAGCAGGAAATAGTTGTTGCCGTAGGTCGACTGGACGATCACCTGCGTCATGGCATAGGTGACGGTGCAGACGGCGAGTGACGCTGCGGACAGCCGCGGCCACGGCAAAAAGAGCTGTGCCGCGGTGAGCGCCAGAAACACGCCGAGGAAAATCAGCAAAAAGACTCCGACGGACAGTACGGTGTCGGTGCGGAGCAGCTCAAACAGCGTACAACAGAAAAACCAGGAGGCCATCAAACGCAGGGGCGCCTTCGGCACGGTGGCGAAGCGCTTCAAAAAAGTCGGCATTTGAGGTTCCCTCCCGGTTTCGTTTTTTACGGTATGGCTTACGGGGTGACGGACGAGGCGGCGAGCGATTGCTTAACGCCGTCCACGGCGAGTGAGCCGAGCGTCCAGGTGTCGTCGGCGGAGCGGAGAAAGACGGTGTCGTAGGTGACCGGCTCGCCCTC
>CAYQBP010000050.1:4823-9254 GCA_964415745.1 uncultured Eubacteriales bacterium
GGCTTCAATCTCCGGCGGCATCAGCAGGCCGGTCAGCGTATAGGATTTGATGACCGGCAGAGAGGCGGTGTCGGCGGTGACGCCGAGCAGAGTGGACTGCACCTCGGTCACGCTGACGGCGTCGGCGGAAAGCAGATCGACCGGTTGACCGTTGATGTACAGGTCGATGTCCTCGGAGGCGGTGACGGTGTAATCGGGCTGATAGGTCAGCTCGGTGGTGATGTACCAGCCGGTTTTTCCGTTTTCGTCGGTGTTGCCGGAGACGAGCAGCGTGGCCAGCCGGGTATCGCCGTCGCTGTACAGGTGGTAGCGCTGAACACGGCTGTCGGCGGTGACCTGCTTGACAACGGACAGCTCACCGGCGTCGGCGTACAGCGCTTTGAGATAGGCGATGTAGGTGTCCTTGCCGGTCAGCTCGGTGGCTTGGAAGCCGGAGGAGGCGTACAGTGCCTCGTAATCTCCGGATTTAATCAGCTCCAGATACGCCTGCAACGGCGGCTGATCCTGTTCGGCCTCGAATTTGGCGAGGGCGGTCTGGTAAAACCACAGTGCCACGACGACGGCGGCCAGCAGCAGCACGCAGAAAATGCCGAAGCCGATGCGGAAGCCGCGGCTTTTACGCGGCCGGGGCGGCTCCGGCTCGAAGAAATCCTCCGCCGGCTCGGCGTCGGCTTCCGGGTGGACGACGGCCTCCTGAATGGCGGCGTCCTCGGCGAAGATGGCGGAATCGGGGGTGGGGGTTTGGTTATCCGACATGGCGAATACCTCCTTTTGACCGAATTAAACGATGACGAATGCCGTCGGTGCACAGCGGTCGGCGGCGGAAGCGGCTTGATTTTGTACAGTGCCCTGATAGAGGAGCGCGGCGGAGGAGCCGCTGTCCAGCACGGCGGCGTTGACGGCGCCGGCCTTCAGCATTTCACGAATACAGTCCTCGGCCAAAGCACCGGGGGTCTTGGTGTTGTTGCCGGTGAGTGTCATCAGCAGCAGTGCGCCGTCGGCGCGTTGACCGATGACGGCACGTGGAAACAGGCCGTCACCGAGGCCGACAAGCCCGGTCGCCTGTCCGTTGACAATAATTGCCGGGGTGTCACTGCACACGGCGTTGACGGCGCCGGCCAGAAGCGCCTGATCGGCGGTCATGGTGCCGACCAGCAGACGGTTGGTGCTATC
Organism: uncultured Eubacteriales bacterium; assembly: GCA_964415745.1. GTDB lineage: Bacteria > Bacillota > Clostridia > Oscillospirales > Acutalibacteraceae > RGIG3009. The sequence goes on from CAYQBP010000050.1 coordinate 5,997, forward strand.
GACGGCGATCACCGAGGCGGCGACGTCCCGTTCACCGTAGATCAGCTTGCTGTTTTGAATGACAAAGCCGGTCGGTGTGCCGTGCGTACCGGTGCAAACGGCGGCAACGGCTTCGGTGCTCGCGGCAAAGGTTTCCGCCGAGGCGCCGGTCTGATCCGCGCCGAACGTGGTGATGCACGCCAGCTTTAAGCGGGCGGGATCGGTGACGGTCAGCAGGGTGCCGGTATAGGTGTCGCCCTGAATGGCGGTTTTGATGATCGGGTCGGCTTCGGCCGTCGCGTCGTCGATGAAGCCGAGCGAGGTGTCGGTGACCTCGGACGGGGAGAGCAGGCGGTTTTCGCTGAGAATGGTTTGAATTTCGGCATCGGACAGGAACAGGTGCGGCAAAAAGCGAAGCGCGGTGTTCGACTGCACCGTGGTGACAAACAGATCACGCGCCGTGGCCGAGGGGCCGAGACAGGTAAACCCGACGGCACCGAACAGCAACAGAGCCACTGCCAGCACCAAAACGCCGAGCACGGCAAAGCCGCGACCGATATAACGCAGTGCCGGGCAACCGCTCCGTTCACGTGGTGTGGAATGCTTCATACGCACACTTCCTAACATACCAATATACTTGCTTATATAATACACCAGTTTTCGGGGCTTGTCAACGTGGAAAGGCTTTGCATTTTTGCGTACAGTGTGGTACAATAAATCGGTAGAATACAAAGGAGGGGTCGCTGTGCAGGTGCCGTGCGCCGTACAACAGGCGATGGAGCGGCTACACGCCGCCGGATTTACCGCACACGTGGTGGGCGGCTGTGTGCGTGACAGTCTGCTGGGGCTGACTCCGCAGGACTGGGATTTGACCACGAATGCCCTGCCGGAGCAGACGGCGGCGGTGTTTGCCGACTGCCCGGTTCTGAAAACCGGGATCCGGCACGGCACGGTAACGGTGCTGTACGACGGAATGCCGCTGGAGATCACGACCTACCGTACCGACGGGCAGTATCACGACCACCGACGGCCCGACCGGGTGCGGTTCGTGTCGGATATTACCGAGGATTTGCGGCGGCGCGATCTGACGGTGAACGCCATGGCGTGGGAGCCGCAGGGAGGACTGTGCGATCCGTTCGGCGGACGGGACGACCTGCGAGCCGGGATCCTTCGTTGTGTCGGTCATGCCGAGGAACGGCTGGAGGAGGACGCCCTGCGGATTTTGCGTGTCCTGCGGTTTGCCGCCGTGTACGGCTTTTCGGTCGAGCCGGAAACCGCCGCGGCGTTGCTTCGGTGTGCACCGCTGCTGCGCCATGTGGCGGCCGAGCGTGTGCGTGCCGAGCTGGATCGCCTGCTGACCGGCCGGTACGTCGGGACGGTACTGCGGCAGTTTCACGAGGTGCTGTATCCGGTGCTGCCGGAGCTGCGCCCCCTGGCCGGATTCGATCAGTATTCGCGGTACCACGACAAGGATGTGCTGGAGCACACCGTGGTCGCGGTGGAATCGGTGCCGCCGATTTTGCCGGTGCGACTGGCTCTGCTGCTTCATGACAGTGGCAAGCCCTCCTGCTTTACACAAGGTGCGGACGGCGAGGGGCACTTTTACGGTCACGCCGCCGTCAGCGAGACGATTGCCGCCGCCGTAACGGAGCGACTGCGCTATGATCGCCGCACCGGGGAGACGGTGCGCCTGCTGGTGAAATATCACGATACCCCGATTGCCGATACCGATGCGGCGGTGCGCCGGTGGCTGAACCGACTGGGTGAGGAGCGACTGCGACTGCTGTGGATGGTGCAGGAGGGGGACAGCCGCGCTCATGCCGCGTGGACGGTGCCCAAGCGCGCCGATGAGCTGAACGCCCTGCGTGCACGGCTCGACCGTATCCTGGCCGACGGCGATTGCGTGTCGCTGAAAACGCTGGCGGTGAACGGCGACGACCTGCAGCAGGCCGGTATTCCGGCAGGACGTGCGCTGGGAGCGTGCCTGCACGACCTGCTGGAGGCGGTAATGGCCGGTACCCTGCCTAATGAGCATGACACTTTGCTGGCAAAAGGACTTGATTATTTTGCCGAAAACCGATACAATAAGATGATGTAACAAATTGCGGAGGGACTACCTGTGGCAAATTATAAAAACGAGATCGAACGGCGGCGCACCTTTGCGATCATTTCGCACCCCGACGCCGGTAAAACCACCCTGACCGAAAAATTTCTGCTGTACGGCGGCGCCATCGCCTCCGCCGGTATGGTCAAGGGCAAAAAATCCATGAAGCACGCGGTGTCGGACTGGATGGAGATTGAAAAACAGCGCGGTATTTCCGTGACGTCGTCGGTGCTTCAGTTTGAGTACGACGGCTACTGCATCAACATTCTGGACACCCCGGGTCACCAGGACTTTTCCGAGGATACCTACCGCACCCTGATGGCTGCAGACTCTGCCGTCATGGTCATCGACGGTGCAAAGGGCGTGGAACCCCAGACCAGAAAGCTTTTCAAAGTGTGCGCCATGCGCCACATCCCGATTTTTACATTTATCAACAAAATGGACCGGGAAACCAAAGACCCTTTCGACCTATTAGACGAAGTAGAGCAGGAGTTGGGCATTGAAACCTACGCAATGAACTGGCCCATCGGCTGCGGCAAAGATTTTCAGGGCGTGTATGACCGGGAAAACGGACAACTTTTGTTCTTTTCCGGTGCCAATGGCCGGGCAAAAGCAGACAAGCTTTCCGTAGACCTGTACGACTCGCAGGTTGCCCAACTGCTGGACAGCGAAGCCAAACACCGGCAGCTCATCGACGACGTAGAGCTGCTCTCCGCCGGTCGGGAAATGGACTTTGAGGAAGTAAAACACGGCCGGCTCAGTCCCGTGTTTTTTGGCTCTGCATTGACCAATTTCGGCATTGAGCCCTTTTTGGAAGCGTTTCTGAAGCTGACTCCCCCGCCCCTGAGTCGCGTTGCCGACTGCGGAACAATTGATGCTTTCAGCCCGGATTTTTCCGCATTCGTATTTAAAATTCAGGCAAATATGAACAAGGCACACCGGGACCGGCTGGCTTTCATGCGTATCTGCTCCGGAAAATTCCAGCGGGATGCCGAATACTACCATGTTCAGGGAAATAAGAAAATGCGTCTTTCCCAGCCACAGCAATTGATGGCCGCTGAGCGTGAAATCGTAGAAGAAGCTTACGCCGGTGACGTTATCGGCGTGTTCGACCCGGGTATTTTCTCCATCGGAGATACCATCACCACCCCCGGAAAAAAATTTCGTTATTCCGG
>CAYQBP010000051.1:0-9121 GCA_964415745.1 uncultured Eubacteriales bacterium
GGCAGGGGTACAGATCGCCCCACGGCGTGACCGCCATGTACTCGGTACCGGAGCCGCAACCGGACAGACGCTTATAAATGCAGGGACCGCCCTTGAGATCGATCATGTAGTGGTAAAAGGTGAAGGGCTTCCCCTCCCGATGGCGCTTCAGCATCAGCTCGGCCAGCTTCTCATACTGCTCCATCACGATCGCCTTGTCCTGCTCGGTCAGCGCCGACGGATCGTTCGGCGCGCACACGACCGGCTCCATGCTCAATTCGGTAAAGCCGAGAGACAGCATTTCCTCAATATCCTTCAGGAAATCGGGGTTGGCATGGGTAAAGGTGCCGCGCATATAATAGTTCTTGTTGCCGCGTTTTTTCACAAACCGCTGAAATTTCGGAACGATTTTTTCCCAGCTTCCGTTTCCGGCATAGTCCACACGGAAGCGGTCGTGAATTTCCTTGCGTCCGTCCAGACTGAGCACAACGTTGCTCATTTCACGGTTGGCAAAATCGATCACATCGTCGTCTACCAGCACGCCGTTGGTCGTCAGGGTGAAGCGGAAATTCTTGCCGCACTGCTTTTCGCGTTCGCGCGCGTAAGCAACCAGTTCCTTGATCATGTCAAAATTCATCAACGGCTCGCCGCCGAAAAAGTCCACCTCTAAATTGGTACGTCCCGGCGAATTTTCGATCAGGAAATCCAGCGCGCGTTTGCCGACCGCCAGACTCATGACCGCCCGATCACCGTGATAGTTTCCCTGACTGGCGAAGCAGTAGGCACAGTTCAGGTTGCAGGTATGTGCCACGTGGAGGCACAGCGCCTTGACCACTCCGGCACTGCGGTGTTTCAGCTCCCCGGCCATGTCCGCGAATGTGTCGGGAGCGTACAGCTTTCCCGCCTGCTTCAGCTCGTCCAGCTGTGCCATGCATTCCTCCACATCGCTCCGCGTTACGTCGGCACGGTCGGCATACCGCTCCAGCGCTTTTTCCACCACGGACTCGCGCGGCTCGTTTTCGTACCAACGAATCAAGTCGTAGGCAACCTCATCCACCAAATGGATCGAACCGGAATACACGTCCAGCACAATATTCAAGCCGCCCAGTTTATAACAATGTACCATGTTTCCTTCTCCTGACTGTCACAAAAAATGCCGCCCTTCGGCGGCATTTCGGAATTTGGATTACTTTTCTTCCTGCTTGTTTTCGCACTGCTGATTCGCGATACCGCAGCTGGTCTTGCAAGCGGACTGGCAAGAAGTCTGGCATTCGCCGCAACCGCCGTGCTTGGCGCTGTCGCACAGGTTTTTGGTATCCAAAGTCTGAATACGCTGCATGGATGCTACCCCCAAAGATTTTATAGTTTACTGTATTTTAACACACAATGCCGCATAAGTCAATCACCGAAGCACAAAATTTTCGCAATCGCTCACAAATCGGCCTCCGACAGACCGCGAACAATGGTACCGCCGCCCACGACCACATCGTCCTGATACAGCACCACCGCCTGTCCCGGTGTCACGGCACGCTGCGGTTCGTCGAAAATCACGCGGAAGTCATGCTCTCCGTACGGCTCCACCGTGGCCGGTGCCTCCTTTTGCTGATAACGGGTGCGCGCCGTCACGCGAATCGGCGCAGTCAGCGTATCGACAGCGATCCAGTTGGCATGGTCGGCGATCAGTGCAACGGAAAACAGATCCTCGTGCCGACCGAGCATAACGGTGTTTGCCGCCGCATCCTTCGCAACCACAAACCGCGGCTCACCGAAGGCGATACCCAGCCCTTTCCGTTGTCCAATGGTGTACGCCGCCATGCCGCGATGCTGACCGAGCACGTGTCCCTCGGTGTCCACGAAATCGCCCGGCATCCCCGGTGTCCCCTGTTCTTTTTCCAAAAACGACAAATAGTCACCGTCCGGCACAAAACAAATATCCTGACTGTCGGGGCGATCGGCGGTAACCAGGCCGCGGCTCTCCGCCGCCCTTCTCAGCTCCGTCTTATGATAATCGCCCAGCGGAAACACAATATGCGCCAGCTGATGCTGGGACAGCATATACAGCACATAGCTCTGATCCCGCGTCGGATCGACCGCCTTCTTCAGCAACCACCGGCCTCGCTCCGCGTCCCATACCGAGCGAACGTAATGTCCGCTGGCGACCGCATCGTAGCCCTCCTCCAGTGCCTGCTCCAGCATTCTTCCGAATTTCACACAGCGGTTGCACACGATGCAGGGATTGGGCGTGGCACCGTGAACATAGGTACTTATAAAATCGTGAACAACCGTTTCGCGAAACAAACGGCTGTAATCCCACACCCGATGCGGAATATGCAGATGCTCGGCCACGGCGGCGGCATCGGCCTCCGCCTGCAAGGTCGCCTCCGGAACCTGTGACGGATCGACACACAGCCGCAGGGTGACGCCTTCGACCTGAAAGCCCTGCTCCTGCAAAAGCAAGACCGCCATCGAGCTGTCCACACCGCCGCTCATGCCGACCAAAATTTTACGATCCATACACCGACTCCTTGTGTTTTACCAAAAGCAAAAACCTCAAGAACCTTCGTCCTTGAGGCTTTGGAGCTACCGATCCGATTCGAACGGACGACCTGCTCATTACGAGTGAGCTGCTCTACCTGCTGAGCCACGGTAGCATAAACAGCTTTTGTATTATAGCAAAGTTTCGGCGTGTCGTCAAGAGGTATTTTCCCGATCTGCCGATTTTTCTTGCGAAATTTTAAGAGAACTGCCGCCCTGTACGCGTAAAAATGCCGTGAGGCCTTCCACCTCACGGCATTGCGGCTTAAATTTTCCGCTTATCAATCACGCGAACGGCCTTACCCTCGCTTCGGGCGATGGTTTTCGGTGCTACCAGCGTGACCTTGGCATAAATGCCCAGCATGGTTTTCAGCGCCGACACCAGCGACTTTTCCAGCTCACCGATCTTACTCAGCGCATCGGAGAACATATCCGGGGTCATTTCCACCATGACCTCCAGCGTATCGGAATGGTTCACACGATCGACCACAATCTGATAATTTGCCGGGTAGCCCTGCTCGATCAGCACCGTTTCGATCTGCGACGGGAACACATTGACGCCCTTGACAATCAGCATATCGTCACTGCGTCCCATCGGCTTGGACATCTTCACATGAGTGCGGCCGCAGGAGCAGGGCTCACGCGTCAACACGCAAATATCGCGTGTGCGATACCGCAACAGCGGGAACGCTTCCTTGGTGATCGACGTGAACACCAGCTCGCCTTTTTCGCCGTCGGGAAGCACCTCGCCCGTTTCCGGATCGATGATCTCCGCGATAAAGTGATCCTCATTGATATGCATACCCGTCTGCTCCGAGCACTCAAAGGCGACACCGGGGCCGGAGGTTTCCGTCAGGCCGTAAATATCATACGCCTTGATACCGAGCTTGTTCTCAATATCGTGACGCATTTCCTCGCTCCACGCTTCTGCGCCGAAGATACCGGCCTTCAGATGAATCTGATCACGCAGGCCGCGTTCTTCGATCGATTCCGCCAAATACGCCGCATACGACGGCGTACAGCACAGAATGGTCGCTCCCAGGTCGGTCATGAACTGCAGCTGACGATCGGTATTGCCGGACGACATCGGCAGGGTCAGGCAACCGACGCGGTGTGAACCACCGTGGAGACCGGCGCCGCCGGTAAACAGCCCATAGCCGTATGCCACCTGACAAACGTCCTGACGGCTGCCGCCTGCGGCGACAATGGCACGGGCACAGCAATCCTCCCACAGGTCGACATCGTGCTGTGTATAAAATGCCACCACGCGCTTACCGGTCGTGCCGGAGGTGGAGTGAATACGCACGCAGTCCTCCAGCGGCGATCCGAGCAAGCCGTAGGGATACGCATCGCGCAGGTCGCTTTTGGACAAAAACGGCAGCTTGTGCAGGTCGGCTACCCCGTGAATATCCGCCGGGGTCACGCCCTTCTCCTCCATCTTTTTGCGATAATACGGCACATTCTCCCACACGTGCTGAACCTGCTTGACCAGCCGCTCGTTCTGCCAAGCTAAAATCTGCTCGTGCGAAGCGGTTTCGATTTCCGGTTGATAATACTTTGACATACCTTGTCGCTCCTCTTGCTTTTCAAACTGGCATTACGCTTCGCGCCCCAACTGGAAAGCGCGTTTGTTCAATTCCAAAAATTTCGGAGGAACACTTTGCTCGATCGCGTCCAACCATTCCTCCAGCGTAAAGTCAAAATGGCGTGACAGATACCCCATCAGCACAATGTTGACCGCCTTGGAGGAGCCGGCCTCCTCGGCCAGCCGCAATGCATCGAACGCCTCCACGGAAATGCCTGCCGCCTGCAGCTTCTGCACCAAATCGGCAGGATACGCCTGGGCACCGGTAATGACCGGCATGGGGTTGATTTGCTGTGTATTGGCAATCACCTTGCCGTTCGGCTTGAGATATGCCGTCCAGCGAGCCGCCTCCAGCAATTCAAACGAAACAATATAGTCTGCCTCGCCCTTATCAATGATCGGAGAATACACCTTGTCGCCAAAGCGAACGTACGTAACCACACTGCCGCCGCGCTGACTCATGCCGTGAACCTCGGATACCTTAATGTCGTATCCTTTTGTCAACAGCAGTCGCCCCAACAGCTTTGAGGCGAGCAGGCTTCCCTGACCGCCGACACCGACGATCATCACATTTTTTGTTTCCACAGTCACACCTCCTGCGCTTTCAGGGCGTCGAATTTACACAGCTGAGCACACACGCCGCAGCCGGTGCACAGCGTATTATCGATCGTCGCCTTACCGTTTGCCATGCTGATGGCCGGGCAACCGATCTTCATACACATCTTACAGCTGCGGCAACGATCGGTATCCACCGTCAATGGCTTGTTATGCTTCACATATTTCAGCAGGGCACACGGCCGACGGGAAATGATGACCGACGGCTCGTCTACAGCCAGCTCCTCGTTGATCGCCGCCTCGCAGGCCGCCAAATCGTAAGGATCGACCACGCGCACACGGCGAATTCCCACCGCGTGGCACAGAGCCTCCAGGTCGATTTTGGTGCAGGGATCACCCTTCAGATTGAAGCCGGTCGTCGGGTTCTGCTGATGCCCGGTCATACCGGTAATGGAATTGTCCACAATGATGATCGTGGACGGTGACTCATTATATGCCACGTTGATCAAGCCGGTCACACCGGAATGCATGAAGGTGGAATCGCCGATCACGGCGACCGCTTTTTTGCCGCTCGCCTTTGTAAAGCCGTGGAGTCCCGACACCGAAGCACCCATGCAGATGGTGCTATCCAGCGCGCCGAGGGGCGGAACCGCGCCCAGCGTATAGCAGCCGATGTCGCCCAATGCGGTGATCTTATTCTTTGCCAAGGTATAGAACAGCCCACGGTGCGGACAACCGGCACACATTACCGGCGGCCGTGCCGGAATAGCTTCCTCCAGCTGAGCACCGGCGCAGGGAGCCTCCTGCCCCAGAGCCTCCGCCACCATGTTCTGAGAAAACTCGTCGATCATCGGAAAACGTTCCTTACCGATCGGTGACAAGCCCAGCTCGCGGCAATGCGTTTCGACGAAGCTGTCCAGCTCCTCAACCACGCAAAGCTGATCGACCGATGCGGCAAAGTCCAATATTTTCTTCACCGGAAGCGGCCAAATCATGCCCAGCTTGAGGACAGGATAGGTGTCGCCGCACACCTCCTTAACGTACTGGTACGCCGTAGAGGAGGTGATAATGCCCAACGAGCGGTCGTGACCGTCCTCGATGCGGTTAATGTCTGCCGTTTCCGCATACTCGGTCAGCGCCTTTGTGCGCGCTTCGACAACCGGGTGCCGACGCTTCGCGTTGCCCGGCATCATGATGTATTTCTGCGGCGTTTTTTCGTAGTCCTTCCGGTGTTCAACACGTTCACCGGCCTCCACCACGCTCTGCGAATGGGAAACACGGGTGCACATTTTCAGCAAAACCGGCGTGTCAAACGTTTCCGACAGCTCAAACGCCAGCTTGGAAAAAGCCAGCGCCTCCGCCGAATCGGCAGGCTCCAGCATCGGGATTTTCGAGGCACGGGCATAATGACGGGAATCCTGCTCGTTCTGCGAGCTGTGCATACCGGCATCGTCCGCCACGGCAATCACCATACCGGCATTCACACCGGTATACGAGATGGTAAACAACGGATCGGCGGCAACGTTCAAGCCGACGTGCTTCATGCCACAAAAGCTGCGACTGCCGGACAACGACGCGCCGAAGGCCGCCTCCATAGCGACCTTTTCATTGGGCGCCCACTCGGCATACACCTCCGGGTACTTGGCAACCGCTTCAGTGATCTCGGTACTGGGAGTACCGGGGTAACTGGAAACAAAACGACAGCCGGCCTCGTACAGACCACGCGCTACCGCTTCGTTACCGAGCATCAATTTCTTCATGGAACATCCTCCTTAATTACCGATAGAATCCTTGGCAGTTACTTCCACCCTGCGATCGTAGCAGGAAAAAACGTGAGAGACCAGCTGACCGTCCGGCTTCGGAGTCAGCAGACTGACCACGGGAACCACAATCAATCCGGCCAGCATACAGAACGCACCGGCATTGATGGGAGATTGCAGCCACGTCGGGAACCAATCCTTCACTACGATATTGGCCAGCATCACAACGGTGGAGAACACAAAGCTCACCCATACCGCCGGTGCGGTCACACGCTTCCAGTACAGGCTATACAGGAACGGCGCGAGGAACGCTCCTGCCAACGCGCCCCACGAAACGCCCATCAGCTGAGCGATAAAGGTAACGTTGGACCGATACTGGATCAGTGCCAAAACCACAGAGATCAAAATAAACACCAGGATCAACAAGCGAATGATCAACAGCTGCTTCCGCTCGTTGAGCTTCTTTACCAGTGTACCGCGAATGAAGTCCAGTGTCAAGGTAGAACTTGAAGCCAGCACCAAAGAAGACAGCGTTGACATCGAGGCGGACAGCACCAACACGATCACGACGGCGATCAAAATCGGTGACAGATCGGACAGCATGGCCGGGATAATGGCGTCGAAGCCCTCGGCCGCCACGTCCACCCTATCACCGAACAGCCGACCGAAGCCGCCGAGGAAATAGCACCCCCCGGCAACGACGAGCGCGAACAGCGTCGAGATGACCGTGCCCTTTTTGATCGCCTGCTCACTCCGGATTGCATAAAACTTTTGCACCATCTGCGGCAGACCCCACGTGCCGAGCGAGGTCAGCAAAACCACGCCGAGCAGACCGACGGGGTCGGGGCCGAAAAGGGAATTGAACACACCCGGCTTTTCGGATACCGCCGGATCAACGACCTGACCCAAATTGCTCAAAGCCTCGGTCAATCCGCCCTGTCCGTGCAAAACCGCTACAATCACCGCCAAAATACCGACGATCATAATGATGCCCTGAATAAAATCGTTGATAGCGGTTGCCATATAACCGCCGGCAATCACATACACGGCCGTTAATACCGCCATCACGATCACGCAAACGGAATAGTCAATGTCAAACGCCATGCCGAACAGGCGGCTAAGCCCGTTGTACAGCGACGCGGTGTACGGAATCAAAAACACAAAGATGATAACCGATGCCATCAGCTTCAGAGAACGGCTGTTGAACCGTTTTTCAAAGAACTGCGGCATGGTCGCGCTATCCAGATGCTGTGTCATCACGCGTGTGCGGCGTCCCAGCACCACCCAGGCGATCAGCGATCCAATCAAGGCGTTGCCGATACCGGCCCAGGTGGCGGCAATACCGTACTTCCAGCCGAACTGCCCGGCGTAGCCGACAAAAACCACGGCGGAAAAGTACGAGGTGCCGTAGGCAAAGGCGGTCAACCACGGGCCAACACTCCGACCGCCCAGCACAAACCCGTTGACATCGGTGGAATGACGTCGGCAATACAAACCGACACCGATCATCACGCCGAAGAAAACCACCAGCATACCGATTTTAACGACCAGATCCATAACGCATCATCCTCTTTTCTTTATCCGGTAATCTGCGATTCGACCAACCGGCCGTGACAATACTTTTCACGCAACACCGGTTTTTCGATTTTTCCGGTAGGATTACGCGGCACCGTGTCAAAGATGATCTTTTTGGGGCGCTTGTAGCGAGGCAGGCCTTCACAAAACGCGTTGATCTCCTCCTCGGTACAGGTCATTCCCTCTTTGATCTCGATGATGGCCGCGGCGATTTCACCCAAACGCGGATGCGGCAAGCCGATAACCGCCACGTCCTTGATCTTATCAAATCCGCGCAGATAATCCTCGATCTGGACAGGATACAGGTTTTCGCCGCCGGAGATGACGACGTCCTTTTTGCGATCCACCAGATAAATAAAGCCGTCCTCGTCCTCGCGCGCCATATCGCCGGTATACAGCCACCCGTCCTTCAAGACCTCCGCCGTCGCTTCCTCGTTCTTATAGTAGCACAGCATCACGCCGGGTCCCTTCACGATCAGCTCGCCCACATCGCCGCGCGCCACCGGCTGACCCTTCCCGTCAACGATGGCACATTGCCACTGATACCCGGCCTTGCCGATGGCACCCACCTTGTGAACGTTTTCGACACCCAGATGAACACATCCGGGGCCGATCGACTCCGACAGTCCGTAGTTGGTATCGTACAGGTGATGCGGAAACACCTTTTTCCAGTGCATAATCAGGCTCGGCGGTACCGGCTGTGCACCGATATGCATCAGCCGCCACTGCTCCAGATAGTAATCATTCAGGTCGATACGACCGGAATCAATGGCATCCAAAATATCCTGCGCCCACGGCACCAGCAACCACACGATGGTACACTTTTCCTCGGTGACGGCACGCAAAATCCACTCTGGCTTGACTCCACGCAGCAGAACCGCTCGACCGGCCGATTTCAGCGAGCCGAACCAGTGCATTTTGGCGCCGGTATGATACAGCGGCGGAATGCACAAAAACACATCGTCGCGCGTTTGACCGTGGTGCTTCTGCTCCACCTCGCAGGCGCAGGCCAGTGCCCGGTGATTGTGCAAAATCGCCTTGGGGAAGCCGGTGGTTCCGGACGAAAAATAGATGGCCGCCAAATCCGTTTCCTCCAAAATCACCGGAGGTGCGCTGGAGGAGCAATACTCCA
>CAYQBP010000052.1:0-9067 GCA_964415745.1 uncultured Eubacteriales bacterium
AGGAGCTGATCGTGGTGGATGGCGACGGGCACATCACGTTGACCGAAGCCGGACGCACGATAGCCGAAACGATCTATGCACGACACACCGTTTTGACGGAAATGCTGGTGCGAATGGGCGTGGATAAGGAAACCGCTTCCGCCGATGCCTGCCGCATGGAGCACGCCATCAGCGACACCTCGTTTCACGCCATACAAAGCTATATGAGCCGAACCTGAAAAGAAGCCGTCCCACGGGACGGCTTCTTTTTTAATAATTGTCTATACTAATAACGGTAAGACGTAAGTGATGAACAGCTCCGTCAGCAGGGCTCCTCCGCAGGCGCAGGCGGCGACGATAGGCAATCCTTTGTTGTGCCACGCCGGAATCAGTGCGGCAATGAAGCCGATCACCGCCGGCTCAATTCGACCGGTGGCATAAAAGCAGGCCGGAACGGTCATGACAGTCAGCACGGCGTAGGGGATATAATGGAGAAAGGACAGTACAAAGCGGTTGGTGATCTTTTTCTTGATGAGCACCAGCGGTAGCATACGAACCAGGTACGTTACACCGGCCATGACCGCCAGATAGAGAAAAAAGTTAGGCATCGGTCGGCACCTCCGCTTTTTCATCGACCGGCACAGGGGAGACAAGGGCCATGATGCCGGCAGCGACGATCGCACAAATGATGATGACAAAGCCGCTGGGCACGTTTGACAGCACCGGGGTGTAGTAGAAAATACAGCTCAACACGGCGGCGATTAGTACGCAAACGGCGGTGGCGCGATCGGCGCGCGCCGCCGGGGTGACGATGGCAATAAACATACCGTAAATCGCAATTCCCAGGGCGGCGGTGACCATGGTGGGCAAAATATCACCGGCAATCGCACCCAGCAGGGTGCCGAGACTCCAGCCGAGATACGGGGTCAGTATCAGACCGTACAGATACCGCCGACCGACCGGGTCGCGTTGGGCGGAGGCAATGGCAAATACCTCGTCGGTGTTGACAAAGGCGATGAGAAAGCGGTCACGCAACCGAACGGTATGATCCAGCCGTTGCGAAAGTGAAACCGACATCAGGGCGTAGCGCAGGTTGATGACCAGCTGCGCGATGGCCAGCTCGGCGATCATACCGCCGGAAGCGATGATCGGCACCGCCGCCAGCTGACCGGCCGAGGTGACATTGAACATGGAGATCAGCAGGGCTTCGACGATGCTGAATCCGTAGCTTACGGCGAAAATGCCGAAGGCGAAGGCGACGGAAAGGTAACCGACACAGACGGGAAGACCGTCGATCAGACCTTTGCGAAATGTGTATTCCATACGATGTTACATCCTCCAAGCAGAGACAAAACGACCGCCCGTCCCCGAAGCGGTTCGGGACAGCGGACGGTCGGAGCGATCAGATCCAATCATCCTCCGGGAATTCCGTGGGAGGTACCTCCAGCTGGGCAGGCTTTTTCATCATGCGGCGGAACATACGGAAGGATTCCGCAAAATACTGTCCGTCACAAATGCGCTCGTCTGCCACGATGCGGATGCGTACCACCTTTTTCACGTTCACGGTGCCGTCGGCACCGGCGATCGGCATGAATTCCTTTTTGCCGATGGCCAGAAAAATCGAGGTGGTTCCGAAATCGTAGATGTGGTGATAAACCGGGCCGATGCCGATGGAGCCGACGTCGGTTATGTACAGCGACGTGTGGAAGGGGCTGAGATTGTTGATGAAGTCATTCATCCAGCCGCGACGGTCGATGAAGCCGATGATGTTGACAAACAGGCGAACGAACCAGGCGGGCAGCTTGTTGAGAATATCGGCGGCCTTATCGGAATCGTTGCTGTTTTCCTGATTCCGCACTTCGGTTTCCAGCGCGTCGTTGATGCGACGGTACACGTCAAAGACGGTGTCGGTCGGCTCAAAGGTCGGCTTGATGACGGAGTCGGGCGAGTCGGGGGACATCTCGCGCTTGACGGTCATGGAAACGGTGAGACGGTTGCGCGCATAGCTTTTCCCGTTGATGATAAAACGGTTCAGATGGGGGCGTAGCACGAACATACGCACCGCACCGGCGATCACGACGTGGTACAGTGAAAACCACGACATATCGGTTTTATGGCGCATATCGCGCACGTACTTTTCCAGCTCGTCGATTTCAATGTAATCGTCGAAAAAAACATGAGCATCGGAACGACGCTTCATGACATGCGGCATGACGGAAAAGAAAGACTGCGTGTGCCGCAAGCGCCAGCCGTCCTTGCGGTCGCCGAAACGGCGTTTTCTGTTTACCATACGAACCCCTCACTTTGACAACGCTTACACCGAAACGGGAAGCTGTTGTGCTTGATTTTCCTCGGCATAGCGGCGCAACCGCTTTTCAAACAGACTGCCGTGGCGAATGTTGACGATCACCAGCTCGGAAATGAGCGGATCGTCGGTGGCTACCTGAATGGTGGTAAGCCCCAAACGCTTTTGAAGCAGAGTTTGGCGAACCGCAATGCGGCGGATTTGTGACACATTCACCGAATGTACTACGGGAGACAACAGACCGATCCGTTGCTGGAGGGTATCCTCCTGCAACACATATTGCGTCCGTGTCAGCGGTAATCCGAGCAGTCGTTTCCGCTCCGTAAGGATTGCCTCCGGTGCCATTTGTCCGGACAATGTCATACAAGCTCCTCCTGTTATTTTGTGATGGTACACCAATAACTAGTGTAGTATAGCGCAAAATTTTCGATTTGTCAAATTTTCGCTCCGAAACAGCAGAAACGGACAACAGCCCGGCGCATTACGCGCCGGGCTGTTTCGATCGTGTGGGGTCAGTTGCCGTTGCACTCGCAATCGCTGTTGTTGATCAACAGCAGAATGATGATGATGAACAACAGCCAGGAGCAGTTTGCCTCACCGCAGAACAGATTTCTCAAGCACATCGCACGTTCTCCTCTCTGTGAATGGATGGTCAGCAACCGCAGCCGCAGCCGCCGTTGCGGGACGAGTAGGTGTTGTTGTCACAGCAATCGCCGTCAAACAGCAGGATGATGACGATGATGAACAACAGCCAGCTGCAATTGATGTCGCCGCTGAACAGATTCCGCAGACACACGAGTGGTATCCTCCTTTCCGAAAGCCGCCGGATGCTTTCATTCTCATACTATGACGCCGGACGATATCGGTGATAAATTTTTGAAAAACAGCGAAAATCTGCAAAAACGAGAGAAAACGGGAGATAAATCAAAATATTCCGGAAGCATAGCTAAGGTTTGACTTTCTTTGACTTTGACTTTCTTTGACCTTTACGATAGGATATAGTCAAGGAAGTGAGAAGGATGCGAATAAGCGATGAGATAACCGCCTATATTCTCCATGTTATGGAGCAGGCGGAAAACGGTGCGGCGGAATTACAGCGCAATGTGCTTGCCGAGGAAATCGGATGTGTTCCCAGCCAGATCACCTACGTGCTGTCCTCGCGGTTTACGCCGGAGCAGGGATACTTGGTCGAAAGTCGTCGCGGCGGCGGCGGATACATTCGGATCCGGCGTGTGGTGCCGCAGGAGCGCATGACGCCGCTGATGCACATTGTCAACTCCATCGGAGACGAGCTGGTGCCTGCCTCGGCAGAAGCTATTCTGCAAAGCATGGCATACCAGGGCTTTATTACCGAGGGTGCCGCCAATATCATGGCGGCGGCCTTGTCGGAGCGCAGCTATCGGGACGTTCCGCCGGAGGCGCGCGATCGCCTGCGGGCGACTCTGCTGAAGCAAATGCTGACGGCATATACCATGTAAGGAGGCTATTGTTATGCTTTGTGACCACTGCGGCAAATACGCCGCTACCACACACGTAAAAAAGACGGTGAACGGAAAAACGACCGAAATGCACTTGTGTGCACACTGTGCGGCGGAGCAGGGAATCGGCTCCGGCCTCGGCTTCAGTCTGGGTGATTTTTGGGGCTCGTTGTTTGCAGAGCCGTCCAAACGCACACAGGAGGATACCGTGCGGTGTCCGGACTGCGGACGCAGCTTTCGCGAGATCGCGGATCAGGGGCGTCCCGGCTGTGCCACCTGTTATCTGACATTTTACGACCGGCTGTTGCCGTCGATCCAGCGTATTCACGGAAAAACACAGCACACCGGTAAGGTGGCGGCGCAGGCGGATGACAGCGCCAAAAAGAAGGAACGCGAGCTACAGGCGTTGCGCGATCAGCTGAACACGTGCATTGCTGCACAGGACTATGAGACCTGTGCGAAGCTGCGCGATCAGATACGGGCATTGGAACAGGAGGGTGAAGCGTGATGACACAGGAAAAATGGTATCAAAAAAGCGGCGCCGAGGGCGACGTGGTCATCAGCACGCGCATCCGTTTGGCACGGAATTTGGCGCACCTTCCGTTTCCGGCGTGGATGACCTCGGAGCAACGCGAATCCGTTATTCAACAGGTTTTCGGCGCCTTTCCGGCGGATCAGCCGTGCAGCTTTGAGCGTCGCCGCATGAGCGAGCTTTCGCCGCGCGAGGCTTTGGCCATGGTCGAACGCCACCTGATCAGCCGTGAGTTTGCTCACGATTTGTCGGGTGAGGCTCTGCTGGTTTCCGCCGATGAGGGCGTCAGCATCATGGTGGGCGAGGAGGATCATCTTCGTATTCAGGTGATGCGCCCCGGCTTTGATCTGGACAGTGCCTGGCAGGAGGCGACCTGCTGGGACGATTATCTGGACGCGCGTCTGCATTTTGCGTTTGACGAGCGGTTGGGCTACCTGACACAGTGCCCCACCAATCTCGGCACCGGTATGCGCGCGTCGGTGATGCTGCATTTACCCGCGTTGCAGGAGCGGGGCATCATTCAACAGCTCTCGGTGACCGTCTCCAAGCTGGGACTGACAATCCGCGGTCTGTACGGCGAGGGCAGTAAGCCGGAGGGCGCACTGTATCAAATCTCCAATCAGGTCACGCTGGGTATCACCGAGCAGGAGGCCATCGACAATCTGCGTAGCATCGTCAATCAGATCGTGCGCGAGGAGCGTAGCTGTCGGGAGCAGATGAAGGAATCGCCCAGCTTTGAGGATCGCGTGTTTCGGTCGCTCGGTATTTTGCAAAATGCGCGTCTGCTGACCGGCAGTGAGTTTATGACCCTGATCTCGCAGGTGCGTATGGGCGTCGCGCTCGGCATGATCCAAAATCCGGATTTGGGCGTGCTCAATCGGCTTTTGATCGATGCCGGTGCCGGTGCGCTGATGGTGGCGGCCGGCGAGGAGCTGGAGCCGTCACAACGCGACGTGCGTCGCGCGGAGCTGGTTCGGGAACGGCTTCATTAAAAGGAGGAATACGTATGAAATATGTGTTTAAGGGCTTTACGGAAAAAGCCAATACCGCACTCAATTTGGCAATCGAAGCGGCACAGATGCTGGGACATACGTACATCGGCACCGAGCATCTGGTGCTTGGTCTGCTACGCGAGGGAACCGGCGTGGCGGCCGCCGTGCTGAGCGGCCGTGGGATCACCGCGGCACAATACGAGGCGAAAATCACGGAAAACGAGGACGTCGGCCAACCGACGCGGCTCTCGCCGGATGATTTTACACCGCGCACCAAGCGCGCGATGGAAACGGCGATCATGGAAGCACGCGGCCTGCAGCAGGGCTTTGTGGGAACCGAGCATATTCTGCTGGCGGTACTGCGTGACGAAACCAGCTTCGCGGTGCGCCTGCTGTCGTTGCTTGGTGTGCGGCCGATGGAGCTGATGGAGGAAATCGCCTGTTCGATCGGAAACGACGCCTCCGAAGCGTCGGTGGGGGCGTCGGCAGGCGGTGCCGCCAAGCCGTCCGGCAAGAGCCAAACGCCGACGCTGGATCAGTTCGGCCGCGATCTGACCGAAATGGCAAAGGCCGGCAAGCTGGACCCCGTTATCGGGCGTTCCGCTGAAATCCAGCGCGTGGTGCAAATCCTGTCGCGACGCACCAAAAACAACCCCTGCCTGATCGGCGAGCCCGGCGTTGGCAAAACGGCGGTGGCGGAGGGTCTGGCACAGAAGATCGTGGCGGAGGAGGTTCCGGACACCCTGCGCGGCAAGCGCGTTGTCACGCTCGACCTGACCGGTATGGTCGCCGGCACCAAATATCGCGGCGACTTTGAAGAACGCATCAAAAATGCCCTGTCCGAGGTTGCCAAGGCCGGCGATGTGATCCTGTTTATCGATGAAATACACACGCTGATCGGTGCCGGTGCCGCCGAGGGAGCGGTGGATGCCGCCAACATTTTGAAGCCCTCTCTGGCACGTGGCGAGATCCAGGTGATCGGTGCCACGACCCTGGAGGAATACCGTAAGCACATTGAAAAGGATGCGGCACTGGAACGGCGCTTCCAGCCGATCACGGTGGGCGAGCCGACCGCCGAGGAGGCGGAGGAAATCCTCAAGGGCTTGCGCGATAAGTATGAAGCGCACCACAAGGTAAAGATTACCGACGAGGCCCTGCACGCGGCGGTTCAGCTGTCCACACGCTACATTGCGGATCGCTATCTGCCGGATAAGGCCATCGATCTGATCGACGAGGCCGCGTCGCGGGTGCGGCTGCGCTCCTATACGGCACCGGCGGATGTCCGCGAGCTGGAGGAGGAGGTCAAGCGCCTGTCGGCCGAGAAAAAATCGGCCATCAACGAGCAGGACTTTGAACGTGCCGCCAGCCTGCGTGACGAAGAAAAGCGCGTGAACGAGAAGCTGGAAGCCCAGCGTACCGCCTGGCAGGAGAAGAATGCGGCGGTGAGCAGTGAGGTTACCGCCAACGATATTGCGGAGATCGTGTCCGGGTGGACCGGCGTTCCGGTAGCACAGCTGACCGAGGCGGAAAGCCAGCGACTGCTGAAAATGGAAAGCATTTTGCACGAGCGCATCGTCGGCCAGGACGAAGCGGTCACGGCGGTCGCCAAAGCCATTCGGCGCGGCCGTGTCGGGCTGAAGGACCCGCGCCGTCCCATCGGTTCGTTCATTTTCCTTGGGCCGACCGGTGTCGGCAAAACCGAGCTGTGCAAGGCGCTGGCCGAGGCCATGTTCGGTGACGAAAACGCCATGATTCGTCTGGATATGTCGGAATACATGGAAAAGCACACCGTCTCGCGTCTGGTCGGCTCGCCTCCCGGCTATGTCGGCTACGACGAGGGCGGACAACTGACCGAAAAGATTCGCCGCAAGCCCTACACCGTCGTGCTGTTCGATGAAATTGAAAAGGCGCACCCCGATGTGTTCAATATGCTTCTTCAGATTTTGGAGGACGGCGTGCTGACCGATTCGCAGGGACGCCGCGTGGATTTCAAAAACACGATCATCATTATGACCTCCAACGTCGGCGCACGGCTCATCACGGAGAAGCGCAGCTTCGGCTTCGGCGGAGCGGAAACGGTGGGCGACGAGGAAAGCAGCCGCCGTATTCGTGAGAATGTGATGGGCGAGCTGAAAAAGACCTTCCGTCCGGAATTTCTGAACCGTGTGGATGATACCATCGTATTCCGTCAGCTGACCGAGGAGGATATTCGCCGGATCGCCGAGCGCATGGTTGCTTCACTTGACCGCCGTGTTCACGATCTGGAGATCACGCTGACGGTTTCCGAGGAAGCGATTGCCGAGCTGGCGCGCGTCGGCTTTGACCCGGTGTACGGCGCCCGTCCGTTGCGCCGCGCGATCCAGTCGCGCATCGAGGATCCGCTGGCGGAAAAGCTGCTGGAGGGTGCGTTCCACGCCGGTGACGCGGTGACAGTCACGGTGGAAAACGGCGAATTGGTATTTCAGGCAAGTCAGCCTTGACAAATCTGTCGGACTTTTGTAAAATATTCTGCGAGTGAGCTGGGCAGTCGCGTGTGCGGTGCACATGAGGAAAGTCCGAGCATCACAGGGCAGGATAACGGCTAACGGCCGCCGAGGGTGACCTTAGGGAAAGTGCAACAGAGATATACCGCCGTGCTCGTCACGGTAAGGGTGGAAAGGCGAGGTAAGAGCTCACCGGCACACAGGAGACTGTGTGGCCCTGCAAACCCTATCCGATGCAACGCCGACTGAAGCGATACATTGACCCGATGTGCTTCGAAGGGCGGCTTGAGCTGTCTGGCAACAGGCAGTCGAGATAGATGACTGTCCACGACAGAACTCGGCTTACAGGCTCACTCAGCGCGCATCTGCTTTGCGGCAGGTGCGCGTTTTCGTTTCCTTGACAAATTCGACAACAGTCGCTATACTATAGGTTAGTATACAGCGAAAGTGACACACCGTTCCGATGGCGGCCTCTTTTATCATGGCATTGTCGGCTCGGTGGGCACGGTCGCGATTGGCGACTTCAAAAACAGAGTCCTTATGCAGGAGGGAATTACCGATATGAGCAAAAAAGTGGTTTTGTGTGCAGACAGCACGTGCGATCTCAGTCCGGAGCTGAAAGAGCGCTTCGGAGTTCATACCTATCCGTTTCACGTGTCGCTGGGCGAGGATACGTACAGCGACGGCGTGGATTTAATGCCCGATGATATTTACCGCATTTACAACGAGCGGCGCATTCTCCCGAAAACCGCGGCGATCAACATGGCGGAGTACATGGACTTTTGCTCTCAGTTTATCGACGACGAGCACGAGGTCGTGTACATCACACTCGGCTCCGGTCTGTCCACCTCGCACAATAACTGCCGTCTGGCGGCGGCAGAGCTTCCCGGACTGTACGTGGTAGACAGCTGTAATCTCTCCACCGGCATGGGTCTGCTGGTGCTGGAGGCGGCGGAGCGCATTGCCGCCGGTATGTCGGCACGGCAGGTGGCCGAGGAGGCGCAGGCGTTGGCAAGCCACGTGGAAGCCAGCTTCGTCATCGATACGCTGGAATTTCTGTATAAGGGCGGCCGTTGCTCGGCACTGGAAATGTTCGGTGCCAACCTGCTGAAGCTCAAAATCTGCATCGAGGTCGATAACACCTCCGGCAAAATGGACGTCGGCAAAAAATACCGCGGCTCGTTGGATAAGGCGTTGCAGCAGTACGTTTACGACCGTCTGAACGGCCGCGACGATATTCGCACCGACCGCATTTTCATCACTCACTCCGGCATCTCCGAGGAACGCATCGAGCTGGT
>CAYQBP010000053.1:0-3589 GCA_964415745.1 uncultured Eubacteriales bacterium
TTTCAAAATGCAGGTCATCGCAAATCGACTGTGCGTCCTCGTTCACCGGCTCGATCGCCAAAACGACACCGTCCGCATCGACATACAGCCGAAACTGCGGATTGATCGTCACCAAAATGACGGTCGCATAGTCCTGCGGCTTCACAAAAGCCACATCGGCCGCCCCCGTGGTGGTCGTTGCCGACGACGCCGTGGTGGCGCCGCCGTTCGCCGTTTCCTCTTTACTGCAGGCCGCCAGCAGCATTGCCATACACACTGCCAGCATCAATGCAATCCAACGCTTCATTTTCTCGTCCTCCGTTCGTGGTCGGTCTGCCAACGGTGCAACACAGCCCCTGCCGTTTGCGGAGCGTGTCGTGCCGCGTTCGCACACCGCCGTTGTCTTCTGAGCTCATTGTACCAAACCTAAAAGCCGATTGCAATATTTTTTTGCATCGAAGCCATAAATTCCTGCCGGAAAATATACAGAGCCTCCTCCGCAGTACGGAGGAGGCTCTGTGCTTTGATAAGCGATCACAATCCGAAATTCCATTCCCACGGAAGCTCGGTTAACGGCAGGCCCTTCTTTTCCAGCAGCAGCCGATACAGCTCGGTGGCAAAGGGCTCTCCCTCGCGGATCGTCGTGAGCATCGCTTCCGCGTGGCTATGAATGATGCCCTCCGCTTGCGCGATGTCGCCGGCTTCCAGCAAAGCCTTCGCGGTGTACAGCAGCACGCGGCCATCGGCACGAATCGTCTCCGACAGACCGCCGAGCACGGATAACGCCGCATCATACCGCTCGGCAACCAGGAACAGGATCAGCAGATTTCTGGCCAGCTCCACGCAATCCGGACAAATCCGAAGCGCCTCTGCGGCGCAACGCAACGAAGCCTCGACGCGCTCCGTTTCCCAATACAACACGGCCAGCACGTACAGCGCCCACGCAGACCGGCTCAGCCGAAGTGAGCACTGCAACGCCTGCTCTGCTTCGTCCGGTCGGCCGGAAGCCAGCCGGGCCGCTCCCAGCTGTAACCACGCAAACCAGTTTTCGGCGTCCTTGCCGTGCACCGCCGTATCCAGCAACGCGGTAAAATCCTCGTCCAGCATCCACGAATCGGGCGGTACAGCGGAATCGTGAACGCCGACCGTTCCGTCACGAAGGAGGCCTGACCATACGGTATCGGCTTCGGGAAACTCCAGTATCTCGCTGACCGGCGGCTGTCCTGCGGCGCGGCGTTTTTGGTTTTCCACGCCGCCCCACACACTGCCGGAGCACAGAATCGATTCCGCCTTCTGCTTCATGTGCACGGCCGTTTCCAGCACCGCTTCCAAATCGAACCCGGCCACCTGCGCTTCGGCCTCGGCAATCGCATCGGCATACACGCCGTGTGCTTTGGCCGGGTCAAGCTGAATCGCGCCGTAGCTTTCCACCCAGCGCCAGGTGGTTTTCGGCGGCATGGGGATACATTCATACTGCGTTTGTCCCAAGCCGGCCTGCAGCTCCACATAGCGGCCGGTCGGCCCGCCGGTTTCCAGCAACGATTGCCAGCGTTTGGCACCGTCGGATTGACCCCACACAAACAGCTTACGGCCCTGCTGCCGCCCGGTCGACGCCTGGCACAGGCCATACCCCTGCTGATCCACATGACAAATGAACTTATGCTCGGCGTCCCGTGTTTTCCAGAAATAATCTCGTGGCTTTGGGATCTGTACGGGATACGTAATATCGCGACCGTCGAATCGGAACCGGCGTTGCTTGGTAACACAACCGTTTTCCGTCGTGTAGGCGGCCTGCGCCGGAACAATCACACGGGCGTTCGGGTCCTCCGGCACGGCAATATTGCTCCACCAGTACATCGGCACCGTCGTTTCGTTGGGGTTGCGGATACTGACACCGGCATACAGGCGCGGCGAATCGTCCGGCAACCAAAAATCAATGTGATAGGTGCACCGGCGGATGCGCTCAAATTCGTAAATTCGCAGCACCGGCGTTCCGTCGGCGGTGTGTAACAAAGCCGTATGTACCGGAGCACACGTGAACGGCGAATGACCGATGATGCCCATATTCCATTCGACGCCGCCGCAAAACCAGGCGTTGCGAATGGCCAGATTGCCGAAAACGATCCTTTCGTTGGTCAACAACAGCTCACGACAGCCGATCTTGTCATACAGCGACCACAAACGGCCGCCCAGCTCCGGAAGAAGCTCGGCACGCAGATAGCGGTTTTCCAACACAACGGTGTGCAGCTCGCGTTCCCGCAGATCGCGGTTATACAGGCTTTGGGCAAAATACGGGAATCCGCTTTTCAGATACCCGTAGCCGACGAACAGGCCGTCATCGTCGTCCAGATCGCTCTTGGTCGCCTGCTGAATGTTCAGCATCGACAGCAGTGCCGGAACACATTCGCTTTTGCCGAGCTCCGCCATCGGCAGTCGGAGGGTGGAGGTATACAGCTGACTCATCGTGGCACCTCCTTACGGCACGGAAATCGGGCAAAGCACGGTGTAGCCGTTGACAAACGGCAGATCGTTGGCCGTGCGGGCACCCGTTCCCTGCGCGTTACGCAGGTAAAACGCCAGTTGATACCGGCCGCTCACCGTCGGCATCGCGATCGACGCCGTGATCCGATGCTGTAGGGATACGGCGGTGGCGTAATCCAGCGGACGGTTGTACCATTGGCAGGGTACTCCGGCCGCTGTCTCGGTCACGACCGCGCCGCTTTCATCCAAAATCGCAAAACCGCTTTCCAGATTGAACGCCGCGGAAAAGCCGTAATTCACCAGCGAAAGCTCCACGTGCAGTGTCTCGCCGGAGCGGTGAAGCTCCACGGTCTGCAGCTCCACGCGATAGCCGAGATAATCCCGTACAAGCTCAAACACATTGCGTGGCACCGGCGTGCCGTCCGCCCGATAAAACCAGGAGGGCTGATACAAAATGTGATGCTCCTGCAGCCATTGCTCCGTCAGCGGCTGACGCTTCCACCGCTCCATCGTGCAGTCCGGCGCGCAATCGGTATCGGCATAGCCGTGCAACACGCTGAACGACGTAAAGCGATGCTCGGAAAACTGCTCCAGCGCTTCGTAGCCGTCGGCATACATACCGTTTTCACGGTTCCAGAACGACCAATACAGCTCGCCGTCCTGCGGCGTATACGCCGCTTCGTTTCGGATCTGCACCCACCGCGGCGTATCGGCATTGATGTCGCCCGTTCCCAGACCCTCGGCTTTTCCCGTTTTTCCGAAAAACGCATCGTTGTGATGGCCGATGTCCCGGTAACGCGGGTGATCCGACGGAATCAAATCCTTAAACCCCGGCTGCCGTACCTGCAGGTACATTCCCTCCGGCAACAGCTGATCCGCGATCACGCCCATCACCAACGGGCGATCCAGCGGATAAAAATAGCTGTGCCACTCGCCCCACGCGCCGACAAAGCCTGCCTGAAGCACATGAATATGCTCCCGGTGCTTTTTCAGAAGCTCCGTCAGCTGAAGCATGTGGCGCAGCATCCAGCCCTGCGTAATATCCGTATCGGGCGACAGCATATCGTCGGCATACGCGAACCGCAGTAACGCCTTCAGTCCGTTGTCCGCCAACGCCTCCAGGAAGGCA
>CAYQBP010000053.1:3689-6548 GCA_964415745.1 uncultured Eubacteriales bacterium
GCTTCAAAAAAGCGTTCGTTCACGGCGGCGTGCTCCCTGTCCAGCAACAGGACAACGGTGCTGCCGCCGTAGAGGAATTTTCCCTTTTCCTCGCCGCGCGTCACCGCGCCGGCGCCGTGGTAATTGTCGATTTTTCCCACCAGCATGGCGCCGATCTCCATTTGCACGACCGAGCCGAAGTGCTCGGCTTCGATCACGGTATATTCCCGACAGTTTTCGGTGAAAACCGGTCTGGCCGCCAGCGCGATCGGACGCACCGTGTGCAGGCGACCGCCGATAAACACGTTCTCCCCCTTGACGCCGGACACGGGATAGCAGTACCGGTGGTAGTGGTTCACGCACAGGCGGAACACCAGACAGACCCCGTCGCGGTACTGTGCCGCCAGCGCTTCGTTTTGCAGCAGCGACGCGACGGTGTAGACGCTCTGCTTGACCGGCAGGACGGTATCCTCCCGAATACGGTAGGCACTGAGCAGGCCGTCACACGGGGCGATCAGGACCGTTTCGTCATCGGGAAGCGGCCGCAGACCGCTTTTGATCCGCCGGCTGAAGCAATCGTTGAAGCAACGAAAATGATCGGATTCAAGCTCCGAAAGGTCGATGCCGTTGCTCCGTACAAAGCGGCGGATCAGCGGCTTGGACAGTCGGCTGTCCAAAAACGCACCGCACAGGCGCGAAATCCAACGGGCAGTCAACAGCTTTAAGCACAGGCGCCCCACCGCCGTGCGGTATAAAAACCGCAGAGCGGCGCTTTCCCGGTTCTCCGCCATCAGCGCATCCCCCGAATTCGTAGCAGGAAAAACAGCACCAGCAAAACACATTCGACGGCGCCGATGCCGATCATGATGAGGACACCGCGCAAATGCGGCTTCGGAATACGGAGCTTGGACAAAAAGAGAAAGCCGGTAATCAGGGTGGCGGGAAAATACAGAATGGAAATGTCCATCGGCAACAGATACCGGAACAGCATGATGCTGGGGAAAATCAGCGCGGCAGACGTCACCGGTAGGCCGATATAGGTGCGGCGGACGCCGCCCTCGGTGCGCTGACGCTCCTCCTCGGTCACATTGAAATAGGCCAGACGGATTAGCGCCGCCAAAATGTAAAGCACCATCACCGCAAAGCACAGACCGCTGACCAGACGAAGCGGAATGTTGTGACGGTCGGAGTGGAAAATCTGTTGCAGGAGCGGGGACGTGCGGATCAGTGCCATGCCGATGCACGCCGGTAACACACCGAACGCCACCAGATCGGACAGCGAGTCGATCTGTATGCCGAAGCTCCGTTCCATCTCGGTGCGGTTTTTCTTGGTACGGGCGATCTGCCCGTCAAACGCATCACACAGGCCGCAAAACAGCAAAAAGAACGTGCCCCAGTACGGATGACCGTTTCCGCTAAGCGAAACAAAAATGCCGGTTCCCGCCGAAAACAGCGAAAGGTAGGTCAGTACGACGGTATAATCGTAAAATCCTATCATAATTTTATCTTCCCCTCTTTTTTATGGCACAATACCGCACCAGAACCGAGATGCCGCAAAGAATGACACAGCTGTAAAACGAGAACGACCGCGACAACAGCTCCAGATTGACGGCTTGTGTCTCACTCATGATGTTGCGAAAGCCGTCCAGCATCATGTAGTCTGAAACACCCATGGCGCCGGGAATCGGCACGCAATTCGTGCCCAGCACCACGTAGCCCTGCCAAAACCACAAATCCACGGTCTGCCGCAGGCTCTGACCGGCAGTCGCCGCATACACGAACATCGTCACCGCAATTTGCGATGCCCGCTGTAGCAAATTGAATACGAAGCAACCGAGCATTGCTTTGGGGTGCCCGGTGAGCAGCTGGGAGTGCCTTCGGTATTTTTCCATGTAGGCGTCCAGCGCCGCCTGCCGCTCCTCCTGTCGCTTCAACAGGTGAATTCGGCACAAAAAGCGCAGAACCGCCGAGCAAATGCGATGCAACAGGCGTTCGTGCTTCAATACCATGAAAAAGAACACCAGCAGTCCGACCTGCATGAGAAAACCGATGATAATCAAAATCCGCGACAGCAGACTGTACTGTAAAAAAATATCCGGACGAAACGCCAGGCACACGATGCCGATGACGATGATGGCCAGCGTGTACATACACAGATTGGCGATCAGCACGGCGGTGACCATCATGCCGTTCATGCCGTCCTTCACCATAAAATAGGCGCTGGCCGGTTGACCGCCGGTGGCGGACGGTGTAATGGCGGAAAAATAAATGTCCGACGCCGAATAAATGTACCCGTGCCACAACGATTGCCGGTATCCCAGCGCACGGCACAAAATCAGCAGAGCGACGCCCTCAAAAAAGATGAAGCCCAGCATGCTGAGCAACGCCACCACCAGCCACGGAAGCGATGCCTGACGGATATAGCCGCCAAATTCGCTGAAGGAAAACTCCCGACTTTGCGCCACAACGGCCCACACACTTCCGACGGCGATGACCGCAAACAGCGCCATCCACCACCACTGCTTGCGGTTGGCAAGCGGTGATGCGCCTTCTCCGGCGGTCGGTGAAGGCTTCTTCTGATAATCGTTCAACAGGCACCCCCCTTTGTCTGCTTCACTCAACGGTATGCTGCTTCAGCCACGCCTTGGCCGACGGCGTTTGCACCGTTTCAAACACACGCCACCAGCGGCAACGCCCCGACAGGAACAGCCCGATCTCACAGGCGGCGATCCCCGCCGGAATATCGACCACAAAGTGCTGCTTGATCAGCACGGTGGAGGCGAACACCAAAACGGTCAGCACGCCCTGTGCGGCAATATACCGGCCATCCTTCCGTTTCAGCATCATCGCACCGCGAAAGCACAGCCAGCTTTCCAGGCA
>CAYQBP010000053.1:6648-8911 GCA_964415745.1 uncultured Eubacteriales bacterium
CAGGGCAACAGTGCGTCCAGCGGCAGGGACAGATCGTAGCGCGGCGAATCCGACACGAACAAACGCGACGGCGCATAGTATACGAAAATATTGAACAGCACCACCAGCAAAAGCGGCAGGCGCGTATATTTCGGCAACAGCCGATCCCAGAGCTTTTGCATCGGTTTCTCCCCACAGCCTTCGGCAATCGATCTCTCTATAGTACTACACAGTATAATATTATAATATTCTCAAGAAAAAAACAACAAAAAATCGGAAATTGTCATATTTTCTCAATAAAAAACCCGTAGCGGTCTTCGCTACGGGTGAGAGAACAGTACGGCGCTCAGGAATTCCCGTCCAGATAACGGCACGCCGCCATGGCGGCGACGGCGCCGTCCGCCGAGGCGGTAACGACCTGACGAATGGCCTTTTGGCGGCAATCGCCGGCCACAAACAGGCCGGGCGTGGCGGTGAGGCAATCCTCACCGGCCGCGAAGTAGCCGCGCTCGTCCACCGCCGCCAGCGCGGAAAACCGATCGTTTTCCGGAACCAAACCGATGGCAAGAAAGGCGCCGTCGGCGCGCAGCTCACGCTGTTCACCGGTGACCGTGTTGCGAACCGTCAGTCCGCTCAACGAGCCGTTTTCGGTGCGATAGCCCTCCACCAGCGTGTTAAACAGCACCTCGACGTTGCTCTTTTCCGAAAGCGCATCGGCCAACGTCCTTTCGCCGGTAAAGTCCGCGAGGTTCTGAACCACGGTCACATGACGACAGACCTCCGCCAAGAGCAGTGCCTCCTGCAACGCCGAGTTGCCGCCGCCGACCATCACGGTATCCTGTCCGGCATAAAAGGCACCGTCGCACACGGCACAAAAGGACAGCCCATTGCCGATCAGCTCGGCTTCGCCCGGAAGCCCCAGCATACGGTGCTTGACACCGACCGCCAAAATCACCGCGGCGGCTTCATACGTGCCACCCTCCTCGGTGGTAACACAAAAGCCGTTCTCCGTCCCAGTCACCGCCTCGACCGTTTCCAGCTCCACCTCGGTGCCGAGCGCCAACGCCTGCTCGGTCAGCTTTTCGGCAAACTCCGAGCCGCCGATCTGCGAAAAACCGGGAAGATTTTCCACCTTGGGCGAATACGCGATCTGGCCGCCGAACCCGTTCTTTTCGATCACGAGCACGGTCCTTCCGGCGCGTCGGGCATAGATCGCCGCTGTCAGTCCTGCCGGCCCACCGCCGACAACGATCACATCAACCATGATAATTCCTCCGCAGACACAGCGAGGGACGATGCTGTGCGCCGTCCCTCACTGATATTGATAATTGTGCTTTACCGTGCCGCCAAATACCTTTTGATTTCCGGCACGCCGTAATAGCTCTGATAATTTTCGCCGTCGGTCACGATCAGCGTCGGAGCACCCTTG
Source organism: uncultured Eubacteriales bacterium (assembly GCA_964415745.1). Lineage (GTDB taxonomy): Bacteria > Bacillota > Clostridia > Oscillospirales > Acutalibacteraceae > RGIG3009. Next base: position 8,057 of record CAYQBP010000053.1, read on the forward strand.
ATCCCGTGCTCACGGCAAAAATCCGCGTTCTCCTCGGCAATCATCTTTTTGTAAGCGACGCCGGCCTTGCCGAGCAGGCTTTCCGCTACGCGGCAGTTCGGGCAGGTCACGCGGGAAACCAGGATCACCTCGGCCTCGGCTTGGTTCACCGCCGGAGCGCAGTCACAGCACGTCTCCTCTGCCGGCTTCGTCACCGGAACGACGGTGCCGCGCAGGGAGGAATGACCCAGATCGTACACCTTGCGATCCTTGTATTCCTGGGTCTTGCCGTCGTTCCAGTTTTGCACCGGACGGTAGTAGCCGGTGATACGGCTGTACACCTCGGCGGCTTTGCCGCAATGCGGGCAGGTATATTGCTCGCCGGACAAATAGCCGTGCTCGGCGCACACGGAGTACGTCGGAGACATGGTGTAGTACGGCAGCTTGTAGTTTTCCGCGATCTTACGCACCAAATCGGCGGCCGCTTTCCAGTCGGGCAGCTTTTCACCGAGGAAGGCGTGGAACACCGTACCGGAGGTGTAGCGCGTTTGCAGGTCGTCCTGGATTTCCAGCGCCGAGAAAATATCCTCGGTGTAGCCGACCGGCAGGTGCGAGGAGTTCGTATAGTACGGCGTGCCGTTTTCGTTGGCGGTGATAATATCGGGGTACTTCTGCTTGTCGTGCTTCGCAAAGCGATAGGTCGTGGATTCCGCCGGTGTAGCCTCCAGGTTGTAGAGGTCGCCGTATTCCTCCTGATAATCGCTGAGGCGTTCACGCATGTGATCCAGCACCTCTTTGGCAAACTCCTGCGTTTCGGTGTGGGTCAGATCGGCGCGCAGCCACTTGGCGTTCAGGCCGACCTCGTTCATGCCGATC
>CAYQBP010000054.1:0-5340 GCA_964415745.1 uncultured Eubacteriales bacterium
CTGTCTTAAACGCCATTTCCGACGAATCCACGGGATGGTAGGAGCCGTCCACCAGCGTGGCCTTGACACCGACCAACGGGAAGCCGGCCAACACACCGTGCTGGGCACTGTCGCGCAGTCCCTTTTCCACGGCGGGAAAATAGTTCTTCGGCACCGAGCCGCCGAACACCGTTTCCTCGAACACCAGCTCCTCGCTGTCGCACGGCTCGAACTCGATCCACACATCACCGAACTGGCCGTGGCCGCCCGATTGCTTCTTGTGACGACCCTGTACCTTGACCTTGCCGCGAATGGTTTCGCGGTAGGCAACCTTCGGACTTTGCAGAGCCACATCGACACCGAACTTGCTCTTCAGCTTGGAGACGACCACCTCCAGATGCTGTTCGCCCAGACCGGACAACACCTGCTCCTTCGTTTCGGCATTGAGCGTTAACGAAATGGTGGGATCCTCCTCACGCAGGCGGTTCAGACCGGAAACAATCTTTTCCTCATCGCCCTTATTCTTGGCGTACACCGCCATGGACAGCGACGGTGCTTCGTACGTTACACCGGGCAACACGACGGGACGTGCCGGCGCACACAGGGTGTCGCCCGTGTTGGCAGACGCCAGCTTCGCAACGGCGCCGATGTCACCGGCAGGCACGCAGGAGACCTCCTCCTGCTTCTTGCCGCGCACCATAAACAGCTTGCCCAGCTTTTCGGTCGTGCCGGTACGCATATTCATCAGCAGGGAATCCGGCGTGATCACGCCGCTGATTACCTTGAAATACACCAATTTGCCGACGAAGGGGTCCACCACGGTTTTGAACACGGTGGCAACCGCCTGTGCCTGCTCGTTCACCTTCAGCTCCACGGGATCGCCGTTGGCGTCCACGCCGATCTCACCGGCAACGGTTTCCGCCCACGGTGCCAGCCAGATCAGGCCGTTCAACAGCTGATCCACACCGGCCATGGTTTGCGATGCACCGCAATACACCGGCAGGATCTCACCGCGGCGAACACCGGTCGCCAAGCCGAGAATCAGCTCATCCGGCGTAAAATCGATGCCGGAAAAATATTTTTCCATCAATTCCTCGCTGGTTTCGGCAACCGCTTCGCAAATCGCGGTACGCAGTCCCTCCAGACGGTGTCCCATATCGGGAATGGGACATTCGGTCGCCTTGCCGTCGCAATACGTGTATGCCTTATACTCCAGCAGGTTGACATAGCACTGCACCTTGTGATCGACCACGTAGGGCACCACGATCGGGCACACCGCCGGGCCGAACACCGTTTTCAGCTCCTCAAACACGCGGTAAAAATCGGCATGCTCGCTGTCCAGCTTGTTGACAAACAACAGCTGAGCGATCCCCTTTTTCTTGGCGGCGGCACGTGCCTTCTGCGCGCCGACCGTGACACCGCTCTTGCCCGACAGCACGATGACCGCACTGCCTGCCGCGCGGATACCCTCGCTCATGCCGCCGGAAAAATCAAACGAACCGGGAGTATCCAACAGGTTGATTTTGGTATCCTTCCATTCGATCGGAAGCATCGACAACGACACCGAAGCGCCGCGTTTGATTTCCTCTGGATCAAAATCGCATACGGTATTCCCGTCGGCAACCTTTCCCAACCGATCCGTTAAGCCGGTGAGATAAGCGGCGGCCTCCGCCAACGACGTTTTACCGGTGCCGGCATGACCGACCAGCGCGACGTTACGAATGTGCTTGGCATTGTACTGTTTCACAAAGGACTCCCCTTTCCGGCGCCGTCATTGACCGCTACCGTTCCGATTTTGACAATTATACACAAATTTTATTAAGTGCAAGATTGTTCTTTGTCCATTATAACCTATGCTTCTGAAAATTTCAATATAAATCGCAGAGAAAATAAAAAAATTACCCTCTGCACAAAAACAGAAGGTAATTTTTGTGAAACTATACGGAAAATCAGGCGAATATACGGCCGAGAACCGTGGTGACCAGCGAGGCGATCGTCAAAAAGGCGACGGTGGACAGGGCCGGGTACAGCGCGGCTCCGGAGAATGCCGCAACCGCCGCCAGACCCAAGCCCAGCACGGCAACGATCGCCTGCAGAATACCGAAGAACCGGATACCGGAGCGCAACCGACGGCAACGCGAAAATGCCATCAGCATACCGAGCGAGCCCTTGCGCGCCACGACCTGTGCCGGTTCGGCCGGGGTAACACCGCTGACCAGCTCCTCAAAGGAGCGACCGGCCGGTGCGTTCATCAGCTCCACATAAAAGCCATTCAGGTCAAACACCGAGGTGACCAGCTCCTCGGTCACGTTTTGATCGCAGGTACGGATCAGCAGGGTGATGTGCCGCTTCGTCAGCGATTTCAGCACGCGGCTCACCTGCGGATCGGGCAGATAGCTGACCACGAACATGGCGGACAACTCACCGGCAATCGACAGATAGACCAGTTGACGACCGTTCTTGGCGTAGCGCTCCTCATAGTCGCGCGACGGAATATCGATCCCGTGATTGTCCAGCAGGCGGCGATTACCGATCAGGATACGCCGACCGCTGATCCAGCCGGACAAGCCCATATCCTGCTCGTACACCAGCGTATCGACCTCGTGCAGCATATCCAGCTTGCCGAGGATCATGCGCCGGAAGATGCCTGCCAGAGGGCCGCCTGCGCGAATGGAGACCGACGCCGCATCCAATATTGCTTCGTCGATCCGCGTTCCGGAAAAGGTTTTGATACCGTGAAGCTGGACGCAGTGCTCCGGGAACAGCTCCGTCGCGTCCAGTGCCACCGCGTGCACGTTGCCGAAGCTCTCGACAGCACGGTAACCGGCGATCGCCGTTCCCTGCTCGCGCGATTTGCGGCTGACCGTAGACAGCGCGGTGTACAGCGTCAACAGCAACGGAACGGGGGTCGCTATCATCAGCATACCGCAAAACAGCGAAAACGCCGTGATGCCGGAGGAAAAGCCGTTAAGGATCAGGTATACGACCGATACCACAAAGGACACCCCGGCCGCCGCCGGGAAATACCAGCGCAAAAACGGAGATGCCGGATCGTATGTACGCGAATCGGCAATGTAATTTTCCGCCTGCTCCGTGCGGCGGAAATACGCCACGCGCGGCACACCGATTGCCACCGCCGGGCGGCCGATCTCCTCCGCCAGCGCATCGTTGTCAATGCGCTTCGCCGCCAGCTTTTCGCCGGAGGCAATCATCAGATTGAGATCGTTACCGGCACGGTTGATTTCCAGACGGTGCGTAATTTGCAACGCCAGCAGTCCCAGTCCGGCTACGCTCGTCAAGAGCGGCGTCGTGCCGTCCGCCACACCGGTCGTATTGAGTGCCTGCAGCAGCGTATGGAGAAGAGTCAGGCAGGACAAAATCGCCGCCACACCCTCCGTGGTAACCTGACGACGCCCAAACAGCGAGGCAAATCCGTTTTTGATCTGCGTACCGCAGGCGAGCATCAGCGCCACGAACAAAACAGCTTGTAAAATCAAATAGGAGGTCGGCTCCATCGCCAACGTCGGCTCGGTAGAGGATAACCACGCGATGAAAAACAGGATCAGCTCCACGATAAAGCTGACGAGCAGGGTCACGCCGGAGCGACGGTGCTGTGCCAGCAGCTGCTGACGCACCTCTGCCAGCGGGATCGCCTCCAGGGTCTCCTGCACCGGCTCCTCCTGAGGAGCCGCCTCCGTCTCCGGCGCCGATTCGGCGGCAGCCTCCGCCTGTCTGGCTTCCCGCTGCTCCAGCTCACGCTCATGCTGTTCGCGGCGCTGTGAAAATTCCTGAATTTTTTCCCGACGAACGCGATTCAGCGTTTCTTCGGGACTGGGTTCGGGGGCGGCTTGAGCCGTCTCGTCGGAAAAGCCGTCCAGCATCAGCTGTGTAGCCTCCTCCGACGCCAAATGACTGCCCTCCTCGTCCGCCAGGTCAATCACCTGCGTTTTTTCCAGAGGACGGTCGTGCAGAAGAATTTCCTGTGTATCATCCGGCACCGTTTCGGTTTCCTCCGGCGCCACCACGATCATGTCGTCATCCTCCGGAGCCGATTCCTCCTCCAGCAGCGGCGCACCGGCGCGCTTTTTCCCGAACAGACCGAACAGGCCGCGCTTTTTCTTTTCCGCGACCGGCTCCTCCGCCTCGTGCGAATCGAATACCAGTCCGCCCGTTTCCACATTCTTGTCCGTCAGGGACGGAAATTCCGTCGTCGTAGACTGCTCCTGCTCCGGCATATCGGAAGCCGCATGCCGAGCGATATATTCATTTTGCGGAATGTCGTCTCTCTTTTTCATACGTATCGCCCCTCAAATATGCTTTAAGCCCAAGCGCTGTCGCGTGACCTCGTACACCATAATACCGCAAGCGACCGACGCGTTCAGCGAATTGATGTTGCCGCGCATCGGGAAAGACAGGATACCGTCGCACTGCTCGCGAACCAGTCGGCTGATGCCCTGCCCCTCCGATCCGACCACGATCGCCACAGCGCCGGTCAGATCGGTTTGGCACCACGGCGCACCGTCCATGTCCAGGCCATAGACCCACACACCGCGCTCCTGCAGGCGGCGGATCGTTTCGGTCAGGTTGGCGACCCGCGCCACGGGCACATATTCCACGGCACCTGCCGAGGTTTTGGCAACCGTTGAGTTCAGCCCGACCGAGCGGCGCTTGGGAATAATGATACCGTGACAGCCGGCAGCCTCGGCACTGCGAATGATGGCACCGAGGTTGTGTGCATCCTCCAGTCCGTCACACACCAGAATAAACGGCGGCTCACCGGACTGCTCGGCACGCTCGAAAATATCCTCCAGCGTCGCGTATTCCTTGCAGGCGGCAAAGGCGACCACACCCTGGTGATTGTTGCCGCCGACCGTTGCCAGCTTGCGCGAGTCCACGTCCTTGACCGGAATACCGACCTCCCGACACTTCGCGCAAATGGCATTCACACTGCCTGTGCGCTCGCCCTTCGCGACCCACACACTGTCCAGGGCACGACCGGAGCGCAATGCTTCCATCACGGCGTTACGCCCGACAATACGATCCTCTGCCTCCGTTACCGGCTGCTGCATACAAAAAACCTCACATTATCCCTTATAATGCTTCAGTATATCACAGAATATCGAAAAAGGGAAGCCCCGATTTTCATTGCAAAGAAAAAACCTTTACTTTTTTCGGATTTTATGGCATACTCAACCTAAAGGAGTTGTCAATATGGAGATTGCTGTCATCACCGGAGCGTCCTCCGGATTGGGAAAAGAATACGTCCGCCAGACCGTGGAGCAGGTGCCGTCCGCGGACGAAATCTGGCTGGTCGCCCGCCGCACGGAGCGGTTGCAGGCCATTGCCGACGAGTATCCGCAG
>CAYQBP010000054.1:5440-8870 GCA_964415745.1 uncultured Eubacteriales bacterium
GCTTCGCCGCGGATCAACAGCAACGGGTCAACATACTTGCCGTTTGCCGCAATTTCCAGGTGAATGTGCGATGACATCAGCATCTCCGCCGGAATTTCCATCACCGTTCCGATCACCTCGCCGGCCTGCACCGTTTGACCCTTGGTCAGGCTTTTGGCATCCACGCCGCAGGTGCGCGATACCACCCTTCCGCCGTGATCGATCTCGATGACCGCTCCCCACAGCGGATCACGATAAATGTCGGTAACGGTACCGGCAGCGGTCGCCTTCACCTGTGCTCCGGCTTCGGCGGAAAAATCCACACCGTTATGGGTACTCCACTCCGCCAGCGTTTCGGAATAGACCAGTTCATCGCTGAACGGCTGCAGCACGCGGTTGGTCGCGGGAAATACAAACCATTCCTCGGCCTGCGTCGTTGTCGCAGTCGTCGTTGTTGTGACGACCGTAGCGACGGTTGTGCGTTCGTCCTTCACATTGGTCGCCTTGACAATCACCTGCTGAGCGCCGGTGGTCGTCCCCGTGCGAACGGTCGTCGGTGCTTCGGTCTGCGGCTCCGCCGTGGACAATCCGCTGACAAAGGCGGAAACCGCCACGCCGCACACCGCAACCAGGCATATCGCTAAGGCAATGTAAAAGCCCTTACCACCGGTCTTTTTCGACGGCGTAGCCTCTGTAAAATTCGTATCGTTTTTCAAGTGCAATACCTCCCTGTCGCCTCGTCTCTAGTATTCACCGCGTCGTCGCGTTTATACCACAAAGTTTCATTCGGGCGGATTTGTTTCAAAAAGTGATTATGCCGTTGCTATTTTTTGGGGGATGCGCTATACTGATAATGGCTGAATTTTGGCTGGATGACAGGAAAGGAAGGAATGGTCCTTATGCGTAAAACAAAAATTGTTTGTACTCTCGGTCCCTCGACCGAAGATAAAGAAACGATCCGCGAAATGATCCGTTGCGGCATGAACGTGGCGCGATTGAATTTTTCGCACAGCACCTACGAGGAACACGCGCGCCGTATCCAAATCATTCGTGAGCTTCGTCAGGAGATGGAAACACCCATTGCGCTGTTGCTGGACACCAAGGGCCCGGAAATCCGTCTGCGCGATTTTGAGGGCGGCAAGGTGCATATCAAGAAGGACCATCGCTTCACTCTGACGACGCGAGATGTTCTCGGTACTGCCGAGCTGGCCTCGGTCACATACGAAAAGCTGCCGCAGGAGCTGTCTGCCGGTGATGCCATTCTGATCGATGACGGCAAGCTGCACCTGCAGGTGGAGGAAATCGAGGATACCGAAATCCACTGCCGCGTCATTCACGGCGGCGCGGTGAGCAACCATAAATCCATCAATGTTCCCCATGTCAGCCTGTCCATTCCGTACTTGAGTGAGCAGGACAAGGCGGATTTGCTGTTCGGCATCGAGCAGGACGTGGACTTCATCGCCGCGTCCTTCACGCGCAGCAAGGCGGATATTCTGGCGTTGCGTAAATTCTTGAATTACCACGGCGGCCACGATATTCGCATCATCGCCAAGATCGAAAACATCGAAGGCGTTGACAACTTCGACGAAATTCTCGCCAACTCCGACGGCATTATGGTGGCGCGCGGCGATATGGGCGTTGAGATCGAATATGAGCGTCTGCCCGGTCTGCAAAAGCAGTTTATCCGCCGTTGCTATCAATCCGGCAAAATGGTCATCACCGCCACGCAGATGCTGGAGTCCATGATGAACAATCCCACCCCCACCCGTGCCGAGATCACCGACGTTGCCAATGCCGTTTTCGACGGCACCTCGGCGATCATGCTGTCCGGCGAAACCGCCGCCGGTCAGTACCCCATCGAGGCGGTGCAGGTCATGGCCAAAATTGCGGAGCAGGCCGAGGAGGACGCGCTCATGCTCGGTAGCTACGAGGGCTTCCGCTATGACATGGACACCGACGTGACCAACGCCATGTGCGACGCGGCCTGTACCACGGCACGCGATATTAAGGCCAAGGCGATCATCGCGCTGACAAAATACGGTCAAACCGCGCGGCGTATGTCGAAGTTCCGCCCCTCCATGGCCATCGTCGCCGCCACGCCGGTGGAAAAGGCCTATCATCAGCTGGCACTTTCTTGGGGCGTTTATCCGGTAATGGCCCGCTACCAGCGCACCTCCGACGAGCTGTTACAGCACGCCATCGACTGTGCACGGCAAATCGATGCCGTCGAGCCGGGCGATCGCGTTGTTATCGTCGCCGGTGTACCGTTGGATACCAGTGGCAACACCAATCTTCTCAAGGTGGAGATCGTCGGCGATCGGCATTGATCCTCCTCCCCACTCCATAATATGCACGGTGCCCCGACAGGAATTTCCTGCCGGGGCACTGATGATTTTAACGAGCTTATTCCGCCGAATCGGTTACTTCGCCTTCGGCAAAAATCGAGCTGTTCGTGTAGGCGGGAATTTCCCGGCCCTCCATGGCGGCGACAAACTGTTCGCCGTCCATCTTTTCGTGGTCGATCAAATACTGTGCGATCACGTCCAGCTTATCGCGATGGCTCTCCAGCTTTTCCGTCGTGCGTGCGTACGCATTGGTAATGATCGCATTGATCTCGCTGTCGATTGTCGCGGCAATTTCTTCGGAATAATTGCGCGTATGACCGAAATCGCGACCGAGGAATACCTCGTTGGAATCGGAGGCACCGAACACCACGGGACCGAGCTTATCGCTCATGCCGTACTTGGTAACCATGTTACGGGCCGTCTCGGTAGAACGCTCCAGATCGTTGGAGGCACCGGTGGAGATGTCACCGATGACCAGCTGCTCGGCCACGCGGCCACCCAACAGCACCTCGATATCCTCCAGCATTCGATTTTTGGTCAGATGCTGGTGGTCATTGTCCGGCAAATTCATGGTGAATCCGGCGGCCATACCGCGCGGAATCACCGAAATCTGGTGTACCGGGTCCTGCGTCGGGCAGAAATACGAAACGATGGCGTGACCGGCTTCGTGATAGGCGGTGATCCGCTTATCCTTTTCCGAAATCACGTGACTGCGCTTTTCGGTACCCACCACGATTTTCAGGGTAGCCTCCTCGATCTCACGCATCGTCACGGCGTGCAGGCCGCGACGTGCCGCCAGCAGTGCCGATTCGTTCAGCAGGTTTTCCAGATCGGCGCCGGTAAAGCCGACCGTTGACTTGACAATCACTGCCAGATTCACGTCGGGCGCCAGTGGCTTTCCGCGCGCATGCACACGCAAAATCGCCTCGCGACCCTTCATATCCGGATAATTGACAACGATTTGGCGATCGAAACGACCGGGACGCATCAGCGCCGGGTCCAGAATGTCGGGGCGGTTGGTCGCCGCCATCATGATAACGCCCTCGTTGGCGCCGAAGCCGTCCATTTCGACCAGCAGCTGGTTGAGGGTCTGCTCGCGCTCGTCG
>CAYQBP010000055.1:0-5512 GCA_964415745.1 uncultured Eubacteriales bacterium
GCGGAGCGCGAAGCCGAGATTGCGGCCAAGCAGGAGCAGATCGTCGAAGCCGAACAGCGGCAGGTCGCCTTGGCGGAGCAGTGGGAAACGCTGTTGCAGAGCAACGAGGAGGTTTCCGGGCGCATGGAGGAGCTGAACCGCCAGGCGGCGACGTATGCCGCCGAGCTGGCAGATATTCGCGTGCGTTCGGTGACGGGGGAATCGTCGCTGGCGGAAATCACCCTGCGGCTGTCCCAGCTGACGGTATCGCTGGCGGAGCATACGGTCCGTCGGGATACCCTGCAAAGGGAAGCGGAGCAGCTACAGCACGACGCGGAGGAACAACGGGACACGATCGATCAACTGCAAAATGCGGCGCGTGGCTATGAGATGCGCCTGACGACCCGCACCGGTCGTCTGGAAACCGCACGGCAGGAGGCGGATCGCTTAACCCTGGACGTGTCGGAGCTTCAGCGGCGTATTCACCTGCTGGAGGAAATGGAACGCAATCTGGAGGGCTTCTCACACAGTGTGCGTATTGTGGCAAAGCAGGCACAGCGCGGCGAGCTGCGCGGTGTGCGCGGCCCGGTCTCCCGATTGATCCGCACCGAAGGCGAATATGCCTTGGCCGTCGAAACCGCCCTGGGCGGTGCGGCACAGCACATTGTGGTGGAGCGCGAGGAGGATGCAAAGCGCGGTATCGCGTATTTGAAGGAGACCAAAAACGGTCGCGCCACATTTTTGCCGATCGCTTCGATCCGCGGCAGCCTGCTGAAGGAAAAAGGATTGGCGGAGGAGCCCGGCTTTGTGGGGATCGCCGCCGAGCTGGTGCATACCGAGTCGGATTATGAGGAAATCGCCCGCTATTTGCTGGGACGGGTAGCGGTAGCCGAGGATTTGGATTACGCCGTGGTGATCGCGCGTAAATACGGTTATAAATTCCGCGTCGTGACCTTGGATGGTCAGGTGGTCAATGCCGGCGGCTCGCTGTCCGGTGGCTCTCATGTCAAGGAGGCCGGACTGCTGTCCCGTCGCAGTGAGGTCGAAAAGCTGAAGCAACAGCACAAAAAAGCCGAGGAAAAGGAAGCGGTGGCGCGTCAGAGCTTAAAGACGTTGCAGCAGGAGGTCGCCGCGGTTCAGGCGGAGCTGTCCGGTATTCAGGGTGAGCTGACCACGGCGCAGGAGGATAATATCCGACTGGAGGGCGAACAGGCTCGCGTTTCCGGCTTGCTGACGGAGTGTCTGGCCGCGGTGGAAGCGGAAACGAACGAAATCCGCGAGCTGAACACACGCGCCGAGGATTGCCGCCGCAGTATGTCCGAAGCCGAAGCGCAAACGACGGCGGTTACGCAGAAGCAGAGCGATCTGGAGCAGGAGCTGGCGTCGCTGGACGGCGGCCGACAGCAGTTGGCGGCGGAGCGCGAACAGCTTGCCGAGCAAATGAGCGAGCAGAAGCTGGCGGTGGTCGGCTTCCGTAAAGAAATCGAAGGTATTCATGCGGCCATTGCCGAGTTGAGAACGCGTCAGGCGGATCAGGAAGGCTCCCGTCAACAGATGCAGGAGATGCTGGCCGAGCTGGGCGTGCGTAGCGAGGAGCTGACGGCACAGGAAGCGTTGCTTCGCGAGCGTGCCACACAGCTTCGTGAGCAGGCGCGCGCCACGGAAGGACGTGTACAGGAGCTGCAGCAGAAGCGAATGGAGGACGAAGCCCGCCAGACCGCCCTGCGTCAGCAAAACCGCGGAAAGCTGGAGGAGCGCGAGCTGATCAGCCGCGAGGTGGCACGCTTGGAGGAAAAGTGTGCCGCGGCGCAAAAGGAAACCGAGGATATTCTGCGTCGTCTGTACGAGGAATACGAGCTGACGCGCGGCGAAGCGGAGGCGCAGGCGGCGCCGATCGAGGATATGTCGGCCGCCACACGGCGGTTGTCCGAGCTGAAAAACAAGATCCGCGCGCTGGGCAGTGTCAACGTGGATGCGATCGAGGAATACCGCGAGGTCAGCGAGCGATATGAATTTTTAAGCACTCAGGTGCAGGACGTGGAGGTATCACGCGAGGAGCTGTTAAAGCTGATCGGTGACCTGACGGTGCAGATGCGCGACCTGTTCGTGGAACGGTTCCGTCAGATCAACGTCCAATTCGGTGAAGTGTTCCGCGACCTTTTCGGCGGCGGAAAGGCGGAGCTGGTGCTGACAGACCCCAACGATATTTTGAACTCCGGCATCGAAATGCACGCTCAGCCGCCCGGAAAGGTGATCCTCAATATGGATGCGCTGTCCGGCGGTGAAAAGGCGTTGGTGGCTACGGCACTGTTGTTTGCCATCCTGAAGGTGACGCCGTCCCCGTTCTGTATGCTGGACGAGGTTGAAGCGGCGCTGGACGATGTAAACGTTGATCGGTATGCACAGTATTTGCGCCGTATGTGCGATAAGACGCAGTTTATTGTAATCACCCATCGCCGCGGCACCATGGAAGAAGCGGACGTGCTGTACGGCGTGACCATGCAGGAGCAGGGAATTTCCAAGCTGTTAGAGCTGCGCGCCAGCGAGGTGGAGGCCAAGCTGGGTATCACCGGAAAGGCGACGTGATGAAAGGAGACTGTTATGGGGTTTTTCGGTAAAATCGGCGAAGGTCTGCGAAAAACGCGGGAATCGCTGATGGGCACGGTAAACAGCATGCTTCGCACGTTTACCCGTATCGATGAGGGCTTGTTTGAAGAGCTGGAAGAAATTTTGATTACCGGCGATGTGAGCGTGCACACGGCGCAGGCCGTTTGTGACCGCTTGCGTGAGCTGGTTAAGGAGCGCGGCATTACCGACCCGTCGGAAATTCGCGGATTACTGCGTGAGACCGTGGCGGAAATGCTGCGTGGCGGACAGGAGCTGTCGCTGACAACGTCGCCGTCGGTGATTTTGGTGATCGGTGTCAACGGCGTCGGAAAAACCACGACCATCGGCAAGCTGGCGGCACAGCTCAAAGCCGGCGGAAAACGGGTGCTGTTGGGCGCGGCGGACACCTTCCGCGCCGCCGCCATTGAACAGCTGGAGGTTTGGGCGGAACGCGCCGACGTGGAGATCATTCGCCACGGTCAGGGCGCCGACCCGGCGGCCGTCGTGTTTGATACGCTTTCGGCGGCCAAGTCACGGGGCGCCGATGTGGTGATCTGCGACACCGCCGGCCGACTGCACAACAAGAAAAACCTGATGGAGGAGCTACACAAAATCCGCCGAGTGATCGATCGGGAAGCTCCCGATGCCGACGTGGAGGTGCTGTTGGTGGTGGATGCCACCACCGGGCAAAACGCGGTCAATCAGGCGCGTGAGTTCCGTCAGGTTGCCGGAATCACCGGTATCGTGCTGACCAAGCTGGACGGCACGGCGCGTGGCGGCGTGGTGCTGACCATTCGCGAGGAGCTGGATGTCCCGGTGAAGTTTATCGGCGTCGGCGAAGGGATCGACGATCTTCAGCCGTTTGATGCCGACGCATTTGCCGACGGATTATTTGGAGAGTGAGAGCTATGCGGTATATCATTGCTACGCATAATCGGGATAAGCTGAAGGAGCTGTCGCGTATTTTGGAGCCGCTGGGTATTCAGGCAGTGACCGACCGTGATCTCGGCGTGGAGCTGCCGGAGGTGGAGGAGACCGGGACGACCTTTGCGGAAAACGCTTTTCTGAAGGCGGACTCGGCGTGTCGCTTCACCGGATTGCCGGCCATTGCCGACGATTCCGGCATCGCCGTGGACGCGCTGAACGGCGCTCCCGGCATTTATTCGGCACGCTACGGCGGCCCGAATGCGACCGACAAGGATCGCAACCGGAAATTGCTGGAGGAGCTGGACGGTTTGCCACCGGAACAGCGTGGCGCCCACTATGTTTGCTCGGTGTGCTGTGTGTTTCCCGACGGTAGTGAGCCGTTGACGGCCGAAGGCCGTTTGTACGGCGTGATCGGTACCGAGGAGCACGGAGACGGCGGCTTTGGGTATGACCCGTTGTTTATTGTTGCACCGGGCGTCCCCGGTGCCGGAAAAACCGTGGCACAGCTGACGGAATCGGAAAAAGACGCCATCAGTCATCGTGGCAATGCACTGCGGGTGTTCCGCGATTTATTACAACAAAGAATAGGATGAAATGTATGACGAGTAAACAGCGCGCGTATTTGCGCGGATTGGCGAATCCGCTGGAGGCGATCGTTCACGTCGGCAAGGGCGGCATGGCGGACACCATTGTTAAGCAGACCGAGGACGCGCTCACCGCACGGGAGCTCATCAAGGGAAAAGCACTGGAAACAGCACCGGTTTCCGCACGGGAGGCTGCCGAGGCACTGGCGGCGGCAACCGGTGCCGCCGTGGTGCAGGTCATCGGTCGCACGTTTGTGCTGTATCGTCCGTCGCAGGACGAGCCGAGGATCGTGTTGCCCCGTACGGCGCGATGAGCACCGGCAAAGGGCAACGGATCGCCCTGTTCGGCGGTACATTCGATCCGATCCATAACGGACATCTGGTGCTGGCACGCGAGCTGGCGGCGCGACTGCATTTTGATCGGGTGATCCTCATGCCGACCTTTGTGCCGCCGCATAAGATCAAAACCGATATGGCGTCGGCGGTCGATCGGCTGGAGCTGTGTCGGATCGCCTGTGCGCCGTATTCCGAGCTGGCGGTTTCGGAAAGAGAAATCAACCGCCGCGGCGCCAGCTTTACGATCCTGACGCTGGAGGAATTGCATACGGCCTATCCGGATGCGGAGCTGTTTTTGCTGGTAGGGTCGGATATGTTTCTGACGCTGGCAAGCTGGTATCGCTTCGCGGATATTGCGCGGCTGGCCACGGTGTGCACCGTGCCGCGTGACGACGATTCCATGGAAGCACTGCGCGCGTATGCCGCCGAGCTGGAGGCACAGGGCGCACGGTGCGTTATCGAAGTGGTGAAAACGCCACGCATCTCCTCCACGGAGATCCGCGCCCTGGCGCAGGAAAACAAATCGCTGGAGGGGCTGGTTCCGCCGGAGGTGGAGGCCTATATCCGGGAGCATCAGCTGTATGCCGCGCAACGGGAATACCGCAACATTGAAGAACAGTACTGCGATATTCTGCGTGGACGGTTAACGCCGAAGCGGTATCGCCATTCGTTGGCGGTGGCGGAGCAGGCCGAGCATTTGGCCGAAAAATACGGTGCCGACCCGGATAAGGCACGCGTTGCCGGCTTGCTTCACGATATTTTGAAGGATACCGACGGGGATTCCCAGTTGCAAATCTTCAAAGACTTTGGTATACTGTTAGATGACGTCGAGAAAAACGCGCCGAAGCTGTGGCACGCTCATGCCGGAGCGGTGTTTTTGGAGCACATTTTGGGGATCACCGATCCGGACATTTTGTTGCCGATCCGCTATCACACCACCGGTCGTGCCGGAATGAGCCTGTCGGAGGTCGTCCTGTATTTGGCGGATTTCACCTCGGCGGATCGGAAGTATCCCGACGTCGAGGTCATGCGCGAATTGGCCGAACGGGACATCGGAGACGCGATGCGCTATGCCTTGC
>CAYQBP010000055.1:5612-8490 GCA_964415745.1 uncultured Eubacteriales bacterium
ACCTATCTGGGGAAGGATACGCAATGGTCGGTGGACAAATCGGGGCTGGTATGGGCCAATCCCAAGCCGCTCACCTTCTGCAAAACCGAGGGCAAGCAGGTGTTCGATGTCAACGTGGAGACCTGTCGCTCCAACGGACATGAGATCGAGCAGCTGGAGGGCTCCTCCAAATACAACGTCGGGGCTGTTTTTAACGCACTGTCGTTGCCGGTTGACGGCTATTACTATTTTTCGCAGGACGCGTTTGTGGATTTGATCGACAACCTCGGCGGTGTGGACGTAGAGCTGGAGAAGGCACAAACGCTGGGCGGCATCGAATACCGCGACGGCGTTCGGACGTTGGACGGTACCGGCGCGCTGGAATATGCGCTGAAGCGTGATAAAGGCGTCAGCGGCGACATTCAGCGACTGGTTCGTCAGCGCAAGGTGTTTTTGGCGGTGCTTCAGCGCTTGATCGCACAGAGCGAGGAGGAGCTGACCACGCAATCGATCGGCAATGTGATGAACGGCGGCAGCCGGGTGTTTTTCAGCACCGATCGAACCAATACCGTTGCTCTGATTCGGGAATTGTCGGCCATCACGCCGGATAAGATTACCGCGCAGGTGCTGCCGGGCGAAGCGACAACACACGAATCCACGGCGTATTACAGCGTGCATCGTGCCGAGCTGATTGCCGTGCTGAACAGCGATTTTCATTTGTATGACAACAAAGCGACGGAAGCCGATATTCAGATCGCCGAGCTGGCGACGGACGGCGAGGCGCAAACGTATAAGCAGGTCATGTCCGAGATCGCGGTAACGCAAACCGGGTTGAACGAACCGGCGGCGGACACCGCAACACGGTCGTCCGGGGAGTAAGAAGGTAAGCATGACAGTACAAGAATTGACACAGGCCGTTGTGGTGTCGATGGACAAGCACAAGGCGCAGGATATTTGTGTATTGGATGTCAGTCGGATCACCTCGCTGGCGGATCGGTTTATCATTGCGTCGGGCGGCAGTACCACGCAGGTACGCGCACTGATCGATTATGTGGAAACCGATTTGTCGCAACGCGGAGTGCACGCGTGCCGGACAGAGGGCTACAGTACAGCTTTGTGGACGGTGCTGGATTACGGCGACGTTGTGGTGCACGTGTTTTTGGACAGCTCCCGTGAGTTTTATGATTTGGAACGCCTGTGGCAGGATGCTCAGGCTGTGAATATCGCAGAGTTTTTGGAGGGTGAAGAACAATGAAAAAGTTTGATTCGGCTGCCATCGAAAAGAAATGGCAGACAAAATGGGAAACGGAGAATACGTTTGCCGCTTCCGACGATCAGAGCAAGCCGGCGTATTTTGCGCTGGTCGAATTCCCGTATCCGTCGGGACAGGGTCTGCACGTCGGCCATCCCCGTTCCTATACCGCGCTGGACGTGGTGTCCCGTAAGCGCCGTATGCAGGGCTACAACGTGCTGTACCCGATGGGCTGGGATGCGTTTGGTCTGCCCACCGAAAATTTTGCTATCAAAAATCACATTCACCCCGAAGCGGTGACCAAAAACAACGTTGCCCGTTTCAAGTCCCAGCTGCAGGGTCTCGGCCTGTCGTTCGACTGGACGCGCGAGATCAACACCACCGATCCGGAATACTATAAGTGGACGCAGTGGATTTTCCTGCAGCTTTTCAAAAAGGGTCTGGCCTATAAAAAGGAAATGGCCGTGAACTGGTGTACCTCCTGCAAATGCGTGCTGGCCAACGAAGAAGTGGTCGGCGGCGTGTGCGAGCGTTGCGGCGGCGAAGTGGTTCACAAGGTGAAAAGCCAGTGGATGCTGAAAATCACGGCATACGCTCAGCGACTGATCGACGATCTGGATTTGGTGGATTATCCCGACCGCGTTCGTGCACAGCAGATCAACTGGATCGGCCGCTCTACCGGCGCCCAGGTGACGTTCCAAACCACTGCCGGTGATCCGGTGCAGGTGTATACCACCCGTCCCGATACGTTGTTCGGCGCGACCTACATGGTCGTTTCGCCGGAGCATCCGCTGGTGCAGACGTGGCTGGAAAAGGGTCTGCTGAGCAACGTCGACGAGGTGCGCGCATATCAGCAGACGGCGGCACGTAAGTCGGATTTTGAACGCACGGAGGTCGCCAAGGACAAAACCGGCGTTTGTCTGCAGGGGATTCGTGCCATCAACCCGGTCAATGACACCGAAATTCCGATTTTTCTGTCGGATTATGTGCTGGTTTCTTACGGCACCGGCGCCATCATGGCGGTTCCGGCGCATGATACGCGCGACTGGGAATTTGCCCGTAAATTTGACCTGCCCATCATCGAAGTGGTGCAGGGCGGTGACGTCGAAAAGGAAGCGTTTACCGATTGCGCCACCGGTGTGATGGTCAACTCCGGCTTCTTAAACGGTATGTCGGTGGAGGAAGCCAAAACGGCGATCATCGATTTCCTGGCAAAGAAGGGCATCGGTGAACCGAAGGTCAACTACAAGCTGCGCGACTGGGTGTTCTCGCGTCAGCGGTATTGGGGCGAGCCGATCCCGATCGTTCACTGCCCGCATTGCGGACAGGTGGCGGTTCCGGAGGAGCAGCTGCCGATTCGTCTGCCCATGGTAGACAGCTATGAGCCCACAGACAACGGCGAATCGCCGTTGGCGGCCATGGAGGATTGGGTCAATACGACGTGCCCACAGTGCGGCGCACCGGCCAAGCGCGAAACGGATACCATGCCGCAGTGGGCCGGCTCGTCGTGGTACTTCCTGCGGTATTGCGATCCGCACAACGACAAGGCGCTGGCTTCGCCGGAGGCGCTGAAATATTGGATGCCGGTCAACTGGTATAACGGCGGCATGGAGCACACCACGCTGCACCTGCTGTACAGCCGCTTCT
>CAYQBP010000056.1:0-2819 GCA_964415745.1 uncultured Eubacteriales bacterium
CATATCATCTTAAAAGGAAGACCGGTATCGGTCTTCCTTTTCTTATAAGCAAAAAAGGAGCGGAGGCCACGACATCGTGGCCTCCGCTGCCATATTCCGCGGTATTTTTGTCACCTTGCAAGCATTACAACGGTGCGGTTTCGGTCAAGTGGCCGTCGGTGGCGATGTACGTTTGAAAACGGTTTCCTTCAAGCTCGACCGATTCTTGAATATGTAACGACGGCATGGTGACGGTGGCGTGGCGCGGCTCCGGAGAGGCGTTGAACAAGCGCAGAATGAGCGCGCCGTTATTATCGATTTTCATGGCCGTCAGCAGGACGGAGGTGTCCGACACAGTGATAAACGGTGCGTGACATTCGCCTGTGCCGCCCGGAAAAGCATTGAGAACAAACGGAGGCTCGTTATACGCCTGTGCTTCTCGCTCCACGCACCGCCGACGTTCCGAATTCGAGCCGCCGCAGATTTGAAATTTCAGGATGTGCTCGCCTTGATCGATGCGGGAAATAAAGCGATCATCGGGAAGCAAGGGCCGATTTTCGATGGGATGCGCCGCGTAGGCAGGTGCCCGTAGCAGGGACAGATACATCGTATCGGCGGAGGCGTGAGAGCCGTAGGTTGCCGTGTTGACGACGGTCAGAGCCCGATCCGGCGCAAACATACCGCACCATTTTTGGCTGACGGTTTCCGTTCCGTCCTGTGCCAGGGGGGCGGAGCCGTACATCTGTTGTCCGATATATTGTCCTTCCACGGCACAGGGAATCTCCAGCTTGGCCATGGTGTCGCTTTCGTTCCAGCAGAAGCGTTGCTCTACCTCGAACGAGGTGCCGAATCGCGGCAGGCGATAGGTTTGTATCAGTCGGGATTGCCCATAGCGGAAGGAGGACTCGACCACCATGCGGGCGGCACCGTTTTCGATGATCCGCACCGTCGGCACGGTGGGGGAGAAAGCGCAGGAATCGTTTGTTCGTTCCTCCTTCGCCGGGGCAAAACGTCCCTTGACGTTGGAATAGGAGCTTGCTTCCATCTTCCACGGGTCGGCGGAGTCCTCGTACAGGACGGTAGAGAAGCTTCCTGCCTTCAAATATGCAACGCCGTCAACACGATAGTCGTCGATCAGTCCGGTTTTGCAGTTGATACAGACCGACATGTGGTCGTTGTGAAAATGAATGGTGTCGCGCGGCGCCTCCTGCTTTGTTACTTGTGCCGGAGCCAGAGCAATGGCACAATCGAAGCGGCTCATGGAAGCCGGCGGCAGAGTGGCGTAGAGGGCAATCCTTTGCCGCCAATCCAGGCTCATGGTGCATTCGGGCTTTTCCTGCTGAGAGGGAATGACAGCTCCGTTCTGCGTTACCGTGACCGTGTAACGGTTTTCGGTTTGGTAATTTTGATCCGGCGGCATGATCTCGCAATGAAACACGCCGGAAACGGGGTAGGGGTGCGGATTGTATGCGAATATCACGGCGTCTCCGGGCTTTGCCTTCGGTTGCCCGGAAAGCAAGGCCATAAAGGCACGCATTTTGGCGCGGCCGACCGTTTCCAAGCCGTGCATTAACGACTGCTCGGAGGCCAGGGCGGCGGACTCCATGGTGGTGCCGGGGAGAATATCGTGAAATTCGTTGAACAGCATATCCCACTGTGCGTCCTGCAATTCCCGGTCGGGATACCTCATCAATCCGAGGCAGGCGGCGGCAAATGACATTTTTTCGGTGCTGTAAAGCTCGTTTTCCAGCTTACGGTGAAGCCGCTTGACACGCGCCTGCGAGGTGTAACAGCCGATAAAAACGGGACGGAGACTGTCGGCAAATACGGGACAGTCCACACCGCTTTGCTCCAAGGCCTCGAAGAAGGCCTCCGGCGTGGAGTGGGAGATTTGAATATCCGGGTGTCGTTCCATCCAACGGTTCAGCTCGTTCAAATCCTTTCGGGAAAGCGCGCCGCCGTGATTGCCCACGCCCCACGCAAACAGTCCGATGGGGTCGTCGACGTTCTTTTGCAGCCATTCCTCTGCCCAGGAGGCCGCTTCGCCCAGGGGCGTGCCATAGCTGCCCGGCAAGCGGTAGCCGATGACCTCGGAGCCGTCATATCCCCTCCAGGTGAAATAGTTTTCCGGCAGAGTCAGGGTGCCGAAGGCTTTGTTGGGGCGCATAAACAGATAGCCCTTGTAGCCACACTGGGCGAGAATTTGAACCAGACCGCGATCGTGGCCGAAGGAATCAAAATTGATTGCCACGGTCGGCTTTTTGTCAAACCTTTCCTTGAAGTAGGCTTGCCCGGTTAAAATCTGTCGCAGTATCGATTCTCCGCAGGGCAGGTTACAGTCCGGCTGAAGAAACCAGCCGCCCATAATATGCCATTTGTTTTCGCGCACCAGCGCTTGAATGCGCGTAAACAGAGTGGGATCGTATTCTTCGACCCATTGGTACAGCAACGACTCGTTGTGGCAAAACACATAGCCGTCGAATTCTTCGCAAAAATCCGCCGCGGCGCGAAAAGCGGCAATCGCCGCGGTAGCGCCCTCCTGCCAATCCCATAGCCATACGGGATCAATGTGAGAATTGCTGACTAAAAACAGTTGATTCATAGTGTTACCTCCGTTGGCGTCGCCGTTAACGATGTTACTATTATTATGCATATACGTACTCGGCAAGTCAAGTGCCAAATCGGCCATGGCGAAAACGGTTCGCTTCCCTTTACATGGGAGACAGAGACGAAAAAATGCCCCGACCGAGT
Organism: uncultured Eubacteriales bacterium; assembly: GCA_964415745.1. Taxonomy (GTDB): domain Bacteria; phylum Bacillota; class Clostridia; order Oscillospirales; family Acutalibacteraceae; genus RGIG3009. Next base: position 2,731 of record CAYQBP010000056.1, read on the forward strand.
GCGGTCGGGGCGTGGATCGGTTGCTTTTCGGATTACGCCGGTGCACGCTCGTCACCGAAGAAGAATACGGCGGCGGTACCGGGGCCGCA
>CAYQBP010000056.1:2919-4526 GCA_964415745.1 uncultured Eubacteriales bacterium
ACGCCGGTGCACGCTCGTCACCGAAGAAGAATACGGCGGCGGTACCGGGGCCGCAGTGTGCGGCAATGCTGGTGCCGATGTCAAAAATCGGGATTTCGTGCACCTGCGGAAAACGCTTCAGAACCGCCTGCTTCAACGCCTCGGCGTCTGCCGGGCACTGGGAATGGCAAATATAGCACTTTCCGTTATAGGCGGTGCCGCCCTGTGCATGAGCCTCCATGGTGTCCACCGTGATTCCGATGGCGTTTTGCTTGCCGCGGATTTTGCTGTAGGCGATGATGGTGCCCTTGTCGTCCAAACGCATGATGGGGCAAATGTTGAGCAGGGTAGCAATCATGGCAGTGGCTCCGGACATTCTTCCGCTACGGCGATAGTGCTTTAATTCGGTGGAGAAAAACTGGTGGTGGATGTTTTTTCGGTTTTGAAGCACCCAGGCTTCGATGTCCTCCATGGTTGCGCCCCGGTCGCGCATATCGGCGGCACAATCGACCAGCATACCGTAGCCGGACGAGCTGCACAGCGAATCCAGCACCATGATCCTGCGGTCCGGGTATTTTTCGCGCAGCTCGTCGGCGGCGACCAGCGCGTTTTGATACGATTTTGTCATGCCGGTCCCCAGACAAATGTGAAGCAGGTCACCGTGCTGAAGCTGTTCTTCAAAAAATGCCTCATACTGAAAGGCGTTCAGCTGCGTCGTTGTCGGTAGCTTTCCGGCTTCCAGCATGGCATAAAAGCGCGGCAACGCTTCGGGGTCGCGCAGCATATCGTCGACATAGTTGACGCCGTCCACCATGTAGGAATAAAACAGTACAGGAATGCTTCTGCCGCTGACATACGAATACGGCATATCCACAGTGGACTCACAGGACAGGATAAAGGATTGGCTCATACGATTTCGCTCCCGATCATCAAATTGTATGCTCCCATTATACAGGATACCCCGCTCCAATGTAAAGATATGCCTGGTAGAACGTCCTCTCATATTAAGGAACAGCGATGTAGAATTGAAAAAGAGGCCATTCTACGCTGTGTAGAGTGCGGTTTTGCAGAATAGAGCGACAAAAAACGACGCCGTTCCGCCGGCGGTGCTTGCTTGACAAACCAAAAGCAAGACGGTATACTGTACATATACCCCTAAAGGTACGGAGGCTGCGCATGAAAAAGTGTATGGATACCGACAATTTGCATCGTCGGCTGAAGAAAATTATCGGGCAGGTACAGGCGATCGACCGCATGATCGACGAGGACGTTCCCTGCGAGGACGTGTTGTCCCAGATCAATGCCGCTAAGTCGGCACTGAATAAGGCGGGGCAGGTCGTGCTGGAGGGACACATTCGGCACTGCGTACGCGACGGTATTCAGCATGGCGACGCCGACGCGACGATCGAACAGTTTGCCAAAGCGGTGGAGCGCTTTGCCAATATGCAATAAGCGGAGGGCATCATGGAGAATCGATTGGCTTTTTCCGATTGGCGCACGGTGATCCCACAGCCGATTTGCGAGGAGCACCCGGAATATACCGCGCTGTATCAAAAAGCGTGGGAGCTGGCATTCGCACATATCAAGGACGTTCCCGGTATGCCGCAAACGCCGTATATGGACGAGGC
>CAYQBP010000056.1:4626-8353 GCA_964415745.1 uncultured Eubacteriales bacterium
CGGCTTCTTTATGAGCGTCGGGTTTTGCAACAGCATTATGAATGGCTGGAGGGCTTGGATCGACCGGTTACGCCACGGGGCGTCTTTGTGCCAACGTGCTGGATGGCCGATCCGTGCGGATACCATTGGGAGGGCGGTCGCTCCGGCATGGACAACACGCCGCGCGGCAGAAGCGGCGCGCACGCCGACTGTCAGCGTCCGAATCCTCCCGATATGCTGTGGATCGATGCACTGTGCCAGCAGGCGTTGTCCGCCGCCATGATCGCCAAGCTGTTTGCGCTGGTCGGTGATACGGACAGCGAGAAGCAGTGGAGCCGAAGGCTTGAAGAAAAGAAGGAGCTTGTCAATCGGTATTATTGGGACGATGAGGATCGCTTTTATTATGATATTGATTGTCACACGCATCGGTTCTATAAGGTGCCATCCATCGCTTCGTATTGGACGCTGACCGCAGGTGTTGCCACCGAACAGCGTGCCGCCGAGCTGGCAGAAAAGCTGGAGGACGCCGACGCCTTCGGCGGTTCGGTTCCCTTTACCACCGTGGCGCGCCGAGACAGCGATTTCCACGCCGATGGCGAATACTGGCGTGGCGGCGTCTGGCTGCCGACCGCCTATGCGACGTTGATAGGGCTGAAGCAATACGGGCTTCATGCCGTGGCGCATCGAACCGCCTGTCGACTGGTGGAGCACATCTGTCAAACGTATGCCCGGTTTGAACCGCACACGATTTGGGAAGCCTATTCTCCGACGGCGTATCGGCCGGCCACCAACGAAACGGGAACCGGCGCCTATGTACGTCCCGATTTTTGCGGCTGGTCGGCACTGGGCCCGATTTCGGTTTATCTGGAATTCGTGCTGGGCTTTCACACCGTCGACGCATTCCGAAAAACGGTGGAATGGGCCAAGCCGGATACCTTCCGCGGCAAAATCGGCGTGAAGAACCTGAGGTTCGGAACGATCGTTACCGATATTGAAGCCGATGACACGCAATGCACGGTCGTCACCAACGAACCGTATACGCTAATCATCAACGGCACGCCCTACGCCGTAAAAGCCGGCAGCACCACATGGACGATATAACCGACGAACGCGGACGAGGAACAAAATATCGCCTTTTCCATAGGCACCGACGTAAAAAAATGCGCCGGTGCTTATTTTTTTACTTGACAAAATACCCATGGGGGTATATTATATACACATACCCCCATGGGTATAAGAGGCGTAAGGAGGCATTTGTATGAAGAAAATTGCAGACATTGTGGATGAATGGCTGGAATGGGGCGGCGTGACGAAGCAGATCGTTTTGCTGGTGTTGTCCGCCGTATCGTTGCTGGCCAGTCTGTTCGATTGGTTTTCCCTGCCGGTGGACGCGGCGTGGGTGGCCATTTTGCTGTGCGGCGTTCCGATTGTCGCGGAAGCATTGATCGGGTTGCTGACAAAATTCGATATACGCGCCGGGGTGCTGGTGTCGATCGCCCTGGTTGCTTCGGTCGGCGTCGGAGAGATCTTCGCGGCCGGTGAAGTAGCGTTTATCATGCAGCTGGGCGAGCTGTTGGAGCATCTCACGGTTGAAAAAGCCCGTGCCGGTGTGGAAAAGCTGGCAAAGCTGACACCGCGCACCGCCCATGTGATCCGAGACGATGTGGAGTGTGTCATTCCGGTGGAGCAGGTGGCGGTCGGGGACATTCTATTGGTGTTGCCCGGCGAAACGATCCCGGTGGACGGCCGCATTATTCAAGGGCAAACCTCCATTGACCAATCGGTGATCACCGGTGAGTCGCTTCCGGTGGACAAGACCGTGGGCGACGAGGTGGAAAGCGGCGGCATCAATCGCTTTGGTGCCTTTCGTATGCAGGCGATCCGTGTCGGCGATGACAGCGCCATTCAACGGATGGTACGCCTGGTGCAGAATGCGGACGCCGGAAAGGTGAAGATCGTCGGCATTGCCGACCGTTGGGCGACCGGCATTGTGGTTATCGCCCTGCTGGCTGCTGCTTTGACGTGGCTTATCACCGGCGAGCTTCTCCGCGCGGTGACGATCCTGGTGGTGTTTTGTCCGTGCGCCCTGGTGCTGGCAACGCCGACAGCGATCATGGCGGCAATCGGCAACGTGGCCAAGCACGGATTTTTGGTGCGCGAGGGCGACGCGCTGGAGCGGTTGGCAAAGGTATCCTGCGTGGCCTTTGATAAGACCGGAACGCTAACCAACGGGAAACCGCAGGTCATTAAGGTTGTCAGCGTGTCGGCGTACAGCGAGGACACGATCTATGCCATGACCGCGGCGGCGGAGGGCTGGAGCGAGCACCCGTTGGGCAAGGCGATTGCCTCGTGCTATGGGGAAACGCCCTATACGGCGGAGGGCTTTGAAATGCGGCCGGGCGAGGGCATTGCCGCTACGGTGAATCGGAAATATCTGCAGGCCGGTACGCCGGACTGGATCGCCGGGGAGCAACCGATAAGGGAGCGACTGACGGCCGAAGCCGCTCCGTATATCGAGCAGGGCTGTACGGTGATTTATGTGGCAATCGAGCATGAGCCGGTCGGCTATCTCGTGCTGTCGGATACGGTGCGGGACAGCAGTCCGGCGACCATTGCCGCGTTGAATCGGTTGGGGGTCAAATCGGCCTTGCTGACAGGTGATAATGCCGGTGCGGCAACCGCGATTGCCCGGCAGGTCGCGATCGACCGGGTTCACGCCGCTTGCCGACCGGAGGATAAATTGGAGCACATTCGTTCGTACGAACAGCGCGGCGAAGCGGTGTGCATGATCGGAGACGGAATCAACGATGCACCGGCGTTAAAATGCGCCACCGTCGGCATCGCCATGGGCGGTGTGGGCAGTGATATTGCGACCGAAGCCGCCGATATCGTGCTGGTCAACGATGATATTCGGGAGCTGCCGCACCTGTTCCGACTGTCGCGCCGCATGATGACGACTGTTCGCGTTAACATTACCTTCTCCATGGGACTGAATTTTCTGGCGATGGCGTTGGCGGCAACCGGACTGTTGGGGCCGGTTTTCGGAGCGTTGCTCCACAATGCCGGGTCGATTTTGGTGGTGCTCAATTCCGCATGGCTGTTGATTTGGAAAAGGCGTTCATGAGCTGAGAATAACCGAAAAGCAAACGGTCGCGACGCAACCCGGTGTGGGGAGCGCGCGGCCGTTTTTCGGTCGCGGTGACGGTGCATACGAAATCCGCGACTGATGGTTGTGTTGTGCTCAAAAAACGCAGGCGGCAGATTTTCTGCCGCCTGTGGTGTGATTATTTATAGCATCGTTTGCAGGGCTCGTAGCCTCTGCGAACGGCCTCCTCCAGCGTGACCTGCGTGGGGTCTTTCATGCCACTGCAATCGGATTTGCGGTGATATTTACTGCCGGTTTGCGGAATCCAAACCAACACGGTTTGGTCGTTTTTGACGGCGGACGAGGTCTTTTCCGTGGCGGACGCCGTTGGCTTGGCCGTGGCCTTGACGGTCGTTTTTACGGTTGCTTTGACAGTGGTTTTGGTCGTAGCACCGACCGTTTTGGTAGATGAAACCGAAGCGCCGCCTTCTGCCCGACTGTTGCCGGTGGCATAATCGATCACGATTCCCGGCTGAACGTTGTATACGTAAACGTGGAAGCAAATGCCCTCGCCCCGGTCCTCGACGGAGTAGGCCTCCATCTCCACACCGCTGGGCAGAAGATTATTCCCTTCGTAAATCGGCGTCACGCGATAGGCGACGT
>CAYQBP010000057.1:0-2636 GCA_964415745.1 uncultured Eubacteriales bacterium
TTTTTAGGATGCTTCTATTATGACAAAAATCCGCGCGCATTGCAAGAGGGAGGCGACAAATAATTTTTTGCGGCAAAACGGCAAGATTGTGAAATAAATAGCAAGATTCGTCTTGAAAACTCGAGGAAACATGGTATGATAGAGAAAAAAGGAGTGGATCGATATGAAACCGATGAAACAGCTTTGTGCAGACAGACTGCGTGTGAATGTGTACGCTGCCCGTGACGAGATGGGTGCCGCCGCCGGAAAGGCCGCGGCGGTTCGTATCCGTCAGCTGTTGGAGGAAAAGGAGCAGGTGAATGTGATTTTCGCCGCCGCCCCGTCGCAGAATGAAACGCTGGACGCGCTGGTTGCCGCCGAAGGGATCGACTGGAGTCGGGTCAATGCGTTCCACATGGACGAATATGTCGGCCTGTCCGCCGATGCACCGCAGGGGTTCGGCAACTTCTTGACGGCGCACCTGTTCGGACGTCTGCCGTTCGGCAATGTGTACCGCCTGAATCCGGCGGCTGAGGATCCGCAGTCGGAGTGCAAGCGGTACGCCGAGCTGTTGACGAAATTCCCGGTCGATCTGGTTTGTCTCGGTATTGGTGAGAACGGCCATTTGGCATTCAACGACCCCGGCGAAGCGAAATTTGACGACCCGGAAATCGTCAAGGTGGTCAAGCTGGACGAGGTGTGCCGCCAACAGCAGGTGAACGACGGCTGCTTTGCGACGCTTTCCGATGTGCCGACGCACGCGCTGACGCTGACGATCCCCACGCTGATGCGCGCCGGGCATTTGGTGTGTACCGTACCGGCTCCCACCAAGTGCGAAGCGGTGACGCTGACGGTGAAGGGCGAGGTGACCGAAATGGTTCCTGCCACGGCGATGCGCGCCCATGGCGACGCGGTGATGTTCTGCGACGCCGACAGCGGTGCCAAGCTGTAAGGGGGAGAGCGCATGACGGTCATTCGTAACGGTCGCGTGATTCGCGGTGGCGTGATCGAAGAAAACGGGACGGTGGCGTTTGAAAACGGAAAAATCGTGCCGGTGCCGGACGATATGACATCGGTCGAGGTGATCGACGCCGCCGGACGGTATGTGGCGCCCGGCTTTGTGGATATTCATACCCACGGCGGCGGCGGATGTGATTTTTTGGACAATACGGTGGAGGCTTTTTTGACGGCGGCGCGTTTACACGCTTGCCACGGAACCACCACGCTGTTGCCGACGGCAACCTCCGGCACACCGGAGGAAACGGTGGCGATCCTGGCCGTTAGCAAGGAGGCCGCCGAGAAAAACACCGACGGAGCGGATATGCCGGGACTGCATTTTGAAGGCCCGTATTTTTCGCCGGAGCAGTGCGGAGCGCAGGATCCGGATATGGTGCGCGCTCCCGACCCGGCGGAATACGGAGCGATCCTGGCTATGTCCGACCGCATTTTGCGGTGGAGCGCGGCACCGGAGCTGGACGGCTCGCGTGAGTTTGCCGCGGCGTTGCGCGCTCACGGCGTGTTGCCATCCATCGGACACAGTAACGCCGAATACGACGAGGTGGTGCAGGCGTTGCAGGACGGCTTTACCCACATTACCCACCTGTACTCCTGTTGCAGTACGGTGCACCGTCGCAACGCCTATCGCTATGCCGGTATTGTGGAGAGCGCCTATTTGCTGGACGACCTGACGGTGGAGATTATCGCCGACGGTGTTCATTTGCCGCCGCCGCTGTTACAGCAGGTGTATCGGTTTATCGGCCCGGATCGCACGGCGTTGGTAACGGATTCTATGCGCGGTGCCGGTATGCCGGACGGCGAAAGCGTGCTGGGCAGTCTGAAAAACGGCATGAAGGTCATCATTGAGGACGGCGTTGCCAAGCTGCCGGATCGCACGGCCTTTGCCGGTAGTGTGGCCACCATGGAGCGGTTGGTCAAAAACATGGTGCAGTTGGCGAAGGCGTCGTTGCCCGATGCTGTGAAGATGGCGACGGAAACCCCGGCGCGTATTGTCGGGCTGACCGATCGTGGCACGCTGGAAATCGGAAAGCGTGCGGATGTGGTGCTGTTCGATGACGAATTCCGTGTGACGCGGACGATCGTCTCCGGGCGCACGGTTTACGGAGCGTGAAGCGTATGAAGGTTGCATTCGCCGGATTGCGGCACAGCCATATCTATACCTTATATCAGGAAATGAAAGCGCACCCGGAGCTGACGGTGGTCGGCGCCTGGGAGGAGCAGACCGAAGCGGCCGCGGCCGCCGCGGCGGTGATCGCGGAGCCGTTTTACGACAGCTACGAGGCACTGCTGGCCGACCCGGCCGTGGACATTGTGGCGATCGGGGACTATTACGGAATTCGTGGCCGCCGTGTGTTACAGGCGCTTCGCGCCGGGAAAGCGGTCATCACCGACAAGCCGCTGTGCACCTCGCCGGAGGAGCTGGCGGAGATCGAACAGATCAGCCGCGAGCGAAAGCTGCCGGTGGGCATTCAGCTTGAGCTGCGTGACGACGCGGCACTGCAAACGGCGGCGCGGCTGATCGGAAGCGGCGAGATCGGCGCGATCCGGTCAGTTCAGTTTACGGCACAGCATCCGCTGAACTACGGCGTGCGTCCCGGCTGGTATTTTGAGGAGGGCAAGCACGGCGGCACCTTCAACGA
>CAYQBP010000057.1:2736-8124 GCA_964415745.1 uncultured Eubacteriales bacterium
TGGGGAGCCTCCGGGTATCTGGAATGCCGCGCCGGAGACGACGGCGTGACGGTGGCAACGGCGACCGACGAGGCGCCGCGGCGCTTGCCGGTGTCGGCGGCGGAGCGGTGTGCCTTGGAGGGCTTCCTGCGCGAGGTGCGCGCCGGAAGGCCTTCGGACAACACGCAGGGATGCCTGGACGCTTCCCGCGCGGCGCTGATGCTACAGCGGTTTGCCGATCGGCAGGGTTAACCTCCCTTGCGGAGAAACAATATAGACAAAAGCTGTGACAGAGGAAAGGTGAGTGTAATGCAGAAAAAACGGGTAGCAATTATCGGCTTCGGCCGAAGCGGTGGCGACATTCATGGCGCGTTTTTTGCCGGTGATCGGAACGAGTGGTTTGATGTGGTCGCCGTGGTGGATGAGCTGGAGATTCGTCGTGAGCGTGCAAAACGGCAGTTCGGCTGTGACGTGTATGCCGATTATCACGAGATACTGGACCGCAAGGATATTGATCTGGTGGTCAATGCCACCTATTCGCATTTTCATTTTCCGGTGGCACTGGACCTGCTGGAGCACGGCTTCAACGTGGTTACGGAAAAGCCGTTTGCCACCGGTGCGGCGGAGTGCGATCGTCTGATCGAGGCATCACACAAAACCGGCGCGATGCTGTGCGCCTTTCAGCAGTCGCATTTTGCACCGTATTATCAGGAAATTCGCCGGATTTTGGACAGCGGTGTGCTCGGTCGACTGATCGAAGTGAAGATCAGCTTCGGGGGCTTCAACCGTCGCTGGGATTGGCAGTGCAGTCATGCCTATGCCGGTGGAAACCTGCGGAACACCGGTCCTCATCCGCTGGAGCAGGCTATCAATTTCTTTGACGATGACACGATGCCGACGGTGGTATCGTATTTGGATCGCGCCAACAGCTTTGGTGATGCCGAGGATTTTGCCAAGGTGATTTTGACACAGCCGGGCAAGCCGATCGTCGAGGTGGAGGTAACCTCCTGCAACGCGTATTCGGATTACACCTATCTGATTCAGGCCAGCAACGGTAGCCTGAAGGGGACGATGAAGGAAATCCGGTACAAGTATTTTAACCCGGAAACGGCACCGTCACATCATCTGACGATGGAGTCCTTGCAGGGGCCGGAGGGAGCGCCCGCCTATTGCGGCGAATCGCTGGAGTGGAACGAGGTATGCCTGGCGATGGACGGCGATGCCTTTGGCGCCGGAACCACGGCGTTTTATCGCAACGTGTATGAGCACTTGACCGAGGGTGCACCGCTGGTCATTCGATCGGAAAAGATTCGGCAGGAGATTGCGGTGATCGAAGAGGTGCACCGTCAAAATCCGAAGCATTATCCGGTGGTATAAGGAGGGGCTTCTGATGTTTCGAATTGGACTGTTGGGGAGTGAAAACTCTCACGCGGATGCGTTCGCGTCCATTTTTAACGGCTACGATAAGCAGTATATCGGTGAATTTGAGGATATGTGTGTCGTGGCGACCTACAGTAGCTACGAGGGTGTCGATCAACGGCTTGCCGAGACGTATGGCATTGAGATGATCGCGCACTCGCCGGAGGAGATGCTCGGCAAGATCGATGTGGCGGTGGTCACGGCGCGCGACGGTCGGTTCCACGCGGAGATGGCTCGGCCGTTTATCGAGGCCGGGATCCCGGTGTTTGTGGATAAGCCGTTTACGCAGGACGAGGACGAGGCGATTGCGCTGGCGCGCTTGGCACGCGACAAGGGCGTGCCGCTGATGGGTGGCTCCTGCCTGAAGCTGTGCCCCGAAACCAAGGCGGCCATGCGCTTTACGGAGGAGCTTCGCGACAAGCAGATTCCGATTGTCGGCGGCAGTGTTATGGCGCCGATCAGTCTGGACAATCCGTATGGCGGCTTTTTCTTCTATTCCGGACACCTCGCCGAGATTTGCCTGCCGGTATTCGGATATTATCCGCAGTGGGTGTCCGCCTCCGAAACCGAGCGCGGCGTGTCGGTGATTATTCATTATGACGATTTTGACGTGACGGGACTGTATACCGTCGGGCGTTGGAACTACGAGGTGCGAGTTTTCACGGCGGCGGAAAATCCGCTGCTGACACAGCCGATCTCGCTGGATGTGGCGATGGTCGAGGAAGCGCGTACGATCGCACGCGTGGCGCGTACCGGCAGTATGGAGCACACGTACGAGGAGCTGATCCAGCCGGTCATGTTCCTGAATGCGGTTCACCGCGCCATACAGAGCGGAAAACGCGAGCCGGTTCGTGCCGCAGTGCTGTAAGGCTTGTAAACGACAACCGAAGCAAGTGGGAGGACAAAACATGGAGAAGGCAACCTACCGTGCCGTTCAGATCGACCTGGCACGGCAAATCGAGACGGTGGACACCGTCAAGGCGTATTTTGATACCGCGGCGGCGGCCGGCATGAATATGGTCGTGCTGTACTTGGAGGATCGTATCCGCACCGCGACCTATCCGTATCCGTCGGAGGCGGACTCATATTCGCCGGAACAGATCCGCGAGCTGGTGGAGTATGCCGCTCAGCGCGGTCTGGAGCTGGTGCCGGTGGTGTCACCGATCGGTCATGCCGAGCGGTTTTTGGCACACCGGGAGCTGCAGCATTTGGCGGAGCTACGCGGCAATATCGCCGGGCGCTTCAACAAGGCGGGCGAGGTCAGACAGTATATTGACACCTGCCCGATGCGCCCCGAAACGGCGGAGTTCATGGACGCGTATATCACCGAGGTGGCGGCACTGTTTCCGTCGCGCTTTTTCCACATTGGGTTTGACGAAATCTTTAACATGGGCTTCTGCGACCAATGCCGTCAGGTCGTTCGGGAGCAGGGCTTGCCGGTGCTGTTCCGCGACTCCCTTCTGCACTATTACCACCTGCTGAAGGGGCTGGGCAAAACGGTGATGATTTGGGACGATATGCTGGAGCAATGCGACAGCGTGGTGGACGACATTCCGAAGGACATTGTGCTGTGTGCCTGGTTCTATCGGTTCTACCAGCGCTTCCCGGAGGCCCGGTTTACCACCAGTCGCCGGTATGATTTGTTCAAAAAGCTGGATCGGTGTGGCTTTTCCTACTTTGCCTGCACCAACATTCAGATCAAGTCGATTGACACGCTGACGGCGTATGCGCGGAAGCATCGGCCGTTGGGTATGCTGATGACCAACTGGGAGCTGAGCACGCAGGTCAACGCGATTGCCGAGCTGTCGGTGGCGTATGCCGGCTTGCTGTGGAACGACGGGGAGCGTCCGTGCTACGAGACGTTGGTCAAGGCGGCGTCGAGGTTTACCGACAACGGCGTTTACGCCGAAGCGGTTGCCACGGCGGCGACGTACAGCTTTGTTAACCGTTATGGAATCCCGTTGCCCGGCGAGAACAGCATGGAGCTGAACAAATACGAGGCGTTGTGTCAGGAGAGCACCGCCGCCATGCTGGAGCATCAGCTGGAGGGTGCGTTTGAAGCCGAGAGCGATCCGGTAAAATGCTTTGTGTGCAGTGTGAAAAAGGTGCGGCTGACGTACTTGCTACGTGGAATCGCGCACGAGCTGTTGGAGTATCGTACCGGTGAAGCGACGCCGGATTTGGAGGATTGCCGTCGCCGTCTGGCGGAGGCGCGTCGCCGCTATGAGGAGCTGTTGGTGATGAACCGCGCCTTGTGGGAGACGAATCGTCACGGCATTGCTTCGACGATGCTGGATTCCTTCCTGGGACGGTTCGGTGACACGGTGGAGCGGCTGGAAAAGCAGCTGGATTCGGCAAAGCCGGGACAGATCGGACGATTGGATGTGCACTTCTGCCTGCCGGAGTATACGTCGGCGTGTAAGACGACGATACAGCTTTGCTATGCCGACGGAAGCCGTCTGGAGGTAGCGAGCGGTACGTTCAAGTCGATGTACGAGCGCGATGTTTACTACGATTGGTGCTTTGCGATCCCGACGGACAAGGTGCCGACGGCGATTGCGCTGGAGGTGAGCGGCCACGGAGCCTCCGGCTTCTGCTATGCCGATGTGACGTTGCCGGGCGTGGGTCGTCTGATCCCGAACGGCGTTGCCGCCTGCTATGGGCACGTGGAGCATCCGGAGTACCTGCTGGTGGACGATTTCACCTCCGCCGTATGCGGCGATCCGGAAATGTGCCGTACGTTCCTCCAGCCGGAGATCAGCCGGTTGACGCACGGCGTCACCTTGTCGTTGGCGGCGGAGTGATCGAGGCGGTCATAAAAAGAGATCGCCATTGGCGCGTAAAACCGAATAAAACAGTAAAAAGCGCACTCCTCTGTTCACAAATGGAACGGATGGGGTGCGCTTTGGTTTGTTTTTTGACAGCGAGTGGACTGTGCCGAAACGAAAGCGGCGACCGCCGGATTATTCCTCCGTCTCGTCGGCTTCGTCGGACAGCGACAACAGCATCGGCACCTCGGCGCTGTCAACCTCCTCCACCTTGTTCAGCTTGCGGCGGATCAGGCTGTTGCGATGCTGGGCGTCGTCCAGCGCACTGCCGGCTTCATCGATCTTCTTTTTCGCCTTGGCGAGAATGCCTTCAAATTTGTCGTACTGCATCTTGGTGGCGCCGAGCACCTTCCACACCTCGGCGGCGCGCTTGTCCAGCGCCAGCGTGCGGAAGCCCATTCGCAGGGTGTTGAGAAAGGCGGTGATCGTCGTCGGGCCGCAAACCATGACGCGGTATTTGTTTTGCAGCTCCTCCATCAGTCCGGGGCGGCGCAGCACCTCGGCGTACAGGCCCTCGGTGGGGAGAAACATGATGGCAAAATCGGTGGTGTGCGGCACCTCGATGTACAGGTCGGCAATGGTTTTTGCCTCGCTTTTCAGCGCGCGCTCCAGTGCCTTGGAGGCGGCCTCCACGCCGTCCTTGTCCGCTTTTTCGGCGGCATCGCACAGCCGTACGTAGTCCTCCTGCGGGAATTTGGAGTCGATGGGTAGCCATATAAAGGAGCCGTCGTCCTCACGCGAGGGGATACGAATGGCGTATTCCACGCGTTCGCTGTTGTTGCGCGTGGAGACGTTCTGCTCGTACTGCTCGTGTGTCAGCGTTTGCTCCAGAATGTTGCCGAGCTGAACCTCGGCCCACGTGCCGCGCGCCTTGACGTTGGTCAGCACGCGCTGGAGATCGCTGACACCGCCGGCAAGCTCCTTCATTTCGCCCAGCGATTTGTAGACGTTCTGCAGCTGCTCACCCACGGTTTTGAAGCTGGAATCCAGTCGCTTTGTCAGGGTGCTTTGTAGCTTTTCATCCACCGTTTCGCGCATTTGATCCAGCTTTTTCTCGTTGCTTTCCTGCAGGCCCTTCACGGCGGCGGTCAGGGTGGCGTTCAGCTTTTCCTGATTTTCGCCGGTCGCCTTCAGCATTTCCTTTTGCCCCTCGGCCAGTGTG
>CAYQBP010000058.1:0-7995 GCA_964415745.1 uncultured Eubacteriales bacterium
GGGTGATGGCCTGGCGAATCCACCAGGTGGCATAGGTGGAGAACTTAAAGCCCTTGGTGTAATCGAATTTTTCCACCGCCTTAATCAAGCCGAGGTTGCCCTCCTGGATCAAATCCAAGAACTGCATACCGCGGCCGACGTAGCGCTTGGCAATGCTGACGACCAGACGCAGGTTGGCTTCGGACAGACGCTTTTTGGCATACGGATTGCCCTCGGCGATCTTGATGGAGAGGTCGATTTCCTCCTCCGGCGTCAGCAACGGCACACGGCCGATTTCCTTCAGATACACCTTGACCGGGTCATCGGTGACAATATCGCCGCCGGACTCGCCGTCGTCCGATTCGGAGGCCTCCAGCACCACGTCCATGTCGTTGAAAGCGGTTTCGGTGAAGTCGTCCACGATCTCCACGTTGTAGCTTTCCAAAACCTCGTACAGCTTGTCCATCTGCTCCGGATCGAAGTCCAGGGTTTCCATGGCGTCCATGAGCTCCTGCGTGGTCAGCTTTCCCTTGGCACGACCGGCTTCGATCAATTCGTTGTAAACCGTTTTTTTATCTTTTTTGCCGATGCTGACGTCCAGGGCTTCTTCCTCGCTCAGGATCGATTCGTAGCTGACTTCCTTGAGAATATCGATGTTTTTTTCTGACATTTTTCATTCCTCCGTTAGGACTTCATTTTTCGCATGATTTCCAGTTTTTCCTGTATCTGCTCCGGTGTCAGCTCGGTGGGCTCCTTCAGCACCAGAAGCTGATGCTCCTCCTGAATGATCGCCACATAATGCCGGGCGTCCTCCGCCGTCAAGGTGGCACCGTGCTCCCGTGAGTCACGCAGCATGCCGGAAATGTACGCCATTTCGTCCGGGTCGTACAGCTCCGCCAAGGCCGACAGATCGATCAGCGCCCCCTGACGGGCGCGCGCCAGCAGTGCTTCGTACACACCGCGGTTAAACGGGGTCACCATGCTGTCGGGCGGTAATTGCCGGGACACCTCGCCGATGTAATCGGGATGAAGCAGCAGCAGTCCCAGCAGCGATTCCTCCGCGCTGGCGGCACGAACGTGCCGTGCGGCATCGGGATTGACCTTTTTGGTGGTGGCTTCGGAACGACGCAACACCTGCGACAGCTGTTTTTCCTGCTGTTGCTTTTTGCGCCGCTTGATCTGGTAGTCCAGCTGCGCCTTGAGCGCTTCCTTGGAAACCGAGAGATCGTGGGCGAGCCGCCCCAGATAGACATCGCGTTCGACCGGGTCGTGCAGCTCGGCCAACAGCTGTGTGGCCTCGCGCAGGTAGGTGACCTTTCCCTCCGAGGTGTCCAGCAGATGACGGCTGCCCAGCTCCATCAGGCGGTATTCCACGTCGTTTGCCGCGCGATCCAGCAACAGCTTAAAGCGTTCGGCACCGTGGCGCTTGATAAATTCATCGGGGTCCTTGCCGTCGGGGATGGTTACCAGATGGATACGCAGACCGGTTTCGCGCAGTAGGCCGATGGCGCGCTGCGCGCCCTTTTTACCGGCCGCATCGGCATCGAAAATCAGCACGACCTCGTCGGTATACCGCGCCATCAGACGGGCGTGGTCGGCGGTGAAGGAGGTGCCCAGCGCCGCGACGGCGTTGGTGAAGCCTGCCTGATGCAGGGCGATGACGTCCATGTAGCCCTCGCACAAGATCAACCGGTCGTGTTTTTCCTGCTTGGCAAAGTTCAGGGCGAACAGGTTGTTGGTTTTTTTGAACACCTGCGTTTCGCCGGAGTTGAGATATTTCGGCTTGGAATCGTCCAGCACCCGACCGCCGAAGGCGATGACGTTGCCGCGCACATCAATGATGGGGATCATGACGCGGTTGCGGAAAATATCGTAGATGCCTTTGCCGCTTCGACTGCGTGCACAAAGCCATGCCAAAACCAGCTCTTCGTCGTGGAAGCCCTTTTTCCGCAGATGATCGCGCAAAAAATCGAAGCTCTGCGGAGCGTATCCCAGACCGAAGTGACGGATCGTGGCGTCGGTATAGCCGCGGCTGTGATAGTAATCCAGCCCGACGCGCCCTTCGGCGGAATACAGACACGCATGGAACAGGCGCGCCGCTTCGCGGTTGGCCTCCAAAATACGCATACGCATTTTGGTACCGGCGTCACCGAGCTCTCGATCCGGCATGGCCATACCGGCACGATCCGCCAACAGCTTGACGGCGTCCAGATAGCTCAAATTTTCGATGCGGCGGATAAAGGTGATGACATCGCCGCCGGCGCCGCAGCCGAAGCAATAAAAGGAGGCGGTTTCCGGATAAAGGTTAAAGGAGGGCGTTTTTTCCCCGTGAAATGGGCACAGACCGACCAGATTGCGTCCGCGCCGCTTCAGGGAAACGTAGGAGGATACTACGCTTTCAATATCGTTTTTGGCAACCAGCTCCTGCAAAAAGCTGTCGGGTAGCATCGCATCATCTCCTTTTCGGTGCGTCGGTCAGCCGATGGGCCAGCCCTTGGGAATAAACAGATCGTTATAGGTTTTCACGGCAAAGGTATCGGTCATGCCGGCAATGTAATCGCACGCGGCGCGTTCGGCACCCTCCTGCCGGCAGATTGTGTGAAATTCGGCGGGGAGCCGGTCGGGGTGCTCCACAAAATAGCGGAACAGGCGGCCGATAAAGGCGTCCACCTTTTTCTCTTCGTTCTTGGCGACCGGATTGTAGTACAATCGCTCGAACATGAAGGTGTGCAGGGCATCAAACGCCGCCTGTACCTCCGGTGCCATCACGATATCGTCGTTACTGTTTTCGACAATGGAGCCGATCAGCACGTTAAATCGCTCGTTGCGGTCGGAGCCGAGTATGTCGGTGATTTCGCGCGGAATATCCGATTCGGCAAAGACGTCGGCACGAATAGCGTCGTCAATGTCGTGGTTGATGTACGCCACCTTGTCGGCAACGCGAACGATGCGCCCTTCCGGGGTTGCCGCCTGTTCGCCGGTGGTATGGTTCAAAATGCCGTCGCGTACCTCCCAGGTGAGGTTCAGTCCCTGTCCGTCCTTTTCCAGCAGGTCAACGACGCGCACGCTTTGCTCATAATGGCGGAAGCCGCCGGGCATACAACGGTTCAGCACACGCTCACCGGCATGACCGAAGGGGGTGTGCCCCAAATCGTGTGCCAGTGCGATGGCTTCGGTCAGGTCCTCGTTCAATCGCAGGGAACGGGCGATCGTTCGTGCGATTTGTGACACCTCCAGCGTGTGGGTCAGGCGTGTGCGGTAGTGATCGCCGACGGGGGAGAGGAATACCTGCGTTTTGTGACGTAGGCGGCGAAACGCCTTACAGTGCAGTACCCGATCGCGGTCGCGCTGAAAATCGGTGCGAAAATCACAGGGAGCTTCCGCCCGTGCACGTCCGCGACTTTCGCAGACCAGCGTGGCCTTGGGTGACAGAATTTGCCGTTCGATTTCCTCGGTTCGCAAACGCGGTAGCATACGATCCCACCTTTCCTATTATTATACGCGTAGCGGTTCGCTTTTTCCTGCAAAAACCGTTATTTTTTTTCAAAAAAATCAAAAATTTCATCGCTCTGCCGGAAGCACAGGGTGCCGGCGGAAAGCTCGGTCAGTTCCCGACAAAAGGCGTCCACGCCGTCCGACGGCAGCTGCAGGGTGATCCGAACGGTGTCGGCAAAATCGGTGTCGGTGATACGACCGCCCTGTGCGGCGATCATTGGTGCCAGCCGCCCGTATTGGGCGTAATCGCACAGCACCTGACCGACGGCACACAGACGCCGTTCTCCGACGCCGGCCGCGTCGATGGCAAGGGAGGTGCTTTGCGAATAGGCACGTACCAGTCCGCCGGTGCCGAGAAGAATACCGCCGAAATAACGCGTGACGACCACGACGCAATCGGTCAGGCCGCGCTTTTGCATGGCCTCCAGCACCGGCATACCGGCGGTTCCCTGCGGCTCGCCGTCGTCGGAAAAGCGCTGGGCGCCGGAGCGTAGGATGTAGGCGTGAACATTGTGGCGTGCGTCCCAAAACTGCTTTTTTCGCGCGGCGATAAACGCCAGTGCCTCCGCTTCGTCGGTGACGGGGCGAATGGCGGCGATAAACCGCGAGCGCCGGTCGGTATATTCTGCTTCCGCTTCACCGCGGACGGTAAGATATGCGTGCGCGTTCACCGCGTCACCCCCCTGACGAGAAAAGGCAGCGCGTCAGCGCTGCCTTTTGCCGTGTTACTTGCTTTCTTTGATACCAAAACGCTTGTTGAAACGATCCACACGACCGCCGGTATCGACCAGCTTCTGTCTGCCGGTGAAGAACGGATGGCACTTGGAGCAAATTTCCACGCGGATATTTTCCTTGGTGGAAGAAGTCTCGATGACCTCACCGCAAGCGCAAGTGATCGTTGTTTTGGCATAGTTGGGATGGATACCCTGTTTCATTCCTGTCACCTCTTTCGGAAGCTGTATTCCCTCGAAGGAAACCTTCGCTGTATTCAATGGCGGAGAGTTAGGGATTTGAACCCTAGGTACGCTATTAACGTACACACGATTTCCAATCGTGCGCCTTCGACCACTCAGCCAACTCTCCGAGTCGCACACACAGTGCTAAACTATTATAATGAATACTGAAGAAAAAATCAAGTCTAAATTTTAATTTTGTAAAACTTTTTTTATAACAGCTCAATTCCGGCCGCCGTACAGCGCTCGATCATCTCATCCGGCCACAGGGAAGCCTGCACTTCTCCGATGTGCGCCTTGTTGAGAAAGAACATACACAGACGGGACTGGCCGATGCCGCCGCCGATGGTATACGGCAGCTCGCCCGCCAGCAGGGATTTCTGGAACGGCAGCTCGGCGCGCTCCGTGCAACCGGCGATTTGCAGCTGATGCCGCAGGGAGCTTTCGTCCACGCGGATACCCATGGAGGACACCTCCAGTGCGCGTCCCAGCAACGGATAATCAAAGAGAATATCGCCGTTGAGCTGCCAGTCATCGTAATCGGGGGCGCGACCGTCGTGGGGCTTGCCGGAGCGCAGGGCTCCGCCGATCTGCATCAGGAACACCGCACCGTATTCGTGCGCGGCCCTGCTTTCACGCTCTGAGGCGGTCAGCTCCGGATAGCGATCCTCCAGCTCCTGTGTGGTCAGGAAGGTGATGTGAGGCGGCAGCTTGTGCGGCAGGAAGGGGTAGCGCTCGCATACGGCCTGCTCCATGCTGAGGAAGGCGGCATAAATGCGGTTGACCACGTCCTTGAGCGTGTCTACCGTGCGCTCCTCACGGCGAATGACCATTTCCCAATCCCACTGATCGACATACAGGGAGTGCAGGTTATCGGTCACTTCGTCGCGACGAATGGCGTTCATATCGGTATAAAGCCCCTGCCCGACCGGCACGTGATACCGCTTCAGGGCATAGCGCTTCCATTTGGCGAGAGAGTGCACCACCTCGGCCACGCGACCGTCATCGTACCGAAGATCGAAGCTGACCGGACGCTCCACGCCGTTCAGGTTGTCGTTGAGACCGGACTGCGGCAATACAAACAGCGGTGCCGAAACGCGCGTCAGCGACAAACGCTGTGCGAGCTGTTCTTCAAATCCGTCCTTCAGCAGCTTGATCGCCTTTTCCGTTTCCAAAATATCCATGGACGAGCGGTAGCCTTCCGGAAGAATCAAGCGATACTCGGTACTCATGTGACCTCATCTCCCATTGTTGATTTTTACATTTTATCACAGACATTGACAGAATGCAAGGCTTTTTACCGCCAGGTGTGCTCGTCCCAGTCGATGCGATGCGGCTCCACCAAAACGGCGCGCACCGGTGCCCCGTCGGCACCGCCGATTTTCAACGGTGCGGCTATCAGCAGATAGGGGATCTTTTCTTCGGCCTGCGACAGATCCAGCCCCTCCAAAATGACGATCCCGGCTCCAAGAAGCTGGCGATGCACCTCGGCGGTATATTCCGGTGCCGCTACCGAGGTGCTCTCCACGCCGAGCAGCTCGATCCCGGCGCCGGACAGCACAAAGGCGGCGCTGGGGGTCAGCTGTACGTCGCCCTTCAGCAGAGTGCGCTTTTTCAGGCGCGGCAGTAAGGCCTCCGCCTCGTCACCGAGCAGAACGCCGTTACATTCCACGACGGTGCACTCACCGATGCATCGCTCCAGCGGAATCCGGTCGATGGCATCGCCCTCCGGGAAAAAGTGCCGCGGCGCGTCCATGTGCGTGCCGCTGTGCAGGCAGGCGGTCAGCAGGGTGGTGTTGTATGCATCTCCCAGCGACATATCGGAAAGCAGGGCGGCGGTGGGCTTCGGATCGCCGGGGTATACCGGCGCTGTCAGCAGATCGCGCGTAATGTCAAGCATATCCATTTTCTTTACACCTCGGTATTATCATAGCGGAAATCGGGCGGTATTGCAATCTTTTTTCACGTCGTTTGCGTGTTTTTTGATTTTTTGCTTGACATTCTGCGTGTTTTTGTTATAATAGTTGTCGCAATCAAAAAATCCGGGTGTAGCGCAGATTGGTAGCGCGCTTGAATGGGGTTCAAGAGGCCGCAGGTTCGACTCCTGTCACTCGGACCACGGAAACCGTCCTGTCGACAGACAAGACGGTTTTTTCATTGTAACACATAGGGGGAACAGACGATGTTTGATGCAAAGCAGGTAAAACAGGATTGTGTGGCATGGATCCGCTCGTTTTTTGAACAGAACGGTCCCGATTGCAATGCGGTCGTCGGCATTTCCGGCGGCAAGGACAGCTCGGTGGCGGCGGCGTTGTGCGTGGAGGCGCTCGGACGCGACCGCGTGATCGGCGTGCTGATGCCGCAGGGGGAACAGCACGACATCGACATGGCGTATCTGCTGGTTCACCATCTGGGCATCCGGCACTACGTGGTCAACATTCGGGAGGCGGTGGACGCGCTGGTTCGCAGTATGCCTGCCGAGCTGACGCTGACGGCGCAGTCACGCCAAAATCTGCCGCCCCGTATTCGTATGTCCACCCTGTACGCGGTGTCGCAAAGCTGTAACGGCCGCGTGTGCAACACCTGCAACCTGTCCGAGGACTGGGTGGGATATTCCACGCGCTACGGCGATTCGGTGGGAGATTTTTCGCCCATGTCGCATCTGACGGTGACGGAGGTCAAGGAGCTGGGACATTTGCTGGGCCTGCCGGCGGAGCTGGTGGAAAAAACGCCGATCGACGGCCTGTGCGGTAAAAGCGATGAGGACAATCTCGGCTTTACCTACGCTGTGCTGGATCGGTATATCCGCACCGGTGAAATTGACGACCCGGAAACCAAGGCGATCATCGACCGCAAGCACCGGAGCAATTTGTTCAAGCTGGAGCTGATGCCGTCGTTCGTGCCGAAGGGATAAGCGACGGCGACCGACGTGTCCCGCTTGCCCGAAAAAACACAACCGGACGTAAATGTTAATATTTATTAACAATTTCTTCATGATCTTACGCTATAATGCTTATCATGTCGTGAGGAAACGGTGATAGGGAATGGAACAAAAGAAAACGTCGTGGCTGTACCGGCTGATACGCCGCATCGTGTACCGGGTGTACCCGAGGGTGCAGGTGCAGGGAGTCGAAAATCTGCCGGAGGAGCCGTCGATCGTGGTGGGAAACCACAGTCAACTGCATGGCCCGATCATCAGCGAGCTGCATTTTCCCGGCAACAACTATACTTGGTGTGTCGGACAGATGATGGCGCTGAAGGAGGTGCCGTCGTACGCATTTCAGGATTTTTGGTCGGCAAAGCCGTGGTACAGCCGGTGGCTGTATAAAATCGCCTCTTATCTGATCGCGCCGCTGTCGGTGGTGCTGTTTAACAACGCGCACACCATCGCGGTGTATCGGGATACGCGTCTGTTTTCTACGTTCAAGCAGACGGTGAAGCGGTTGCAGGAGGGCAACCACGTGGTGATTTTCCCGGAGCACAATCACTCGTACAATAACATTGTCTATGAGTTTGAGGACCGGTTTATCGACGTGGCCAAGCTGTATTATAAAAGGACAGGTAAGGA
>CAYQBP010000059.1:0-5921 GCA_964415745.1 uncultured Eubacteriales bacterium
AGCAAAGCTGTGCCGCCAGTGTTGTATTGTGTGCCAGCACCAGCGTCGGGCGATTGACCTGTGCAATCACGTTGGCCATGGTAAAGGTCTTGCCGGAGCCGGTCACGCCCAGCAGCGTCTGCTCGCGCTTGCCGCTTCGTATACTGTTGACCAGCTTCTCGATCGCCTGAGGCTGATCGCCTGTCGGTTGATACGGCGCTACCAATTCAAAGTGATCCACAGCTCACCCCCCTTTCGTGCCGCACAGCATGACAGCGGCAGAAAATCAGTGTAATATTATACCACGTTTTTCAAAAAAATAAAAGGGGGAGGCGGAATTTTTTGAAAAATCCGCCTTACCAAGCCGACAGATAAAAAGCAAAGCACCGGAAAGCCGCCGTTGCTTCCTTCCGGTGCTTGTTTTCAATGCTTTGATACGCCGCGACTCGTTCGGCTTATGCCGCCGCTGTGGTTGTGGCGACAGTCTCCGTCGTCGTAGTCGCTTCGCCGTCGGCAACGGTTGTCGCGGTGGTCGTTGTCCCCGGCGTGACCGCCACGTTGCTCTGGACGACCGACACCGCCTCCTGAAGCTGGTCATCCTCGCTGTAGGACAGCAGCTCGAACCGCTGTTGCTTATCGTATGCCAAATCCTTGGTGCGATCCGGCATCAGCCCTTTTTCCGCCCAGTTGGCACCGCTTTTCATCAGTGTGATCTCACCGACCGTCAGGCGCACCGCCGCTTTATCCGATGCCAGCGAGAAATACTCCTGCACCACGGCCTTGCCCGACGTGCTGGTGCCCACCACCGTGGTTTTCGACAAATCCTGCAACACGGCGGCAAACAGCTCGGCCTCGCCCTCGGTACCGCCGTTGACCAGCGTGACACTGCGCGCCGTCATTTCATACGGATCGGTTGCCGTGTAGGTTTCGGTCGTGCTCTTTTTAACGCACGTCGCGTACGGGCCGCTCGGCAACAAATAGCCCAAAATTTCCTGCACCGCCGTCAGACTGCCGCCGGAGTTGTTCCGCAAATCAAACACAAACTGCTGCGCTCCCTGTCGGGTCAGCTCGTTATAGACGTTTTTGAACTGCATGGCGGTCAGATTGTTAAAGCCGTAAAAGCGAATATAGCCCACCGTGCTTTGAATCAGCGACCCCTCCACACCGGAATCGGTATACGTATTTGCCGTCAGCTCCACGGTGGATTCCTTGCCGTCGTGCGAAACGGTTAAAAACATTTTTTCGCTGTTGGCCAGCTTATCCGCCATCGTCGTATAGGAGGTACTGCTCATCGACTCTTCGTCCACCACCGTGACGATATCGCCCTTTTTCACACCGGCTAATGCGGCCGGCGAGTTTTCCGCCACGCGGGACACGATCAGTCGGTTATCCGACACCGCGACCTGAAAGCCAAAGCCGGTATAATTGCCTGCCAGCTCGCTTTGCACCGCTTTATAGGCCTCCGCCGACAAATATTCGGCGTAGGGGTCATTCAGTCCCTCCAAATATCCCTTCGCCAAGGCGGTGCGTAACAACTCCTCGTCAATCGTATATTGACCGCGCGCGGCAGAATCGATTTCGTCCAAATAGTCGTACATCGCCTGCCGTTGCCCCACATCGCTGACCAGCGAGCTGAAGTGTCGCATGGCAATCATCATGGTGGCCGAAACCGTCACCGCGATCGCCAAAATGCACACCGTGACCGCCACGCCCAAAGAAACCTTTCGATTCATGTTTTCTCACCCGCCTTCGGCAAAAATATCCTTACGGTTGTTTAATATATCCGTTCTTCACGGCGTCCACACGCACGTTGTCCACGCGCACCTCGAAGTGCAGATGAGCACCGTACGAGTTTCCGGTATTACCGACCTGTCCCAACACGGTTTGACCGCCAACAACGGTTTGCCCCACCTTCACGCTGGGAGTATACCGCATGTGGGCATACAGCGTTACGATCCGGCGTCCCGCCGAGTCCAGGCCGTGATCGATCATCACGAAGTTGCCGTAGCTGTAATGCATGCTTTGCACCTTGATAACCGTGCCGTCCGCCGCCGCAACAATGTTTTTGCCCAGACAGCCTGCCGCGGCAATGTCGGTGCCGCCGTGGGTGTCACCCATACTGGGACGATACCCGAACGACGAAGAAATGCGGTAAACGCCGGGCACCGGCCAGTGCATCGTGCCGTTATAGCTTCCCGTCGCCGTCGTGGCGGCAAGCAGCTGCTCGATCTCCTTATCCAGCTTTGCTTCGGCGTCCTTGATCTTCTTCAGACGGCTTTCGTAGGTGTTCATCTGCTTTTCCAAAGCGTCACGCTCGTTGCGCGCCTTGGCATACAGCGTATCCAGCTTTTCGTAGTTGGCGTCCAGCTCCGCCTTCATGGATTCCATTTCGGCCTTTTCCGCTTCGGTTTCGGCCTTTTCCTTTTCCACTTCGGCTTTTTTCTGCTCGATCTCCGCTTTTTCCTGCTCGGCCTTGTCCATCAGCTGCTTATCGTGCGATGCCACCGACTCCACGATTTTGCTTTTCAGCAAAAAGTCCTCATAATTATCGGCATCCATCAACAGCTGAAGCGAGGAATAGTTGCCCGTCATTTCAATCGCGCGCAAACGCTTTTTGAGCAACTCCAGCATTTCGTCCAGCTCCGTCTGCTTGGCGTCGATCTCCTCATTCAAGGATTGAATGTGCGCTTCCTGCTCCGCGATCTCCTTATCCAGGTCATCGATCCCTTTGCGATACGCGTCCACCTGTTTTTCCAGGTTGGCAACCTGATTTTGCAGGTTTTGCACCTTTTTCTTTTGATCGTCGATGCTGTCACCCAGCGCATCGATCTCTTTTTCCAGGTCCTTTTGCTGTTCCTTCAGCTCTGCCAGCTCGTTGCGCTTGTCCGTGACCTGATCCGCCGAAGCGGTCATCGGCATGGAAAGCATCAACGAGGTCAGCGTCACGACCACCGACAGCAGGGCGAGACAGCGATACCATTTCTTTTTCATAGCTTGTCCTCCGTGTGGGGTGATGGCATTACTCCATGTTTTCTTTCAAATAACGGGACAGTGAAATTGAACTGCCGATCATACCGATCAACACGCCGACTCCCATAAATCCGACCAACAGCTGCCACCACACCGTGGAAAAGGCAATGGGGGTGAATTTATCCCCGAAGGTGACAAACCGCTTGACCAGCTCATACACGCCGTAGATGATGCCGTAGGTGCAGCCGCCGGCAATGATACCCAGAGAAACACCCTCCACGACGAAGGGAAAACGAATGAACCGCTTGGTGGCACCGACGGAGCGCATGATGTAAATCTCCAGCCGCCGACTGTACACGGTCAGCTTGATCGTGTTCACGATGATGAACAGCGACACGCACAGCAGCAGTCCCACGATCCAAATGCCCACCGTAAATACCATTTTACGGGCATCGGTCAACAGCTTGGCCATGGTGGAATTGTAGTCCACCTGCTCCAGTCCGTCGATCGTTTCGATGGCCTTCACCGTTTGGTCGAAGATGCTCAGATCCTCGAAGTGGACAAAGTACATATCCGGCAGAGGGTTATCCTCCTCCAGATCCTCCAGCAACGAGCCGAGATCGGGATCGCTCCGGTATTCCTCCAGCAGGTCCTCCTTGGAGTGGAACTCGACGGCGGCCACGTTGTCGGTCTTTTTAATCGTTTCTAAAATTTCATCCAGCTTTTCCGAATCCAACCCCTGCTCCGCATAGGCGGCAACCACGTTTTCCTTGTAAATAGACTCGAAGCCGTGGTCGATATTTTCGATAATCAGATAGGCACAGCCGGTAATCAGCAGACAGCAAACCAGCACCAGCACCGAGGCGACCGACATGAAGCCGTTTTTCAGCATACCGCGGAAGCCTTCACGGGTCAAAAAGCGAAGCGTGTTAAATCTCATACATTTCCACCTCCGGTGTCTTACTGTCCGCTACCACCAGACCGTCTCGAATTTGAATGACACGGCGGTTAAAGGACTGCACCAGATCGTGCTCGTGCGTTACCACCAAAATCGTGGTTCCGCGACGATTGATCTCGGTTAACAGCTCCATGATCTCATACGACAGCTCCGGGTCGATATTACCCGTCGGCTCGTCTGCGATAATCAGCGACGGATTATTGACCAGCGCACGGGCAAGGCCGACACGCTGTTGCTCACCGCCGGACAGCTCCATGGGGAAGTTTTTCGACTTGTTTTGCAGGCCGACCAGCCCCAAAATGTACGGAACGCGGCGACGAATCTCGCGCTGGGAGGCGCCCACCACACGCATCGCGAACGCCACGTTGTCAAATACCGTCATGGTGTTAATCAGGCGGAAATCCTGGAATACGATACCCATGGAACGACGCAGATACGGAATCTGACGGCGCTTGAGCTTGGACAGCTTGAAATTGCTGACGATCACCTCACCGGAGGTCGCCACCTCCTCACGGGTAATAAGCTTCATAAACGTGCTCTTGCCGGCGCCCGAAGCACCGACGATAAACACAAACTCGCCGTCATCGATTTTAATATCCACGCCCTTGAGCGCTTCGATACCGGTATCATAGACTTTATGTACATTCCGAAATTCTATCATTCCGGGAAACACCTCCTGTTGCAGTTACGCCGCCCTGCACGGACGGCGCAATGCTATTATAACACATCCGCAGGTAGCTTGGCTACCGGCATCTCTTGGTAATTTCAATCAGTACTTCACCGGATCGGCAGTCAGGTACTTCTTCACCATCATGGCCACCTTGAACACGATGGCGTCGTCAAACTCGCGCAAATCCAGGCCGGTAAGCCGCTTGATCTTTCCCAAACGATACACCAGCGTGTTGCGATGCACAAACAGTCGACGCGACGTTTCCGACACGTTCAGGTTGTTTTCAAAGAAGCGCTGAATGGTAAAGAGCGTCTCCTGATCCAGCGAATCGATGGAGCCGTTTTTGAACACCTCGCGCAGGAACATTTCGCACAGCGTCGTCGGCAACTGGTAAATCAGGCGGGCAATGCCCAGGTGATCGTAGCTGACGATGGTTTTTTCGGTATCAAACACCTTGCCGACCTCCAGCGAGATCTGTGCCTCCTTGAACGAACGCGCCAGCTCCTTGATCCCCTCCACCGGCGTACCGATTCCGACGCTGACCGGCGTGTAGAACTCGCTGCCCAGCGTATCGGCAATGGACTGTGCCAGCTTTTCCAAATCCTTGGATTCCACCTGCGTGCGAAGCTCTTTGACCACGGCAATATCCGATTCGTTGATGTTGATAACAAAGTCGCGGTTGCGCTCCGGGAACAGATTTTGGATCACGTCGAACGCCGAAACCTCCGTTTGCGCGTGAATGTGTACCAACAGAACCACACGAGTTACATCACCGTCAAAGTGCAGCTCACGCGCCTTCAGATAAATATCGCCCGGCAAAATGTTATCCAAAATAATGTTTTTGACAAAATTGCCGCGGTCGTATTTTTCGTCATAGTACTGCTTGACATTGGCGAAGGAAATGGCGAGCAGGCTGGCATATTTGGCCGCCTCATCGTCCTCGCCCTCGACAAACACCAGATAGTCCCCGTGCATACGTGGGCCGAAGGAACGGTACGTGTATCCGTCCACCACAAAGCATTCCGACGACTCCGAAATGCAATCCGCCGCTTCTTCGCGAACCTCACCGACACAGCTGACCTCGCTGCAGGCAATCACGGCACCGGTTTCGTCCGTGACGCCGATGCACCGGCCGACGACCTCTTTCATCTGATTGATAATGCCCAAAAACAAGCGGTTTGGCATAACAATTACTCCTCATCTGTTAGAATTGCAAAACATACGCAACTCTATTTTACACAATTTTAGCCAATTTTGCAAGGAAAAACCGAAAAATAATCTCTCTTTTCGCAAAAAAGCAAGAAGTCGGAAAAAATTGACAGCTCAACTTGAATTTTTGCCCCG
>CAYQBP010000059.1:6021-7831 GCA_964415745.1 uncultured Eubacteriales bacterium
CGTTGAAAAGCCGCCGATTCTTCTGCACATCGCCTTTCGCTTCTTCACCCCCGGCAACTACGCTCCCATCGATAACGTTCCGGTCGAGGAGATCATCGATCACGGCTATGCGCTGGCGTCCCTGCATTACGAGGACATCGTCAACGATAATCTGCACGGCGACTTTTCCGACGGCCTCGCCGCCTATTTCGGAACGACCAAGGAAAACCGTGCGCCCGACGACTGGGGGAAAATCGGTATGTGGTCCTACGCCACCAGCCGGGTGATGGATTATTTGGTCACACGTGACGATTTGGATCACGCCCACACCGCCGTGATCGGTCATTCCCGTTTGGGAAAGACCGCGCTGTGGGCAGGTGCTCAGGACGAGCGGTTCTGGTGCACCATCTCCAACAACTCAGGCTACGGCGGCGCCGCCACCTCCAAGCACGGCGCTCCGGACGGCGAAAAATCGTGGAATTTCGGTGATTGGCACAACGGCAACTGGGATTGGTGCTGTAACAATTTCATGAACAACGTCAACAACGAGGACGAAAAGCCCTACGATCAATCCTGGCTTCTCGCGGCGGTCGCACCGCGCCTGCTATACGTCGGCTCCGCCGTCGAGGATTGCTGGGCCGACCCCGACTCCGAATTTATCAGCACGCTGTGGGCATCGCAGGCATGGGAGCTTTTGGGTAAGTCCGGCTTAATCACTCCCGACACGATGCCGAAAACCGGCGACGTGCTTGCCGACGGTCATGTCGGCTATCACCTGCGTCGGGGAAGTCATTTCCTGTCGCGCGAGGACTGGAACAATTACATGGCGTTTTTGGATCGCCACCTGGGTCGATAACTCCACCGACACCGCATCGACCTCGCTTACAACAAAAATCCCCTGCACGGCTTGCTCCGTGCAGGGGATTCTTTTGCTGTTCAAATCAGTTGCAGATGGTCTGCTCCGTCTCCTTGTCGAAGAGATGAATCTTGGTGTTGTCAATCACCATGTCGATCTCATCGCCCGGACGAGCGGTCGAGGTGGGATCAACACGCGCGGTCAGGCTGCTGCCCTCCACGTTGACATACAGGAAGATTTCGGCACCCATCAGCTCGGTCACTTCGACCTTGGCCTTGATGCGGCTGTCCGTAAACTTCTCCATGAAGCGAGGCTCGTCGTGGACGTCCTCCGGACGGATACCCATGATAACTTCCTTGCCGACGTACTGCTCCAGCACGTTGTCCTTGTTCTTGGAATCCGGCAGCGGAATCTGATACTTGACGCCCTTGCGCGTCTTGGTATCCTCCGAGCCGAACTCGGCAAAGTACTTGTCGCCGTTCTTGACGATCACGACATCGACAAAGTTCATTTGGGGGCTGCCGATGAAGCCGGCAACGAACATATTGCAGGGATACAGATACAGGTTGTTCGGGCTGTCCACCTGCTGGATCAAACCGTCCTTCATAACCACGATGCGATCGCCCATGGTCATAGCTTCGGTCTGGTCGTGAGTAACGTAAATGAAGGTCGTGCCCAGCTTCTGGTGCAGCTTGGAAATTTCCGTTCTCATCTGAGCACGCAGCTTGGCGTCCAGGTTGGACAGCGGTTCGTCGAGCAGGAAGACCTTCGGCTCACGCACGATGGCACGACCCAGCGCAACACGCTGACGCTGACCGCCGGACAAAGCCTTCGGCTTTCTGTCGAGCAGGTGAGCGATGTCCAAAACGCGGGCGGCTTCCTCTACGCGGCGCTTGATCTCGTCCTTCGGAGTTTTGCGGAGCTTCAGGCCGAAGGCCATGTTGTCGTACACCGTCATGTGCGGATACAGAGCAT
>CAYQBP010000060.1:0-2774 GCA_964415745.1 uncultured Eubacteriales bacterium
TGTGACCCCCTGCTTGTAAGGCAGGTGCTCTACCAGCTGAGCTATGCTTCCGAATTGTCGTCGCCGTGTGGCGACGCTGTTTATCATACTACATTGTGAGCAAATTGTCAACTGGATTTTGATAACTTTTTTGAAATTTTCCGGTTATTCCTTCTTTTTTTGATGACGCTCCGCGATGATACGCTCCAAATCCACGCCGGTAAACCGATATACCCGGTCGCAAAAGCTACAGGTTACCTCGACCCGGTCGTTATCGTCCGGCAGGGAACGCAGCTCCTCGTCCGACATGGCATTCAGCGCGCGCAGTACCTTTTCCGACGAGCAGGCACACCGATATTCCGGCTCAAAGTGATCTACCACGTCAAACTCCAGTCCCTCCAACGCGCGGTGCAGAATATCCTCCACGCTCATGCCCTCATCCAGCATCTCAGTCATCGGGCGCAGGGCGGCAATGTTCTGCTCCAGCCGGTCGATCACCTCGTCCGGGCAAAACGGCAACAGCTGAATCAGCAAGCCACCGGCGGCGCGTACCGTTAAATCGGGGTCCACCAGCACCCCCAGCGCACACACGGTCGGTATCTGCTCGCTGGTGGCATAATACGAGGTGATATCCTCGGCAAGCTCACCGGATACCAGCGGTGTACAGCCGACATACGGCTCGCTCGCGCCGGTATCACGCAACACATACAGCAAGCCCTCGGTGCCGACGGCACCGCTGACATCCAGCTTCCCGTTCGGCTTGAGCGGAATTTCAACCACCGGGTTTTGTGCATAACCGCGCGCGTTGCCGCGACCGTCGGCTACGGTAATCAGCTGACCGACCGGCCCGCCGCCGTTCACCTTGATCGTCACGGAATCCTCTGTGTTTTTCAGCATAATCCCCATCAGCGATGCCGCCGTCAGGAGACGCCCCAGCGCCGCCGTAACCACCGCCGAGGTGTGGTGAATCTGCTCGGCGCGCGCCACCATGTCTGTAGCATCTATGGCGATGGCGACGACCGCCGCATCGTGTGTTAAGCATCGTATGGCCTTACTCATAAGCTATGTTGCTCTCCTTTATATTATCACTGAGCCTCGCCGGTCGCTTCCACCACCGTCCGTGTGCTTCGCGCGACCCAAACCGTGCGTTGGCTGTCCTGCCGCGGCGGCAATTCGGTCATATCCTCGTAAACCGCCAGAACCTCCCAGCCCGTTTCCGCCAACAGGCGGCGCAGGGTGCGTTCGGAATACGCGCGTTCGCGCACCGTGTCCATGTACCGCTCATAGCGTCCGTCGGCGTCCTCCGCAAAAAAGTCCAGAAGCATTTCCACCTCGCCGCTCCGCGGTAAATACCGGTTGCGCCACACGCAGACGACGTTTTCCTCCTCCATGACGAACGAGCGATCCGCCAGCACCTCGCGGTGCTTATACGGCGTATTCACGTCAAAAATCAGCAGTCCGCCCGGCTCGACAAACAGGCGCGCACGTTGAAAAACCCGTCGAACGTCGGCGGTGCGGCACAGGTGATTGAGACTGTCCAGACTACAGACAGCGGCGTCCACCGTTCCGTACAAATCCAGCTCGCGCATATCCTGACACAGCCACAGGGCGTTCGGCAGCTTTTCGGCGGCCTTTGCCAGCATTTCCGCCGACGCGTCCACGCCGACCACATCGACGCCGCGCCGTACCAGCTCCGCGCACAGGCTGCCGGAGCCACAGGCAATGTCCAGCACCGATGCCGGCCTTTTATCGAATTTTTCCAGCAGGGACAAAATATATTCCGCACGGGCGGCATAATCCACGTCCTGCATCAGCAGATCGTAGAAGGCGGAAAAATCCCGATAGCCGCTCATGCCTGTTCCTCTTTTTTCGCCTTGACGCGGTCAAACACCATGCGGTACGCATCGCAGCCGTACATCAGGGAACGGTTGACACGACTGATCGTTGCCGTGGAGGCGCCGGTACGCGCTTCGATATCGGTGTACACGCACTTATCGTCCAGCATTTTGGCAACGGCGATCCGCTGTGACAATGCTTTGAGCTCCTGAACCGTGCACAGGTCCTCAAAAAAGCGATAGCATTCCTCACGATCCCGCAACTGGAGGATCGCGTCAAATAAAAAGTCCATATCTTCGTTGCAAAGTTTGGCATTCATAACGGTACCCAGCCTTTTCTTAATTTCCCAGCATTTCGCGCGCCGCCTGCAGGTTGGCAGGCGTTACGGCGCCGCCGATGATGCGCGCCAGCTCCTGCTCGCGCTGTTCCTCGGACAGCAGTGTCACCTCGGTAAACGTGCGCCCGTCGCGCACGGATTTTTCGATCAAATAGTGTTGCCTCGCCTGTGCGGCGATCTGTGCCAAATGCGTCACGCACAAAACCTGGCGGTGACGGTCGGCCGGTACACTGTCTGCGGTCAGACGCAGACGATTACCCACCCTGGACGCCGCGCGGCCGCTGATACCGGTATCGATCTCGTCGAAAATCAGCGTATCGATCTCGTCCGCCTCGGCAAGTACCGATTTGATCGCCAGCATGATACGCGACAGCTCACCGCCCGACGCGATGCGCGTGATCGGCTTGGGCGGTTCACCGACATTGGCCGACATTAAAAACTCAATGCGGTCGGCACCCACAGCACTGTACTCTGCCGGCTGTCGATCGATCACCAGCGACACATTCGGCATATCCAGAAAGGTAAGCTGTTCCTTGACCGCCGCCGCAAAGCGCTGTGCCGTTTCCTGCCGCTTCTCCGTCAAGCGCTCCGCGGCCAGCTCCAGCTGACGACGAAGGCGCTG
>CAYQBP010000060.1:2874-7740 GCA_964415745.1 uncultured Eubacteriales bacterium
GCGGTTTGCAATCGCTCCGCCGGAGCCTCCGCCTGCTTCAAGTACCGCGCCGCCGTGATCGCCGTCGCCACGGCCTGCTGTGCCATGGACACGGCACCGTCGCTGTCCTCGTCGCCAAGCAGCAAAGCGTCCGTCCGTTGGAGCTGTCCGGCCACCTTTTCCGCGTTTCGGTACAGGGCGCGTCTTTCCTGCAGCTCCTCGTCCTCACCGACGCGCAGCTCGGCGGCTTCGATCTCATCGATCTGATAGCGCAGCAAATCCAGGCGGCGCTCCTTCTCCGTCTCGTTCATATCGGTATCCGCCAGCTCGCGCTTCACACGGCGCCACTCGCGGTATGCCGCCGCATAGTCCTCGCGCACGCTGTCCAGCTCGCCAAAACGATCCAGATAGGCCAAGTGCTGATCGACAGACAGCAACCGCTGGTTTTCGTGCTGGCCGTGCAGGTCAATCAGCGAGCGGCCGAGCTCGCGAAGCAGAGACGCCGTTGCCGGACGTCCGTTAACCGAGCACCCGGTCTTTCCTTCGGCCGAGATCGTACGCGTGATCAGCAAGCTTCCGTCCTCGTCCGGCGCAAAGCCCAGCTGGGTCAGCTGCGCCGACGCTACCGGCGACAGCTCGGAAAACAGCGCGCTGACCCGTGCCATATCGCTGCCGGTGCGTACCAAATCGCGCCGTGTACGCTCGCCCAGCACCGCATTGATCGCATCGATAATGATGGATTTACCGGCACCGGTTTCGCCCGTCAGTGCCGAAAATCCCTCCCGGAACCGAATTTCGGCGCGCTCGATCACCGCAATATTTTCAATGTATAAACAATCCAGCATAGCGGTTATCCTCTCTGACCGACACGGTCATTTTGTCTGTTGTATCCGCTTGAGCTCCTCGGACACGGTCATCGCGTTCATATCGGAGCGGGTGATGCAGACAAAGGTATCCTCGCCTGCCAGCGTACCGACCACACTGCTCCAATTCAAAGCGTCCATAGCCGCACACGCCGCCTGCGCCATGCCCGGCGCACACTTGACGACCACCAGATTGCCTGCCGGCACCACGCTGTAAACCGAGTGCTGGAAAATGGAATCAAAGCGCGCCGTGGCCGAAGCACTTTCCGCCGTCGGCTCCGAGGTCGCCGCGGCAGTCGCCACCGTGTAGTGAGAAAAGCCGGTATCCTCCCGTGTTTTGACCAGACGAAGCTCCCGAATATCCCGTGAAACCGTCGCCTGCGTCACATGAAAGCCTCTTTTTTTCAGCTCCCGAATCAGTTCATCCTGCGTTTCCACGTGCCGATAGCGAATAATTTCCAAAATACAGGCCTGTCGTTCGGATTTCATATCGTTATCCCTTTCTGTTCAGTAATTTTTGATCCAGAATTTCGTAAAAGGAACGCTCCTTCAAGCGAATCAGCTGAGCCTGCGTTTCGGAGCGCCGAATACGAATCACGCCACCCTCCGGCACCGGGATCGCCTGCTCTCCGTCCACAGTGACACACACCGTCACGTCGGGGCGATGCGCCGTTGTCAGCACCAATTCCGCGCTTTCGTGGAACAGATACGGACGCGTATGTAAGGAGTGAGGGCAAACGGGAGTTAACAGCAGGCATTGCAACGACGGATCGACCATGGGGCCGCCCGCCGAAAGCGAATAGGCGGTTGACCCGGTCGGTGTTGCCACGATCACGCCGTCCGCCTGATAGGTCGCCACCGGCGACTCGCCGTTTTTGACGCTGATCTCGATCATGCGCGAAAGAGCGCCGCGCGAAACCACCGCCTCGTTCAGGGCACGGTAATGTGTCTCACCGTCGGCACCGGTAACCGATACGTCCAACAGCATTCGTTGCTCCACGACATAATCACCGCGAAGCAGACGATCCAATTCGTTCAGCTCGTTCAGCTCCAGACCGGCCATAAAGCCGAGCCGTCCGCTGTTGATGCCGAGCACCGGCTTGTGAAGCACCGCCGCGCGCTTGGCGCAATGTAAAATGGTGCCGTCGCCGCCCAGTGCCAGCACCGCATCACACGACGCCAGACACTCGTCCAGATCACACGGCGGAAACGCCGTGTCCTGCGGCAGTACATACGCGATCGACCGGGAACGAAGCGCTTCGCATACGCGATCGCGCACCGACTCGCCGTCCGGTATCTGATAATTGGGAATTACGGCAAGCTTCACCTTGCCACCTCCTTAGCACAAGCTGTCAAAGCTACGATCCACCAGTGCCCGAATATCGGGCACCGCGCTTACTCCGGTTTGATAATGAAGAAGTGCCAAATATTCGATATTGCCACTGTGCCGACCGGCACCGCCGGTAATGGGAGATGCCGTCAGTGTCTCCACCGAGCACTGCTGCTCGGCAAAAAACTCGCACAGCTCCCGCAACACACGACAGTGCACCCGACGGTCACGGACAATGCCGTTTTTACCGACGTCGGCACGACCGGCTTCAAATTGCGGCTTAATCAATACAAACAGGCGCGCACCCGCTTTGAGAAACGGGAAGGCCGCCGGGAGAACACTTTTTAATGAAATAAAGGAAACGTCCGCCGTCAGCACGTCCACCGAGCCGAGGGCAATATGTGCGAGAAGCTCCTGCTGTCGCCGCACATCGGTTCCCGACAAATCGACGACGCGCTCATCGGCACGCAACGACGGGTGCAACTGGTCGTGACCGACGTCGATGGCATACACCCTCCCAGCGCCGTGCCGCAGCAGACACTCGGTAAAGCCGCCGGTGGAGGCCCCGATATCCATGGCCACGCACCCCGCCGTGAGCGGAGCGGCGATTTGCAGGGCGTGCTCCAGCTTTTGACCGCCGCGCCCCACATACCCGTTTTCCGACTCCGCGCAGGAAACCGTATCCTCCGGGGACAGGCGATACGCCGGCTTGCACACGGTCTTTCCGTTAACCGACACCTTGCCGGCACGAATTTGCTCGCACGCCTTGTCACGGCCGGTCGCCAGCCCCTGTGCTACCAAATAGACATCCAGACGTTGCTCATTCGGCACGGTCGACCGCCTCCCCGAAAATGCGGCGCACCATGCTGTCCACATCCAGTCCGGTCATTTTCCAGCCTTCCTCCACCGTGCAGTGCGGAACCGTGATATCGATCGCCACCGAATCGTACAGGCCATCATAATGACGCTCCAACAGCGCGGCTCCCAGCCGCTCGGCGACGCCGCCGGTGCGAGCCCCCTCCTCGAAGAAAATTACCCGACGGTAGCCCATGACCAGCGGCAGGGCTTCCTCCGGAAGCGGATGAATTTGCGTCAGCTTCAGCACGGAAATCGGCTGCTTGCTCCGCACCCGCTTCGCCGCCTGCAGGACGTTACCGAACAGGCGACCGTACGTAACGACCAGTGTGCTCGCCAACGGGTCACGGAACAGCGTGAACGGCTGACCGTCCGGCTGATAAGCCGCGAGCGACAGCGGCTCGGTGCCCTTCGGGTAACGCACTGCCGCGATTCCGTCGGCTTCATACAACGCCCGCCGCATGGTCAGCTCCAGCTCGGCATACGTAGACGGTGCCAGCACCGTAGTATTCGGAATGGTGGACAAAAACGGCACATCGTACAAGCCCTGATGCGTTTCGCCGTCCCCCGGTACAATACCGGCACGGTCGATCGCCAGCACAATGTGATTGTTCATGATCGCCGTATCGTTTAACAGCTGGTCATACGCACGCTGTAAAAAGGTGGAATACACCGTAAACACCGGCAACGCACCGCCGACGGCCAACCCGGACGCAAACGTTACGGCGTGCTCCTCGGCAATGCCCACATCGAAAAAGCGCTTGGGGTATTGTGCGGCAAAGGAGGACAGCCCCGTGCCCCCGGTCATGGCGGCAGTCACGGCGCAGAGCGTTTTATCCTTGGCGGCCAGACGGCAAAGGCACTCGCCCATCGCCTGTGAAAAGCCGGGATCGCTCGACCGCGGCACGCCGCTTTCCACATCGAAGCCGGAAACGCCGTGATACACATCGGGATTGTCCAACGCCGGCTGATACCCATGGCCCTTGACCGTTTCAACGTGCAGCAGCACCGGGCGCTCGATATTTTTGGCGGTTTGCAGCGCCCGTGTCAGGTCGCGCAGATTGTGACCGTCCACCGGGCCGAGATAATAGTATCCCATCTCCTCAAACATGGAGCTGCTGTGGTACACCGACTTTTTCAAATGATTTTTGGTGCGAAGCATCAGGCGGTGCAACGGCTTGCCGATCAACGGAATCCGCGCAATGCCGTTGCCGAAATTGGTTTTTGTTTTGACGTATCGCGGCATGGAGCGCAGGCGCGACAGATACCGCGCAACGAACCCGACGTTTTGATTGATGGACATTCGGTTGTCGTTCAAAATGACGATCAGCCGATCGCGGCTTCGTCCGGCGTTGCACAGTCCTTCATAGGCCAGACCGCCCGTCATGGCTCCGTCACCGATCACCGCCACCACGTAGCCGGGCTCGCCGCGCAGTGCTTTGGCGGTTGCCATGCCGCTGGCGGCGGAAATCGAGGTGCTGCTGTGACCGGCCACGAAGGTATCGTATTCACTTTCCAACGGACGTGGAAAGCCGGATATTCCCTCTTTTTTTCGGAGGGTGGAAAACCGCTCCCGACGACCGGTCAACAGCTTATGGGCGTAGCACTGGTGTCCCACGTCCCAAATGATCCGATCCTCCGGCGCCGTAAATTGACGGTGCAACGCCACCGTCAGCTCCACCACACCCAGGTTGGACGACAGATGACCGCCGTTGACCGACACCGTTTGCACGATGGCCTGCCGCAATTCTTCACACAGCGGCTCCAATTCCTCGCGCGAAAGTCGCTTAACATCCTCCGGAGAATGAATCCCGGATAAAATCGATTGTGACATCTTTT
>CAYQBP010000061.1:0-1631 GCA_964415745.1 uncultured Eubacteriales bacterium
ACAAAAACGACACACCGCCGTTTTGAATTTCCACCGTAACGGAGGTCGCACCGGCGTCGATGGCGTTTTCCACCAGCTCCTTGACAACCGAGGACGGGCGTTCCACCACCTCGCCGGCAGCAATCAGCTCCGCCGTATGCTTATCCAACACCTGTATTTTTGCCATCGTGCTCCCTCCTTTTTTATAATCAGTAAGCCTGCGCCTCGCGGTTAAGCTCATACAAAAGCTGCATCGCTTCGATCGGCGTCAGCACATTCACGTCCAGCTCGCGCAAGCGGCGGAGCAGATCGTTATCCGCCGCCGGCAACAGCGACAGCTGTTCGTTTTCTTCGGGCGCCGGTACGGCGCGTGTCACCGCCGCGGCGCCGGTTTCGTTCAATTCCTGCAAAATTTCCCGTGCACGCGCCACCACCGCGTTCGGCACACCGGCAAGCTTGGCCACCTCGATGCCGTAGCTCTCGTCCGCCGGGCCGCGCACAATGCGCCGCAAAAACGTGATGTCGTCTCCGTGCCGCTTGACGGCGATGCTGTAATTTTTAACACCATCCAGCTGATCCTCCATCACCGTCAGCTCGTGATAGTGCGTGGCAAACAGCGTTTTCGCTCCGATATGCCGCGGATCGGCCACATACTCCAGCACCGCACGGGCAATGCTCATGCCGTCAAAGGTGGAGGTGCCGCGGCCGATCTCGTCGAACACGATTAGGCTGTTTTCCGTGGCGTGCTCCAAAATCGCGGCGACCTCGCTCATTTCGACCATAAAGGTGGATTGTCCCGAGGCCAGATCGTCCGAAGCGCCGACACGGGTGAAAATACTGTCCACAATGCCGATCGTCGCGCTTTCCGCCGGCACAAAGCTACCGATCTGCGCCATCAGCGTTATCAGCGCCGTTTGGCGCATATACGTCGATTTACCGGCCATGTTGGGGCCGGTCAGGATCACCACGCGGTTATGACTTTGATCCAGCTGCACGTCGTTCGGGACAAACGGCATTTTCTGCAACGATTCCACGACCGGGTGACGGCCGCTTTTGATGGAGATGGTTCCGTTCATATCGATGACCGGGCACACATAATTGTTTCGCAACGCCACCTCGGCCAGGGAGCACAGCACGTCCAGTGCGGCCACCGCCTCGGCGGTCATCTGAATACGCGACAGCTCGGCCGCCACGGCGCGGCGCACCTCGGCAAACAGCTCATACTCCAGCGCAATGGCGCGATCCTTGGCACCGAGCACCCGCGCCTCCAGCTCCTTCAGCTCCTGCGTGATATACCGCTCCGCATTCGCCAGCGTTTGCTTGCGTATGTAGTGCTCCGGCACCTGCTCGGTAAAGCTACGCGACACCTCAATATAATAGCCGAACACGCGGTTGTATCCGACCTTCAGGGTGCGGATACCCGTCCGCTCCTTTTCTTCGGCCTCGATACGGGCAATAATGCCCGTGCCGTCCGTCATGTCCAGCCGAAGCTCATCCAGCTCGGCATGATAGCCGGGACGGATCACGCCGCCCTCCTTGACGGTCAACGGCGGATCATCGACGATCGCCCGACCGATCAGGTCATACACATCCTCCAACGGATCGATGTGCTCGTACAAATCGTTCAGCAGGGTGCTTTTCACGCCGCAAAG
>CAYQBP010000061.1:1731-5336 GCA_964415745.1 uncultured Eubacteriales bacterium
CGGGCACCCATGGACGTCCGTGTGCGATCCAGCACGCCGAGCAACGACCCCTGCTTTTTGCCACTACGCAGGGTTTCGACCAGCTCCAAATTGCGACGGGTCGCCAAATCCAGACGCATATACTGAATATCGGTATACACGTCCAGCTCGGCCATGCGCTCCAGTCCGGTCTTTTGTGTCATGTACAGATAATGCAGTGTACCGCCCAGCGCACGCACGGCCGAAAAGCTTTCCTCCAGCCGGAGCGCCTTCAGGTCCTCTGCGTGAAAATGCTGTAAAATGGTGGCCTCGGCGGCGCCGTAGTCAAAGGTGGCCGCCTCCACCTGCTCCGGCTGTACCGACAGGCGCTCCGTCAGGAACGTGACCAGCGCGGCATCGTTCATGGCGGTATCGTTCAGCAACACCTCGCGCGGCGAAAACCGCGCCAGCTCGTTGATCAGTCGGGTGCGAATATCCGCACCGGCCAGCTGACAAACGTGAAGGTCACCGGTGGAGGTGTCGGCGAAGCACAGGCTGGCGTCCGCAAAGCCGTCGCAGGCAAACACCGTGCACAGATAGTTGTTACGTGATTCGTCCAGCATACTGCCCTCGATCACGGTGCCCGGCGTGATAATGCGGATCACGTCCCGCGTCACAAGCCCCTTGGCCGTCGCCGGGTCCTCCATCTGCTCGCAAATGGCCACCTTATAGCCCTTCTTCACCAGCCGGGCGATATAGCCCTCACAGCTGTGAAACGGGACCCCACACATGGGAGCGCGCTCCTCCTGACCGCAATCTCTGCCCGTCAGGACCAGCTCCAATTCGCGCGACGCAATCTTGGCGTCCTCGAAAAACATCTCGTAAAAATCGCCCAGGCGAAAAAACAAGATGCACTGTGGGTATTTTTCCTTCATCGCCAGATACTGTTGCATCATCGGCGTGAGCGGTGCCATACCGATCACTCTCCCCGTTTTAATCAAACATCAATGGCAGCCGCCGCAGCTGCTGCAGTGGCCGTCGCAGGAATGCTCCTCGTAATCGTCGGGATTCATGCCCTGCTGTGCCATGTTGAGAATAGCGCTGACGGCATTCGTCAGCTTGTCCAGCTCGATTTTCACCTTTTGGTATTCCATCATGGCTTCGTTCGCCATCACCTTGGCGTAAACCTCCTGGATTTCCTTGTTCAACGCGGCCATTTTTTCTTCGTTCTGAGCCTCGCCCTTGGACGCTTCCTCGTTGATCGCCATGCGCTTCAGGTTGAATTCCCCGATCAGCGCCTGCAGCTCCGCGTCCTCATCGGCACGCGCCGCCGCCAGCTGCATCTTCACAAAACGCTCGTCCTGCTGAATGGCGTGAGCCAGCTCCTTCGTCATTTCCAAAATCGGTTCCATAGTATGCTCCTCCTTAAATAATTTCACCGGTTAATATAAAGCTACGCGCTTCGGTGATGCGTACCGCGACCTTTTCACCGATTCGGGCGGGATCGCCCTGCACGCGCACTATGCTGTTTTCGGGAAGCCGCGCTTCCAGATACTCGCCGGCATCGCTTTCCAGCAACGCCGTTTGCTCCGTCCCCACCAACGTCTGCAGCCGCTCCGCCGACAACGTCTCCTGCAGGGCGGTCATCTCGCGGAACCACGCCGACTTTTCCTCGGCGGAAATCGGGTCCGGCATCGCCGCCGCCGGTGTTCCGACGCGCGGCGAGAAAATAAACGTGAACAGCGACACAAAGCCGACCTCGCGGATCAGGTCCAGCGTTTGTTCAAAATCCTCCCGCTGTTCGCCGGGGAACCCGACGATCACATCGCTGGTAAAGACGATGCCCGGAACGGCTTGCCGGGCGTAGCGGATCAGCTCCAAATACTGCTCCCGCGTGTAACCGCGGTTCATCGCCCGAAGAATCCGGTTGCTTCCCGACTGGAACGGCAGGTGAAAATGCCGCGACACCTTTTCGCACCGGGCTATCGTATCAAACAGCTCCGGCGTGGCGTCCTTGGGGTGCGAGGTCATAAACCGGATCAGAAAATCACCGGGAATCTCATTCAGCCGCCGCAACAGCTCCGCAAAGGTGACGCCGTGCGCCTCGCCCTTGCCGTAGGAGTTGACGTTTTGCCCCAACAGCGTGATCTCCTTGTAGCCCTGCGCCACCAGCTCGCGTGCCTCCGCCACGATCGTCTCCGGCGAACGGCTGCGTTCGCGGCCGCGAACGTACGGTACGATGCAATACGTGCAAAAGTTGTTGCACCCGTACATGATGGGGAGAAACGCCTTGAACGAACCGTCACGCTGTGCCGGAATGCCTTCGGCGATCACGCCGTCGCACGACGGGATCTCCACCACGCGGCGCCGCTCGATCAACGCCGTCACCAACAGCTCCGGCAAGCGGTGCTGGACGTGCGTGCCGAATACCAGCCCGACGAACGGGTAGCTTTGGTAAAGCTTGCGGGCAACGTGCTCCTGCTGTACCATACAGCCGCACACGGCGATCAGCACGTCCGGCCGCCGACGCTTCAGCGCCTTGAGAGCACCGACATTGCCGAACACGCGATCCTCGGCGTGCTCGCGCACCGCGCAGGTGTTGAAAATGATCACGTCCGCCTGCTCCGGCTCCTCGGTAAATCCGAAGCCCATTTGCGCCAGCTGTCCCTTGAGATGCTCCGAGTCGGACACGTTCTGCTGACATCCGTAGGTTCGCACGCACGCCAGCGGCGAAGCACCGGGACGTCGCTCCTCATAAAACCGGCGGATTTGCTGTATGAACGGCTGTTGCCGCTCCAGCTCCTCCGGTGAAATCACGCGGGTATTGGCCATGAATATCCTCCGTTACAGGCGTCGCCGCCGGCGATGCCGTCAATTCGATAATCGGATAATATTATAGCAAATTTTCCTGCATTATTCAACACTATTTCTCACTGTCGGGAAAAGATTTTACAAAATTCCAAAAAGGTGTTTATTTTTTCGGGGAAAAGCAATATAATAGGGTCATTGGAGGCATGAGCTATGAAAAATACCTTTTTATCCTCGGTTCGACAAATCCACTTTGTCGGCATCGGCGGTTCCGGCATGAGCCCCCTGGCCGAAATCCTACATTCGCAGGGCTACGCCATCACCGGCTCCGACGTCAACGAATCGGACAACGTCGCGCGTATGCGCCGTCTCGGCATCTCCGTCTTTATGCCGCAGGCCGCCGAAAACATCGGCAACGCCGATCTGGTGGTGTACACCGCCGCCGTTCGGGCGGACAACCCCGAGCTGCTCGCCGCCGCCGAACGCGGTATCCCGACCATGGAGCGCGCCAAGCTGTTGGGTCAGTTGTCCCGCGGCTTCGCCTCGACCGTCGCCGTCGCCGGCACGCACGGCAAAACCACCACCTCGTCCATGGTATCGCAGATTCTGCTTCAGGCCGATCATGACCCCTCCGTCTTTATCGGCGGACGGCTTCCGCTGATCGATGCCAATGGCCGCGCCGGTAATTCGGACGTATTTGTGTGCGAGGCCTGCGAATTTAAGGACCATTATCTGGAGATGACCCCGGCCGTCTCGGTGATACTCAATGTGGACGCCGACCACCTCGACTACTTCGGCTCGCTGGACAACGTCATCGCCTCGTTCCGCCGCTTTGCCTC
>CAYQBP010000061.1:5436-7586 GCA_964415745.1 uncultured Eubacteriales bacterium
TTTGAGTTCCTCGGCACCTTCGGCGGCGTCACCGTTGCCGATGACTACGCCCACCACCCCACCGAGATCGAAGCAACCCTCACCGCCGCCAAAGCCATGCCGTATCAGCGCGTATGGGCGGTTTTTCAGCCCTTCACCTTCTCGCGCACGGCGCGGCATCTTGATGATTTTGCCAAAGCCCTGTCACTGGCAGACGAGGTGATTGTCAGCGACATTATGGGCTCACGCGAAACCAACGAATGGAACGTTTCCTCGCGGCAGATCACCGATCAGATTCCCGGCGCACACTATCTGGCGACGTTCGACGAGATCGCGCCCTACGTCGCGGAGCACGTCCGCCCCGGCGATCTGGTTCTCACCATGGGCGGCGGCGATGTGTACAAATGCGCCCGTAAAATACGCGCCCTTCTGGAAAACAAGTAAGCATACACAACAGCACGGCGGCGAACACCGGTTCGCCGCCGTGCTT
The DNA here is from genome assembly GCA_964415745.1 of uncultured Eubacteriales bacterium. Lineage (GTDB taxonomy): Bacteria > Bacillota > Clostridia > Oscillospirales > Acutalibacteraceae > RGIG3009. Next base: position 5,906 of record CAYQBP010000061.1, read on the forward strand.
CTTTTTATGCAAAACGATAGCCGGTGCCAAAGCACCGGCTATCGCCGCTAAATTATGCGTTTACGTGCGCTTGCGTGGGGTCGGCTTACGCCTCGCCCTTTTTGCGCTTGCGGGAGACCCACAGACCGGCCGCGCTCAGCACCATGGCCACCGCCATTGCGGGCAGAGCCGCTGCGTGCTCACCGGTATCCGGGGAATCGTCGCCGTCGTCCTCGCCGTTGGCGATCCGCAGAGCCGCCGCGAGCAGCTCGTCGTAGCTGGGCTGACCCAGGCTCTCCAACAGCTCGTTGATCTCGGCACGACGCTCGTCGGTCAACTGATTCCAGATATCCTCACCGGCCAGGATGTTGAGGTAGTTCTCCTCGTTCACCTCGATGATGGGATCACCGTAATCGTCGGTGCAATAGTCGTACCAGAAATCCTCGGGATTAACGTCGATCGGCTCGTCGTCATCGTCGTCCGGAGTGGGCTCCAGCGTGCCGCCGGCCGCGCTGGTCCAGATGCGGATGTAATCCATCTCCATCGGGTTATCCTTCGAACCGGAGATATGAACCGGCAGATACTGCTTGTTCATGTAGGTGAAGGCGCCCACGCCGCCCAGGTTGCCGGGGCTGACAACCGATGCCGCCGGGTTGGACATTTCGCCCTCGGCATAGGTCAGACGGAATACTTCCTCGCCGTCCAGGTAGCCGACAACCGCGTTCTGCACCCACAGCCACGCCATGGTATGCCACTCGCCGTCGTTCAGGCCTTCCTGCGAATAGTTGCGGTTCTTGTTGTAGTAGCCGCCGCCGACAGAGCCGTCAACCGCATCCTGGTCGTGCAGAGTAATGGTGTAATAGTTATCGCCCCAGTACTCCAGCCAGTCCATTTCGACCCAGTTGACATTTTCGTAGCCCTGCAGCTTATCAACAGGCAGCGACCAGATCGCCGGGATACCCTTTTCGTTCTCGTCGTTCTCGCGCGGACGCGGAATGCGGATACGAACCTCCATGTAGCCCTGATTGTAGGTGAAGCCGATGCCGCTGTTGTATTCGGCGGTGGTCAGGGACATGTTGTACACCGGGTTGCTATCCTGCAGCGTCAGGATACCGTCCTTGATGGCGTAGCCATCTGCGGTCACCGACTTGGTGCCGTAGGGACGGCTGACATACCACTTGTAACCGTCAGCGCGGGTGTCGCCGCTGTCGATGGTGTCGAGGGTGTTGAAGTCATCGCTGAAGCCGAGCGTATCGAAGCCGGCGTTGGCAGCGATTTCCGGAACCTCCAGGATCACGTCGTTGACACGGAGATCCGTCTGGAAGCGGTTGTTGTTGGTGGGATCAAACTCCAGAACCGACATGGTGGAGTTGACACGGGCGGAAACCACGTGATCGCCTTCCACGGCTTCCCATTCGTCGGTGCCGAAGACCAGCGCATTCGCGCCGGAGGCAAATTCCGTAGTCACCGGGTAGCTGAGGGTCTGGATCGTCTTGCCGTCGATGCAGATATCGGTATCGATGACGGAGCCGACCTTGACCGGGTCGTCGCCCTGGTTCTCAATCATGACCATGAAGGTCAGCTTGGTGCCGGGCGTTACCTGCTCGTCGCCGCCGACCCAGCTCACGTTGGTGACCACCAGGTCGATCATCGAGGCCTTCTGTGCCACGAAGATGTTATCCACATAAATCTTACCGGTGCC
>CAYQBP010000062.1:0-6329 GCA_964415745.1 uncultured Eubacteriales bacterium
GCCGTGATGTAGAGCATGATTTGCTCCAGCCACGGTACACGCAGAGCTTCCAACAGTCTCAAAAAATCCATTCCTTTCATCCTTTCGCGATGTTCTATTGTTATTCTACACGAAAGCCGAGGATTTTGCAATCCCATTGACTATTTCGTGAAAATGTGCTATGATACCCACAATAGTTTGATGTGGAGGGGAAGCAGATGAACATCATCGTAGTGGGGTGCGGAAAAATCGGTACCGCCATCATTGAAAGCCTCGCGGCCGAAGGACACGATGTGACCGCGATCGACAATTTGTCGCCGGCGCTGACCGAGATTACCGACGTTTACGATGTGATGGGTGTCTGCGGCAACGGTGCCACCTGCGATGTGCTGGAGGAGGCCGGCGTAGCTGCGTCGGATTTGGTCGTCGCCGTTACCGGGTCGGACGAAACGAATATGCTGTGTTGCTTTTTAGCACGTGAAATGGGCGCCCAGCATACCATTGCCCGTATCCGCAATCCGGAATACAACGATAACAGCCTCGGCTTTATGCGCCGGCATCTGCATTTGTCACTGGCTATCAATCCCGATTTGATGGCGGCACAGGAATTGCTGAATCTGCTGAAGTTCCCCTCGGCCGTAAAGGTTGATACCTTTTCGCATCGGAATTTTGAAATGATCGAGCTTCGCTTGCGCGAGCAGTCGGTGATGGCCGGCATGACCTTGCACGAGCTGCGCGGCAAATTCCGTGCCACATTTCTGGTTTGTGTGGTACAGCGTGACAACGAGGTGTATATCCCGGACGGTAACTTTGTCTTGCAAAGCGGCGATAAAATCGGCATCACCGCCTCGCCGTCGGAGCTGCAAAAGCTCCTGCGTGAAATGGGCGTGTTGCAGAAGGAAGCGCGCCGCGTGATGATTCTCGGTGGCAGCCGCACCGCGTTCTATTTGGCACATTTGCTGGAAAACGGCGGCAATACCGTTACTCTGGTCGAAAAAGACCCGGCCATGGCGCAGGAGCTGAGCGATTTGTTGCCGAAAACCACCATCGTCCGCGGCGACGGTACCCAGCAGGAGCTTCTGCTGGAGGAGGACCTCACCTCGCAGGATGCGCTGGTAGCGCTGACCGGTATTGATGAAGAAAACATTCTGATGTCCATTTTTGCCGCTTCGCTGAATGTTCCCAAGGTAATTGCCAAGGTCAACCGCGATGAGCTGTCGGCTTTGGCGGAAAACCTCGGCTTGGACAGCATCGTGTCGCCGCGGAAAATCGTATCCGATGTGGTGGTGCGTTATGCGCGTGCCCTGCAAAACTCCCTGGGCTGTAGTGTGGAGACCCTGTACCAGCTGATGGACGGCAAGGCCGAAGCGTTGGAATTTCTGGTGCGTAACGAAACGGAGGTTGTCGGTATTCCGCTCAAGGAGCTGAAAACCAAGCGGAATACGCTGATTGCCGGTATTTTGCGCGATCGTCAGATCATCATTCCCTCCGGTGACGATGCCATTGCCGAAGGTGACCATGTGATCATTCTCGCCGCCAATCAGCGCGTTCGGGATTTGTCGGATATTTTGCAGAAGTAAGAGGAGCACGGTAGTATGAATCGTCGTGTGATCCTGCATACGGCAGGACGGATCATTCAACTGGAAGCGGTACTGTTGCTGTTGCCGCTGGTCGTTTCCGCGATTTACGGTGAATGGCGTACATTGTTTGCCTTTGCCGTTACCGTGGCGGTGGCCGCTGTGCTCGGCACGGTGTTGCTCCTTACCAATCGGCACGGCGACCGTCGCATCTTTGCGCGCGGCGGCTTGGTCAGCGTGGCTCTGTCGTGGATTTTTTTGTCATTGATCGGCGCTTTGCCATTTGTGATAGGCGGTGCGATCCCGTCGTATGTGGACGCGCTGTTTGAAACGGTCAGTGGTCTGACGACTACCGGCGCGTCAATTTTGAACGATCCGGCCACGCTGGATCACGGTATGCTGTTTTGGCGTAGCTTCACGCACTGGATTGGCGGCATGGGCGTCATTGTATTGATGATGGCGATCCTCCCGGCGGAATCGGGACGTTCCATACATATTTTGCGTGCGGAAATGCCCGGCCCCGTTGTCGGCAAGCTGGTGCCGCGTCTGCGCGATACGGCCAAAATCCTGTATCTCATCTACATCGTGCTGACGCTGGTGCACATCGTTTTTCTGGCGTGTGGCGATATGACGCTGTTCGACAGTATTTTACACGCATTCGGTTCGGCCGGCACCGGTGGCTTCGGCATCCGTGCTACCAGTGTGGGGGAGTACAGCGCCTATTCACAGTGGGTCATCGCGGTGTTCATGCTACTGTTCGGTATCAATTTTAATCTCTACCAGCTCATTTTGATGCGCCGCGCGCGCAGTGCTTTGCGAAGCAGTGAGCTGTGGTGCTATTTTGCCATCATCGCCGTGTCCGTTGCGATCATCACCGTCACGATTTTGCCGCAGTACGCCTTTGGTGATGCCGTGCGTAACGCCTTCTTCCAGGTCGTTTCCGTAATCACCACCACCGGCTATTCCACCGTCGATTTCAATCTGTGGCCGGGATTGTCCAAGGCCATTTTGTTGTTGCTCATGTTTGTCGGCGGCTGTGCCGGTTCTACCGCCGGCGGTCTCAAAATTTCCCGTGTCATGCTGCTGTTCAAAACCGCTCAACGCGATTTCAAGCGGATGATCCATCCGCGCTCGGTCAGCAGTGTACATTTGGAGGGCAAGCGCGTGGAGGATGCCACACTGGACGGCGTCAGCGCCTACTTCGTGCTCTACATCGTCTGCATTGCACTGGTGTTTTTGTGTCTGTCGTTTGAGCCGTTCAGCATGGAAACCAACGCCTCGGCGGCGATCTCCTGCTTCAACAACATCGGCCCCGGCTTCGATACGGTCGGCCCGGCGGCAAGCTACGCTTGCTACAGCGATCCGTCCAAGCTGGTGTTGTCACTGGCCATGCTGTTCGGTCGCCTGGAAATTTACCCACTGCTGGTACTGCTTTCACCGTCCACCTGGTCGAAAAAACGCTGATTTTATGCGATTTCAGCCGCATTTTTCGCGAAAGCCGAAGCGTGTAAAATACCGTCGATTTATGTAAAATCGCAAAATTTTTCGCACCCGTCCGCACTTTTTTCAACACTTCGGATATTTTTTTGAAAAAAGTGTTGACTTTTTCGTCGCGTCACGATATACTGTCCTTATGCATAAAAGTTTTTGTCTTGGCACGAGGTGAGGTCGGTTGCTGTCTGCGTCGGCAGGTTCTTCGTTTTCAGAGCTCAGTGACGATCAGTTGGTCACTTTGGCACGGGGCAAAAGTGAAGATGCGTTTGCTTGCCTGTTATCGCGGTATTCGGCTTTGTTACACCGTTTGTCGGTGCAGTACAGCGGCGTGTCATCGCTGGAAGCGGAGGACTTGGCACAGGAGGGTATGCTCGGTCTGCTGTCCGCCGTGCAGGCGTATCATCCGGGGAACGAAGCCGCCTTTGGCACGTTTGCCTGTGCCTGTATGCGTAACCGTATGTTGTCTGCGGTGCGTTGCGCGCAGGGGACTCCCTTGTTGCTGGACGATCCGGACAAGCCGCCGGTAGCCGAAGCCGCAGCGGCAACGGACGATCCCGAGTTGCTGCTGGTACGCCGCGAAGAATTGGAGTCCCTGCGGGCACATCTTCATGCAACATTAACGGATTTGGAATATCGCGTATTGATGCGGTATTTGGGCTCCTATTCTTACGAAGAGATTGCACAGGCGTTGCACATCAGCCGTAAAACAGTGGATAACGCCCTGCAACGGTTACGGCGGAAGCTGTCTGTCTCTTTTTCATAATTTTCGGTGATAAACGGTAGTATCCGTTTCACAAATATATTTGCCCGAACAGCTGTATGAGAAGCGCGGCTTGCAAAGTGGTGTCTGTCTTAATGCGTCGCAGGGCAAACAATTTATCAAAGCGAGGTAAAACGTATGTACGAAGACAAGACCCTGGTATGCAAGGAATGCGGCAACGAATTCGTGTTCACCGCCGGTGAGCAGGAGTTCTATGCGGAGAAAGGCTTTGTGAATGAGCCTCAGCGTTGCAAGGCTTGCCGCGATGCGCGCAAGAACGCCGCGAGACCCGAGCGCGAGATGCATGTGGCCATTTGCGCCAACTGCGGCAAAGAGGCGAAGGTGCCCTTCAAGCCCCGCGAGGATCGTCCTGTGTATTGCAGCGAGTGCTTCGCCAGCATGAGAGGCGAAAACTAATCCGGTTTTCCGAAGCCGCCCTTTACGGGCGGCTTTCTTTTTGTCAAAAACCGACGTATGCATCAAGGCATACGTCGGTTTTGTATAGGTGGTTTGTTGCCGGGATACACTCTTATCAAACGGAGGAAAACGTATGAAGGGTAAAGTGTATCGGGAAATCGGCTTGTTTGTCATTGGCGGAGCGGCGTACAACCTGGTGGAAATCGTTTGGCGCGGTTACAGCCATTGGTCTATGTTTTTCCTGGGTGGCGCCTGCTTTCAGTTGATCGGAAAAATCGGCAATCGGCTGTGGTGCCGCGGTATCGTAGCGGTCGGTGTGGTGTGCTCCGCGGTTGTCACGGTGCTGGAGCTGGTCAGCGGTTACCTGCTGAACCGATGCTGGAGACTCAATGTATGGGATTACAGCGATCGCCTTGGCAATGTGGACGGACAGATTTGCTTGCTGTACAGCGTGCTGTGGGGCGTGATCAGCGTGATGGCGGTACCACTGTATCGCGGTTGTCGCCGGTGGCTGACGAAGGACAGCAGTCGTTGAAGGGACAATCGCCGCAACGGGGAGAACGGGCGGTGCAGATATCTCTGCCAAACAAAACCAGACGATGACAGAAGTCGTTGCTTTCTGCAGGGGGGAGCAACGCACGCAGCTGATCTTCTACGCGCTGTGGGTCGGTGCCCTGCGAGAGCCCCAGCCGGTTGGTGATGCGGATACAGTGCGTGTCGGTGACCACCGCTCCCGGCATACCGTAAACATCGCCGCAAATCAGGTTGGCGGTTTTGCGACCGATTCCCGACAGTGCGGTCAGCTCCTCCATCGTGCCGGGAATGCTTCCGTTGTGCCGGTCACATAGCTGCTGGGACATCGTCACCAAATCACGCGCCTTGGTCTTATATAAGCCACAGGAGCGGATATACGGCTCCACCTCCTCCGGTGTGGCCGCGGCGAGGTCGTATGCGGTGGGAAACCGTTCAAACAATGCCGATGTTACCAGATTCACCCGTGCGTCGGTGCATTGCGCCGAAAGCCGGGTGGCAACCAACAGCTGAAACGCGTTGTCCGCCTGCAGGGAGCACCGGGCATGGGGGTAGCGCTCCTTTAAGCGCGCTACCGCCAGCTGAGCCAGCTCCGTTGTTGTCATAGTGTGTCACTCCTTTGGTCCAGTGTATCATGCCGAACGGGCGAATGTCAATGAAGAAAATTAAGAAAGAGACTTGCATATTGGTGGAAAAAAAGGTATGATAGTGACATAAACCAAAGGTGGTGAGTACATGGCTCCGTTGGCTGATCGGATGCGCCCACAAGCATTGGAAGAGGTCGTAGGACAACGGCATTTGCTGGCGCCGGGAAAGGCGTTGCGTACGATTATCGAGTCCGGAAGCATTCCCAATCTGATTTTTTACGGCCCTCCCGGTGTGGGAAAAACGACCGTGGCGAGCATTATTGCCGCCCGCACCTCCATGCGGTTACACCGCCTGAACGGAACCACCGCCTCCACCGCCGATATTCGCGCCGTGGTGGAGGAAGTGGATACACTGGCAGGTGCGAACGGGATTCTTCTGTATTTGGACGAAATTCAATATTTCAATAAAAAGCAGCAGCAGACACTGCTGGAGTACATCGAAAGCGGTAAAATCACGCTGATTGCCTCCACCACAGAAAATCCGTATTTTTACGTGTACGGTGCGGTGCTGAGCCGCTCGACGGTTTTTGAATTTAAGACGGTTCAGCCTGCCGAGGTTGAGCAGGCCGTACAACGCGCCTTCGATTTTCTGGAGCGTGAACAGCAACAGGAAATAATCGTGGGGGAGGGCGTGACCTCCTGCATCGCCACTGCGTGCGGCGGCGATGTCCGTAAATCCTTAAATGCCGTGGAGCTGTGTGTGCTGGCAACCGAGCCGGATGAACAGGGCGTGCGGCACGTTTCGTTGGAAACGGCTACCGAGCTTTCGCAAAAAAGCGCGATGCGGTATGATCGCGACGGCGATGAGCATTACGACCTGTTATCGGCTTTTCAAAAATCCATGCGCGGTTCCGATCCGGACGCCGCAGTCTATTATTTGGCACGACTGTTGGCGGCAGGCGATCTTCCGTCGGCGTGCCGCCG
>CAYQBP010000062.1:6429-7500 GCA_964415745.1 uncultured Eubacteriales bacterium
TTTACAAATATCCGCACGAGTATCCGAATCATTGGGTGGCACAGCAGTATCTCCCAGATGATATTCGCGATCGTGTATACTATCAGGCAGGCGAAAATAAATCGGAGCGTGCCTTCGAGGAATACTGGAAAGCGATTAAGAAAAAATCGACGTAGACGAAGAAAATCCGCGCTTATGCGTTGCCTGTTCGAGAAATTCTTGTAATTTTTGACAAAAATCAAGGTATTTTCTGATTTTTCGGAAAATACCTTGACTTTTGTTTGTAAAACATATATAGTGTTGTATGTTGTCCACTGTTCAGGCAGTGGACACGCATCTATTTTTACCAAAGTGATATGAGGTCGCGCCGCAGTTGCTCTGACAACTGTGAAAAACCCTTTGCGGAGGGCGTGACTCAAAGTATCACGGTTTCTCTCCGTGTTGGCATGTACACACGGGAAACTACCGTACGCGGGATCGCCGGCGTATACACCGCAAAGGGGGATGCTATTATGCAAACAGCCAAAGAAATTATTAAATTGAAAGACATTACCGTGTCCTTTGATGGAGAACAGGTGCTGAGCGGCTTAAACCTCAACATCTCGGACGGAGAATTTGTTACCTTGCTCGGCCCCTCCGGCTGTGGCAAAACGACAACGCTGAGAATTATCGGCGGCTTCGTCACTCCGGACAGCGGCAGTGTCTTTTTTGACGGTAAGGATATGTCCAAGCTGCCGCCGCACAAACGCCCGGTCAATACGATTTTTCAGCGCTACGCGCTGTTTCCGCACCTGAACGTTCAGGACAACGTGGCGTTCGGTATGCGCGTTCAGGGCAAAAAGAAGGCGGAAATTCGCGAAACCGTGGATCGTATGCTGAAGCTGGTCAATCTGGTCGGCTTTAATGAGCGTCGGATCGATACCCTGTCCGGCGGTCAGCAGCAGCGCGTCGCCATTGCCCGTGCTTTGGCGAACAATCCGCGCGTGCTTCTGCTCGACGAACCGCTGGCGGCATTGGATTTGAAGCTCCGTAAAGATATGCAGGCCGAACTGAAGAACATTCAAAAGAGCCTGGGCATTACGTTCATCTACG
>CAYQBP010000063.1:0-7487 GCA_964415745.1 uncultured Eubacteriales bacterium
GCCAACGTGCTTCTGCTGGATCAGCCGACCAACCATTTGGATTTGGAATCCATCACGGCGGTCAACGATGGCCTGATCGACTTCAAGGGGAACGTACTGTTTTCCTCCTACGACCACCAGTTCATTCAAACGGTTGCCAACCGGATCATCGAATTCAAAGCCGACGGCACCATTTTGGACAAAACCATGTGCTACGACGATTATCTGGAGTGGAAAGCCGCCAATCACCAATAACCGAAAACAGGCAACGCCCCCGTCGCTCATCACGAGCCGACAGGGGCGTTTTTTCAAAAACTAATCACGAAAATACAGATCGCGCGTATATACCTTATCCATGACATCGGCCAATTCCTCGTGACAGCGGTTGGCAACAATAATCTCCGCCTCCCGTTTGAATTCCTCCAGATCGCGCACCACGCGACTGCCGAAAAAGGTGTCGTCACGCATCGTCGGCTCGTAAACGAGCACCGGAATCCCCTTGGCTTTGATACGCTTCATGACACCCTGAATCGAGCTTTGCCGGAAATTATCACTTCCGGATTTCATGGTCAGACGGTAAATGCCCACGGTCCTTGGATGACGGGCAATAATCTGATCCGCGATAAAATCCTTTCGCGTGGTGTTGGCCGCGACAATGGCGGAAATCAGATTTTGCGGCACATCGCGGTAATTGGCCAACAGCTGCTTGGTATCCTTGGGCAGGCAATAGCCGCCATAGCCGAACGACGGATTGTTATAGTGCGAGCCGATACGCGGGTCCAGACCAATTCCCTCGATGATCGAACGGGAATCCAATCCACGTGTAACGGCGTAGGTATCCAGCTCATTAAAAAACGAAACACGCATGGCCAAATAGGTGTTGGCGAACAGCTTGACCGCCTCAGCCTCGGTGGGGTTCATGTAGCGCACGTCGATGTCCGCTTTGCAGGCGCCCTCGCATAGCAACGCAACAAATCGCTCCGCCGCCTGTTGCAACGACGGCTCCCCGGTCGGTACGCCGACAACGATGCGGCTGGGGTACAAATTATCGTACAGGGCGCGACCTTCACGCAAAAATTCCGGACTGAACAGTAGCCGGTCACAGGAAAAGCGCCGACGCGCCTCCTCGGTGAAGCCGACAGGCACCGTGCTTTTAATAACCAGCACCGCCTGCGGATTGACAGCCGTGACCTGACGGATCACTGCCTCCACGGTGGAGGTATCAAAAAAGTTTTTTCGCTCATCGTAGTTGGTCGGTGTGGAAATGATGATCAGCTCTGCCTGACGGTAGGCGGCATCGCCGTCCAGCGTGGCAGTGAGATGTAACGACTTGCTTTGCAGGTACTCCTCAATATCCGCATCACGGATCGGTGACCGGCGCGCATTGATCAGCTCCACTTTTTCCGGAACTACGTCCACCGCCGTGACGTTGTGATGCTGAGACAGCAGCACCGCCATGGACAGACCGACATAGCCCGTTCCGGCTACCACAATATTCATAGGTAAACCCCTTTCGTTTCCTTGCCTGCCGAATACCCGACATCTCTGTGATACTCCGCAGACAGCAGAAGCGTATTGCGTCATTCGTCCCTATGGTGCGTCCTATGGCAACGACGATGCAAGCGAACCCTTTTTCATCTCCTTATAGCATGGCTGAATAGGTACTCAGTATACCATTGTTTTTTCCTTTTGTCAACGCGACGAAGCGAAGGACAGAACGACCGCCGTCCGAGGTGTTGCACGGACGGCGGTCGTGAGAAGCTATGGGGCAAGCGATCACTTACCGGATTTATCGGAATGACAGACATCCTTCATGCCGCATCCCGAACAACCGCAGGCACAGGAGCTTTTCCCCTTTTTCTTATTGCGGATACCGCGGATGACGATGGCTAGGAACACCGCCGCAACAATTGCCGCTACAAGGATCGTTGGCCACATACTCTTACACTCCTTACTTGGACGCCACGTTCATACGCAGCTCGTTTTCGTTGTACTTATTGGGGCGAACCAGCATGTAGATGAGGAACGCCAGCACGAGGAACGCCACAGCCGTCCATACCGTGAAGCCACCGCCGGTAAACAGCACACCGAGCTGATACACGATAAGAGAGACAGCGTAGGCAAACGCGCACATATACCCGATGGCGAAGAACGTCCATTTGCCGTTGTTCATCTCGCGCTTGATAGCACCCATAGCCGCAAAGCAGGGCGCGCACAGCAGGTTGAAGATCAGGAAGGAGAAACCGGCCAGCTGACTGCCGCCGAAGATTTCCTGACCGATCAGCAGCATTTCCTTGCCGCCTTCCTCCACGGCGGAAACCAGCAGATCGGAGTTGGCCATCGAGGACAGCGCGCCGAACACACCGACGACCTCTTCCTTGGCAACCAGACCGAGAACCGTTGCTACCGCCGACTGCCACTGACCAAAGCCGAGCGGCTTAAAGATGACGGCGAGTCCGTGACCGAGCACGTTCAAAATCGAAGCCTCGGCGCCCTCACCGATATAGTGGAAGCCACCCTCGAAGGTCAGGCTGTTCAGCACCCAAATGATGATGCTGGCCGCCACAATCACGGTACCGGCACGCTTGATAAAGCTCCAGCCACGTTCCCACGTAGCGCGAAGAACATTGGACGGCACCGGTGCGTGGTAAGCAGGCAGCTCCATAACAAAGGGAGCCGGGTCACCGGAGAAGGGCTTGGTCTTTTTCAGGATGATACCCGAAACGACGACCGCCGCCACACCGATAAAGTAGGCCGCCGTAGCAATCAGACCGCTATTACCAAACAAGGCGCCGGCGATCAGACCGACAATCGGCATTTTGGCACCGCAGGGAATAAAGCAGGTGGTCATGATGGTCATTTTGCGGTCACGGTCCTGCTCGATGGTACGGGACGCCATGACGCCGGGAACACCGCAACCGGAGGCCACCAGCATCGGGATGAAGGACTTACCGGACAAGCCGAACTTGCGGAAAATGCGGTCCATGATAAACGCGACACGGGACATATAACCGCAGTCCTCCAAAATGGACAGCAGGAGGAACAGCACCAGCATCTGCGGCACAAAGCCGAGAACCGCGCCGACGCCGCCGACGATGCCGTCCATAATCAGGCTGTACAGCCATTCGGCGATGATCGGTACACCGTCACGGCACAACAGCATATCCAGCAGTTCTGGAATGCTGTACCAGCCGGACATGAACGTGTCGGGGAACGTTTCCGCAAACGAGCCGAACAAGCCGTCGTTCATAAAGGTAACGGTAAAATCACCGACCGTACCGATGGACAGGGTGTACACCAGCCACATGATCGCCGCAAAAATGGGCAACGCCAAAATACGGTTGGTAACAATGCGGTCGATCTTATCCGAAAGCGTCATCTTACCGGCCGACTTTTTCTTGTAGCAGGTTTTCATGAGCTGTCCGATATACACATAGCGTTCGTTGGTGATGATGCTTTCGGCATCATCGTCCATGGACGTCTCCACCGCGGCGATGTCATCCTCGATGTGAGCACGTGTGATCTCATCCAGCTGAAGCTGCTCCAGCACCTTGTCGTCGCGCTCAAAGATTTTGATCGCGTACCAGCGCTGCTGCTCCTCCGGCATGGAATGAACGGCGGCTTCCTCGATGTGTGCGATAACGTGCTCGACCGTACCGGAGAAATTGTGGTTCGGGACAGCCTTCCCGTTTTTCGCCACGTCCATCGCCGCCTTGGTGGCTTCGGAAATGCCGATACCCTTCAAAGCGGAAATTTCCACCACGGGGCACCCCAGCTCCGCCGAAAGAACATCCGTTTTGATGTTATCGCCGTTCTTCCGCACGACGTCCATCATGTTGATCGCCACAACAACCGGAATACCCAGCTCCATCAGCTGAGTCGTTAAGTACAGATTGCGTTCCAGGTTGGTGCCGTCAACAATATTCAAAATCACGTCGGGACGCTCACCGATCAGGTAGTTACGCGCCACGACCTCCTCCAGTGTGTACGGCGACAAGGAATAGATACCGGGAAGGTCGGTGACAATCACGCCCTTTTCCTTTTTCAGTTTTCCTTCTTTTTTCTCCACCGTAACGCCCGGCCAGTTGCCCACATACTGATTGGCACCGGTCAGTGCGTTAAACAGTGTCGTCTTGCCGCAGTTCGGATTGCCGGCAAGCGCAATTCTCAAGCTCATGTTACTCCCTCTCTTTCCTGCGTTAGCAGTTGCTAACTGATGACCTTAAAAATACCGGGCCGCGCCCGGAAATTACTGAACCTCGACCATTTCGGCGTCCGCCTTACGGAGTGACAGCTCATAGCCGCGCACCGTGACCTCCACCGGATCACCCAGGGGTGCTACCTTGCGTACATAGATTTCCACGCCCTTGGTAATACCCATGTCCATGATGCGGCGCTTCACGGCACCCTCGCCATGCAATTTGACAACAGCGACCGTTTCCCCCACCTTGACATCCTTCAACGTTTTCATCCCGGTTCCCTCCTTGCAAAAAATTTAAGTAAAAGCGCCCATCAAATCATGATCTTTTGCGCCATTTCCTTACTGATCGCCACGCGGGCTTCCTTGACATTCACAATCAAGTTACCGCCCAAGGTGTTTACAACCGTCACCGTGCCGCCGACCACAAAGCCCAAATTTTCCAAATGCTTTTTCACTTCGGGCAAACCGCCGATCTTACGAATGATGTTTTCTTCCCCGACGGTGGCGAACGACAACGGTATCATACACAGTCCCTCTTTTAACGTTACTAAAATTAGCACAGGCTAACCAACAAGTCGAATAATTGGTTAGCTTTCGCTAACCGAGTATAATAATACACGTCTTACCAGCATTTGTCAAGGGTATTTTTGCATTTTTTTGAAGAAAACCGAAAAGTTTTCGGGCGTACACGCATTAACAACCATGCAAAGGCAATTTCGATTGTCCGACAGTACCGATTCGGCAAGCCCACGGTGCTTCGGGAGCTTCGGGAAAGACGGTCGTGATGCCGGTACACCGCCTTCGCACTCTGCACAGGCAGTCGTAGCTGTAAAAACAAAATCACCGTCGGGAAAACCCGACGGTGATGAGTCTGTAAAATAACCGAGTATTACCGTACCGTAGCTTATTTCGCCATGGCAGCAACTTCGGCGGCAAAGTCGTCCTCGCGCTTTTCGATGCCTTCACCCATGACGTAGTGGATCGCATCGACGAACGTGACGGAACCGCCCAGCTTCTTCGCCGCGTCGGCAATGTAGCCGGCGACGTCGCCCTTGAACAGGTCGGAGCGGACAAATTCCTGCTGCAGCAGGCAGGATTCCTTATAGAAGGCGTTGATCTTACCGGCGGCGATCTTTTCCTTCACCGCGTCCGGCTTGGCTGCCATCTTGGGATCGTTGTTCATAAGAGCAACCTGCACCTGCAGTTCCTTGTCAACGTCCTCCTGCGGAACCTGAGACTTGTCCCAATATTTCGGGCTCATAGCCGCAATCTGCATGGCAACGTTCTTGCCGATCTCGGTGACATCGATATCGCCTTCCACGGCCAGATTGACCAGCACGCCATCCGTGCCACCGGCGTGGACATAGACCACGGAGGTGTTATCGGTAAAGCGGCCGAAACGGCGAATCTGCATGTTTTCACCGATCGACATTACCTTTTCCTGCATGATCTCGGCAACGGTCAGCTCGGAGTTCGGATAGGTGCAGCCCTTCAGCGCCTCGATATCTGCCGGAGCCTGAGTGGCGACAACCACAGCCAGGTTTTTGACCAAATCCATAAACGCTTCGGTCTTGGCGGCAAAGTCGGTTTCGGTGTTGACCTCGATCACGACGCCCACGCCATCGACCACGGCGGCATACGCAACGCCCATAGCGGCGACGCGGTCTGCTTTCTTAGCGGCCTTGGCCAGACCCTTTTCGCGCAGCCAGTCCACGGCCTTGTCCATATCGCCGTCGGTCGCCTGGAGAGCCTTTTTGCAATCCATCATGCCGACACTGGTCATTTCGCGCAGTTTCTTAACATCTAAAGCAGTAAAAGCCATAGCTTGTTCCCTCCTGAAATTACTTATTCCGCGGCGGGAGCTTCTTCGGCTTCCGCTTCGGCAGGAGCGGCTTCCTCGGCGGCAGCCTGCTCACCCTGACGGCCTTCGATGATGGCGTTGGCCATGGCGCCGGCAATCAGCTTCACGGCACGGATAGCGTCATCGTTACCCGGAATGACATAATCCACATCGTCCGGATCGCAGTTGGTATCGACGATCGCGACGATCGGAATACCCAGCTTCTTGGCTTCGGTCACGGCGATCTTTTCCTTGCGGGGATCGACGATAAACAGCGCACCGGGGATCTTGTCCATGCCCTTGATGCCGCCCAGGAACTTTTCGAGCTTTTCGATCTCGTGGTTCAGCTTGACGACTTCCTTCTTGGGCAGGAGGCTGAACGTACCGTCCTCCGCCATAGCCTTGAGCTGGTTCAGGCGGGCGATACGGCCACGAATGGTGCGGAAGTTGGTGAGCATACCGCCCAACCAACGAGCATTGACATAATAAGCGCCGGCACGGACAGCCTCTTCGGCGATGGAATCCTGAGCCTGCTTCTTGGTGCCGACAAACAGCACCGACTTGCCCTCGGCGGACAGGTCACGGATGAACATGTACGCTTCTTCCAGCTTGCGAACGGTCTGCTGAAGATCGATGATGTAGATTCCGTTACGCTCGGTGAAGATGTACGGCTTCATTTTGGGGTTCCAGCGGCGAGTCTGGTGACCGAAGTGGACACCGGCCTCAAGCAGCTGCTTCATGGATACGACTGACATACAATATTTCCTCCCGGTTTTTACCTCTACGGGCGCTACGGACAATGAAAAAATTTTTGCCCGCATCTCCGGAACCGCAAGCGGCACCGCCGGAGCGCAACACACCCGTATGCATATTGCCGTAGTATTGTACCACAGGTCAAGCAAAAAGGCAAGTCTTTTTTTCAGAAATTTTTATCGCCCAGGCGCAAACGGTACAGCACCCCCATACGCTCCGCCGAACCGACGGCAATCTCGTCACCGGCTTCGTTGACAGCCACACAGCCGAGCACACTGCTGACGTATAAACCGGTGTCGGTATTGAAGCTCATGCGACCGAGATAGCGCACGCCGTGGCGCTCGTCATAGGAGAACAAAATGCCGATGTCGTTATGCGAGCCGATGATGCCGTAGGCGGTTTTTGTACGCTCGCAACAGCAAATGTCCACGACCTCTCCACTGCAGTTTGGGCAGGCACCCAGTGAAAAGCAGATCTCCCCGTCCCACAGGCACAGCAAGCCGTCGGCAGTACCGCACAGCCAGCGCCCGTCCCACAGCCGCGCGGCGGCGGTCAGCGTCGCCTTGAAGCGGCGACCTGCCGCCCACGGCAGGGGCAACGTGTCGGGAAGCCCGGCAGTACGCGAATATGACGTATATTCTGCGATCGGTGTAACGGAACCGTCCTGCGATCGGAAGCGGTATTTTTCGTGCTCATTGCCGAGCTCCGCCACGA
>CAYQBP010000064.1:0-7351 GCA_964415745.1 uncultured Eubacteriales bacterium
CAGTCCGCCATTAACAGCTTCGGCGCCGTCCACATGGCGGCGTCCGGCGCGGCGGCACAGGTCGAATCCCTGACCTACACCGCCATGGACGCTTTTTCCACCACCGCCATGGCGTTCACCAGCCAAAACTTCGGCGCCAGGCAGTCACAGCGTATTCGCCGGGTCAACCGGTACGCGCACCTGCTGAACGCCGTGGTGGGCATCGGCCTGGGCGCGTTGGTTCTGCTGTTCGAGCACCCGCTGTTGAGCCTGTTTTTGGATTCGGAAATCGCCATCGAGGCGGCCAAGGTGCGTCTGCGGACCATCACCTCCATGGCGTTTATCTGCGGCTCCATGAATATCCAATCCTCGCACCTGCGCGGACTGGGCTATTCGATCGGCCCGATGATTATCACCCTGGTCGGCGCCTGCGGCCTGCGTATTCTGTGGGTTACGTTCGCCCTGCCACTGTTTACCGATGCCACTCTCCGCTGGCAAATGCTGTTCCTCTGCTGGCCGATGACGTGGGTCATCACGCTGATCGGTCAGCTTGTGTACAGTCACTTTGCCGATCGGCGCGTGTATCGCGCGTTGGCAACGGTGACCGCCGCGCCACCGAAAACCGAAGACACACCGGCCACGGTATAGGCTGTCAAAGCATAAGAGCACCGAAGCGATGCTTCGGTGCTCTTGCTTTTGATTGAATTTTACTGCTCCGATACCTGCTGTAGCGCCTGTGCCAGCTGATCCGGGCAGGAGGTCACCTTGAGTCCGCAACGGATCCCCTGCAAACGACGAATGGCCTCCTCGGCGGTCATGCCCTCCACCAAAGCGGCAACGCCCTGCGTGTTGCCGGAGCAGCCGCCCTCAAATTTCACGTTGTGCACGATGCCGTCCTCCACGTCAAACACAATGGAACGGGAGCAGACACCGCGTGTCCGGTATTGATAGGTCATGTTAATCCTCCTTGGCGGCACGCGCGCGACGCGCTTTTTTGTCTTTGTATGTAAGCAGAGCGCTTGCCTGTTCGTCCGGCACGGGCGTGGAGCCGAGCGGACGCACGGTGCGCGCATACATGCCGTGGAAATCCGAGCCGCCGGTTGCCACCATGCCGTGCTCGTTGGCCAGCGCGAGAAGCTGTTCCGTCTGCTCCGGCGAATGGGTGTGATGCCACGCCTCGACGCCGTCCAGCCCCAGCTCAATCAGCTCCTCCAGCAATGCTTCGTTGTGATAGCTGTACGGATGCGCCAGCACGGCGACGCCGCCGGCCTCGTGAATCGCCGTCAGCACCTCGCGCACGTCGGGATAGGTGCGCTCCACCTTGGCACAGCCGTTTTCGCCAAACAGCTTTTCATACAGCTCGCCGTAGATGCTGTCGGCATAGCCGGCATCCATCAGGGCGTGCATGATGTGTTGTTTGTAAATATTGGTACTGCCTGTCGCACACTTGACCACCAGATCGGGGGTGATGGGATAATAGCGCATGACCTTGCGAATGGATGCCAGTGCCGCCGAGCGACGGGATTCTCCGATACGACGGCAAAGCCCCTCCAGTCGGTCGGGATGATCGCATTGGTAGCAGAGCAGGTGTGCCTTGCCGCCGCGTTGCTCATCCATGGCGGAAAACTCCACCCCGTGGATCACGCGCACACCCATGCGCTTACCCAAAATCACCGCACGCGTAGCGCCGGCGGTGGAATCGTGGTCGGTGACAGACAGAGCCGCCAGACCGCGACGCTTGGCAATGCTGAGTAATTCCTCGATGCCCAATGATCCGTCGGATATTTTTGTGTGACAGTGCAGATCGATCGCCAAAATATTACCCTCCTGCGGCCTCCGCCGCCCTCAAAACCTGTTATATTATATTCAACGCTTCTATTATACACCAAAAACAGCCGAAAGCGCAAGAGATTTTCCTGCTTTTTCTTGCATTTTCGCGGTAAGTTGCGTTATAATAGGAGCATATCAAGAAAAGGAAGTGAACGTATGGATACAGCGGTTCCTCGAAGTAGACACTTTACAACCAAACAGGCGGTCCGTGCGTTCGCCGCACCGGTTCAGAGCTGAGCTGTATCATCTCCGCTTCTTCGGCGTGTGACCTCCTGTTTGACGAAACAGGAGGTTTTTTGTATGACAACTTGGCTTATCCCCATCAGCGACGAGCTGGCCGAGCAGCTCGACAACCGTCACTTCAACGAGGCACGCGCCTTGCTCGTCGATCTGGAGCCGGTCGATATTGCGACCCTGATCGAAGAACTGCCGCCGGAGCAGGCGCTCCCGGCGTACCGTCTGTTGCCCAAGGACACGGCGGCGGAAACCTTTTCCTATCTGGACAGCGATACTCAGCGCTCGTTGCTGGAGCTGTTGACCAACCGGGAAATGGCGGAGGTCATGGCCGGCCTGTACGACGATGACGCCGTGGACCTGCTGGAGGAATTGCCTGCCGGTGTGGTCAAGCGACTGATGCGTACCGTTTCGCCGGAGGAGCGACGTACCCTGAACCGTCTGCTCCAATACCCCGAAAACAGCGCCGGCAGTGTGCTGACCACCGAATTTGTCGATCTGAAGGCGGAAATGACCGTCGCCGCCGCCCTGCGCTATATTCGTACCTGCGGTCCCGACAAGGAAACCATCTACACCGGCTATGTCACCGACAGCGACCGTCATCTGGAGGGCGTTGTCACGGTGCGTGACCTGCTGTTGGCTCAGGAGGACGACCTCATCAGTGAGCTGATGAACCGCTCGGTGCTGTCGGTGCACACCACCGAGGATCGGGAAGCGGTGGCACAGATCTTTGCCCGTTACGACCTCATCGCCCTACCTGTCGTGGACAGCGAGGAGAGGCTGGTCGGCATCATCACCGTCGATGACATCATCGATATTCTGCAGGCGGAGGCCACCGAGGACATCGAAAAGATGGCGGCTATCATTCCTGCGGATAAGCCGTACCTGAAAACCGGCGTGTGGACGACCTACCGCACCCGTATCCCGTGGCTGTTGGTTTTGCTCATCTCCGCCACCTTCACCGGCATCATCATCACCAAATTTGAATCGGCGCTCGCCGCCTCGGTCGCCCTCACCGCCTTCATTCCCATGCTGATGGATACCGGCGGCAACAGCGGCAGTCAGTCCTCGGTCACGCTGATCCGTATGCTGGCGCTCGGTGAGGTGCACCTGCGCGACATCGGCCGCATCGTGTGGAAGGAGCTGCGCGTCGCCCTTCTGTGCGGTATCACGCTGGCCGCCGCCGCCTATCTGAAGCTGTTGGTCGTGGATCGCTGGCTACTCGGCACCCCCGTCGGCAACCTGGAGGCATTCGTGATCTGCCTGGCGTTGGCGTTCACCGTCGTTTGCGCCAAGCTCATCGGCTGTACACTGCCCATTCTCGCCAAACGGCTCGGCGCCGACCCGGCGGTGATGGCCAGCCCGTTTATCACCACCATCGTCGATGTGCTGTCCCTGCTGATGCTGTTCGGCCTGGCCACGTGGCTGCTGTAGCTTGACAGCGCGCCGCAAACGGTATATACTGATAGCAATACGTCTTCGGGGCGGGGTGCGATTCCCCACCGGCGGTACAGCCCGCAAGCGCTTCGGCGCCGATTTGGTGAAATTCCAAAGCCGACGGTACAGTCCGGATGGAAGAAGACACCGTGTGTTTTGTGAATCGGTGCCCCGCAGAGTCTCTGCGGGGCATTTTATTTTGGGAGGCCGTTCGGTATGTCTGTGAAAAAATCCGTCGATACCCGCCGTCTCATCGTGATGGCACTGTTCTGCGCGCTGGCATTCGCCTCGACCGCGCTGTTCCGTATTCCCGTGGTGCTGTGGCTGAAATACGACCCCAAGGATTGCCTGATCGCCATCGGTGGTATGCTCTACGGGCCGTCCGCAGCACTGCTCATCTCCACGGTCGTTTCGCTGGTGGAAATGGTCACCATCAGCGACACCGGCATCATCGGGCTGGTAATGAACATTCTGTCCAGCGCGCTGTTCGTCCTGCCCTCCGCAATCCTGTATCGCCGCCGTCGCACCCTGCCGCGCGCCGTGCTCGGTCTTGCTCTCGGCGTGGTGCTTGCCACCGGCGGTATGCTGCTGTGGAACTGGCTGGTAACGCCGCTGTACATGGGTACTCCGCGTGAAGCCGTCGTCGCCCTGCTGTTGCCGGCGCTGTTGCCGTTCAATCTGTTCAAAACCACGCTAAACGCCGTGCTGACCGTTCTGCTGTATAAATCCGTCGTGTCCGCCCTGCGTGCGGCACGGCTGGTTCCGCCTGCCGACACACCGCCGCGGCGGCGGATCAGCACGGGTGTTTTGCTGACGTGCCTGTTTCTGACGGCAACGCTGATCCTGGTTCTGCTGGTGTGGCTTCACATTCTGTAACCGTCGGCGGCTTCGATACGTCGGCCGTCGGTCGGCTGTCGGGGTAAATGCGGGTGGGCCGCCTGTCTTTTCGCGTCATGGGCTCGCCTCCTTTGTGCTGATACCGTTAGTATCCGGCAGACACGCGGTTTTATGCAAAAACTATTGACAAGAAGCCGAAAGAGATTTTATAATAGAATTGTAAAATTGTGGTTAGGAGTAACAAGCATGAGCAAGTATACCGCCGCCGACATTGTACGCATTGTTCGGGAAGAAAACATCCGGTTTATCCGTCTGCAATTCACCGATATTTTCGGTGAATTCAAAAACATTGCCATCACCGCCAGCCAGCTTGAAAAGGCACTGAACAACCAGTGCATGTTCGACGGCTCCTCGGTGGAGGGCTTTGTCCGCATCGAGGAATCGGATATGTACCTGTACCCCGATTACGACAGCTTCCTCATCTTCCCGTGGGAGGACACCTGCAAGGTCGCACGCCTCATCTGCGACGTTTACACGCCGGACGGAATGTCCTTTGCCGGCGATCCGCGCGGTCTGCTCAAGCGTGTGCTGAAGCAAGCCGAGGAAATGGGCTTCGACGGCTTTAACGTCGGCCCGGAATGCGAATTTTTCCTGTTTAATTACGATGAGGAGGGGCACCCCACCACCAACACGCGTGACCGCGGCGCCTACTTTGAGCTGGGCCCCACCGATCTCGGTGAGGACGTGCGTCAGGCCATGTGCATGGCACTGGAGGATATGGGCTTTGAAATCGAAGCCTCCCACCACGAAAACGCCGACGGCCAGCACGAGATCGACTTCAAATATACCGACGCGCTGACCGCCGCCGATAACATCGTCACCTTCAAGCTGGCGATCAAAACGGTCGCCCACAAGCACGATATGTACGCCACCTTCATGCCGAAGCCGGTGTTCGGCAAGGCCGGCAACGGTATGCACGTGAATATGTCGCTCACCAAAAACGGCAAGAACGCCTTCTACGACCCGGACGACCGTTTAGGTCTCAGCCGCACGGCGTATCAGTTCATCGCCGGTATTCTGGAGCACGCCAAGGGCATGAGCGCCATCACCAATCCGCTGGTCAACTCCTACAAGCGTCTGGTCTCCGGCTATGAAGCGCCGGTGTACATCGCCTGGTCCGGCTCCAACCGCAGTCCGCTGGTGCGTGTACCGGCTTCACGTGGGGCCGGCACGCGAATCGAGCTTCGCAATCCCGACCCGTCCGCCAACCCGTATTTGGTGCTGGCACTGTGCCTGGCCGCCGGCCTGGACGGTATCCGCCGCGAGCTGACGCCGCCGGAGGGGATCGAGGCCAACCTGTTTGAAATGGACGAGGACGAGCGCGAAGCGCTGGGCGTCAAGAACCTGCCCTCCAACCTCAAGGAGGCGGTGCGCGCCATGAAGCGCGACGAGCTGATCCGCGACACCCTGGGCGAGCACATTTTCTCCTGCTACGTCCAGCACAAAACCGACGAGTGGAACGACTATAAAATCCGCGTAACACAGTGGGAGCTGGATCACTATCTGGCGCGATACTAACTTCGATTCTATACAACACCGAAAGGAGCCTTTTATATGAAGCACCCGATTATCATCACCATCGCACGGCAGTTCGGCAGCGGCGGTCACGAGATCGGCCGCCGGTTGGCGGAGTATCTCAACATTCCCTGCTACGACAAGGAGCTGCTGACCCATGCCGCCCAAAACAGCGGCCTGTCCGAGGAGGTTCTCGCCTATTTTGACGAAAAGCCCACCAGCAGTCTGCTGTACACCCTGTCCACCGGTGCCTACTCCCTGAACGACGCCGGCCTGATGAACTATTCCATGCCGGTCAACCAACAGGTGTTTCAGGCGCAGTTTGACGCCATTCGGTCGCTTTCGGAAAAGGGCGCCTGTGTCATCGTCGGACGTTGCGCCGACTACGTGCTGCAAAGCTACCCCTACCTGTTCCGCGTGTTCATTCACGCCGATTTGGACAGCCGTGTAGCCCGTGTGGCGGAGCACGACGGCATCACGCCGCAGGAAGCCAAAACGCGCGTCAACCGCAGTGACAAAAAGCGCGCCAACTATTACAACTTCTACTCCGGCAAAAAATGGGGCGCCGCCGGCTACTACGATCTGTGCATCAACACCAGCTCGGTTCGCTATCCCGACGCGGTGGAGCTGATCGCCCGCGCCGCCGAAATGAAATTTGCCGACTGATCGACAACCACTATCCCTGTAAAAAAAATCCGGGCACCGCTTGTGCGGTGCCCGGATTTCCTGTTTGCGTTATTTGCTTCGCTGTCCTGCCAATGTGCCGTACTCGGTTTCAAATTCTTCGACGGTCATTGTTCGCTCCATTCGCTGAACCGTCCTTGCCCGTGAAGTCTCATCATCAAATAGGGCATCCTCCAGCAAATGCTGAATGTTTTCCAGTCGTCTCTCGATATTCTCGGTGCTGTCCGAGCTTTCCACCAACTGCCCAAAGCCATACAGCGGCAGCGCCGTCGCCCAGCCGAGTAACGGCCCTGCAAGGAAAATCAGGAATCCGTAATACGGAGGCCATTCCGGCACAAAGAATAGAGCGAGCATTCCCATAAACATATCAAAAATCGCCACAAACCACCCACAGACCATGGCCAAGGCCTTGATTCGTTGCCCGACAGGATGCTTGATTGACATATTCCATCACGTTCCTTCCGCACGCTTCTTATCGATACCGCGCTTTTACAATATATCTTTATTCAAGTATATATCCGATTATGTGAATTGTCAAGCGGATATATCTTTATTAAAATGTATTCAGGAGGCGTGATATATGATACGGATCACCCTGGATACCCTCTTGGAACAGCGCGGGATCAGCCGCTACGAGCTGGCAAAGCGCACCGGTATTCAATATCAAATTATCGATAATTACTACAAAAATCGCGTTAAGCGTTATGACAGCTATGTACTGGAGCGCATCTGCACCGCTCTGGATTGCACCATCAGCGACGTGCTGCAATATACC
>CAYQBP010000065.1:0-1675 GCA_964415745.1 uncultured Eubacteriales bacterium
ATGGCCGGTGCCGAACGGGTATTCGCCCTGATGGATCAGCCGGACGAGGACAACAGCGGCACACAGGATATGCGGCAGGTGCGCGGTGAAATTGCCTTCCGCCATGTGGATTTTTCCTATCTTCCCGGCAAGCAGGTGTTGTACGACTTCAATTTGGAGGTAAAGCCCGGACAGAAAATCGCGCTGGTCGGGGCGACCGGCAGCGGAAAAACAACGGTTGTGAATTTGCTGATGCGGTTTTACCCGGTCGATGCCGGTGAAATTTTGATCGATGGGGTGAACATTCAGGATATTTGTCGGGACGAGCTGCGTCACAGCATCGCCATTGTTTTGCAGGATACGGTGCTGTTTTCCGATACCATCGCGAACAACATTAAGTATGCCGATCCGAACGCCCCCGATGAAGCTATGTACTACGCCGCGGACATGAGCAACTCCCGCTATTTCATCGAGCGGTTGCCGGAGCAGTACCAAACGGTGCTGAAGCAGGCCGGCTCCGGTCTGTCGCAGGGACAGCGTCAGCTGTTGGCGATTGCCCGCGCTGTTCTGGCAGACCCCCGCATTTTGATTTTGGACGAAGCGACCTCGTCGGTTGACACGCGCACGGAGCAACGGATTCAGGACGCGATGGTGAAGCTGATGAAGGATCGTACCAGCCTGATTATCGCGCATCGCCTGTCTACGGTGCGTGACGCCGATGTGATCGTGGTCATGGACGACGGTCGTGTGGTGGAAATGGGCAATCACGAGGAGCTTTTGTCGCGTCGTGGGCGGTATTATACGCTGTATATGACCCAGTTTGCCGGCAATGAAATCTGACTTGACCGCACTCCGCGTTTGAGGTATAATCAATAAAAACAAAATGAAGGAGCCGAAAACGAATATGTTAAAAAAGTATTGGCCCACCGCGTATAAGGTGGAAAAGGGCGATGTGAATTCGCTGATTCTCCAGATCGTTATTTTGGCGGTCGTCTGCATTGTCGCCGGTGCGCTGATTGGTATTTTGGCAAAAATCCCGGTGCTGGGCGTTCTGATCGGAATCGTCGGTTCTCTGGTGGATTTGTACGGTCTGGTCGGCATTCTGCTGTGCGTGCTGAAGTATCTCGGAAAAGTGGAATAAAATCAAGAAAATCGCCTTCGGAGCTGTTCCGAAGGCGATTTTTTGTCACGGCTGTTGCTTGTGCTCTACAGCAAACGAAGATAGGCAAAATTCAATCCGACGCGGTGATCGGATACAATGTGTCGCGGCTGTAGCTGCAGCTCATGTGCTCCGGCGGTGAGAGGAATACCGGCCACGGTGGATACGCGCTTGCCGTCGGCGGCGCAGTCGCCGTCCAGGGTCAGCTCCAGCGTTTTCCCGTCGATGAGCAGGGTGATTTCGTGTCCGACGTCCTCCTCCTTGAAAAATCCGCCGCCCGCGGTAACGATTTCGGCGGTGTAAACGCCGTCATGCGGCGCTTCAAATGCCCAGGAGAGCGTGTCCCTTTCGCTGAACCACCGTTGCATACCGAGTGCGGTCGCTTCGGTGTGGGAGTAGGGATCGCGCTTGTGCAGACGGGCGTTCTGCGTCGTCAGGTAGAGACAACCGCCGTCGTTGGCATAAATGCCGTCGCGGAAGTGGGCCGGTGCCTCACATTCCACGGCGATGACGCGGATGTCGTCGCTGAGGGCGGCA
>CAYQBP010000065.1:1775-3205 GCA_964415745.1 uncultured Eubacteriales bacterium
ACCAGCTTGCGGAGCATCACGGTGTGATCCAGATAGTGCGCGCCCTCCACATAGCCCCAGGCGTCCGAGGAGGTGGCGGCCGTTTCCCACGGCGTTTCGTCGGCAAACAGCGGAATGCTGTTGTCGCCCATACTGCGGTAATCGCTGTGGACACATTCATCGTAGCATAAGCGGCTGTTGACCAGGCAGCTCGGCTGTCGGGCGTATACCCATTCGCGCAGACTGTTGGCCTGTCTGGCGTTAATGTGCGACGGTGTATCGAACCAGATGGTCAGAATATCGCCGTAACGGGTCAACAGCTCATCCAGCTGCGGCTTATCAAATTCTTCGATATAGCGCTCCAGGTCTTTGGCGCTTTCCTCCGGGTAATCCCAGAAATTCCCGTAGTTACCGAGCCGATCGTCGCGCCCGTGCTTTTCATAGCTTTGTGCCAGCGGGTGGCGCCATTCGCGCACGTGGGAATAGTACAGACCGAGCTTCATGCCGTGACGCCGACAGGCGTCGGCCAGCTCGGCAACGACATCGCGCCCGAACGGCGTGGCGTCTACCACGTTGAAGTGGCTGACGGAGGTCTTGAACATGGAGAAGCCGTCGTGGTGCTTGGCGGTCAGAACAATGTATTTCATGCCGGCCTGCTTGGCGAGCACCACCCAATCGTCCGCGTTGAAGGCCTGCGGATCAAATTCACCGGCCAGCTTTTCATATTGCTGTACCGGGATACGGTCGGTATACATATACCATTCGCCCTTTGCCGGAATACTGTAAATTCCCCAGTGGAGGAACAAGCCGAGCTTCATATCCTGCCATGCCTTTACATTGTCCTGTGACATCATCATGATCCCTCCTGTGTGAGAAAATTATAGCATGAAAAATAGAGATTTACAAGAGCGTTTCCGTATGCTACAATGGAATTGTACTAACCGTGCGAGGAGGACGTGTATGCGTAGAACACTTCTGTTTTTATCGGCGGCGGTGCTGTTGCTGGGATCGCTGTGTGCGTGCGGTAAAGCCCAAGAGTCCGCACAGCCGACCACCGGTGTCGCGACCACAACCGTGGAAGCAACGACACCGACAGTAACACAGCCGACGGCGAGCAGTACGTCTGCGGAAGGGGAGAGCCGGGTGACAACAACGACCGAAGGTGCTTTGGTTTCCACGCCGGATACCACATCGACCGGAAATACGGCGGCTTCCTCTGCGACAGTCACCACGAAAACCAAGGCCAAAGCAACGACAAAAACCAAAGCAGTGACCACAACCGCACAGGCGGCTTCGTATGGCGTGACGCTGTTAAGCCCCGACGACGGTACAACGATCGACCCCATGGCGTCGGTGGTGCGTGAATACATGGCCATTACCGACGAGAACGAGGCGGCGGCGTTTTGGCTGGGCGAGTATGCGAACAACGAGGAGGGCGCCGGGGTTACGAT
>CAYQBP010000065.1:3305-5536 GCA_964415745.1 uncultured Eubacteriales bacterium
GGCTGGAAAGCGGCCGGCGGCAAGACCGTTCGTTACGGAATGGTGTATCGCGGAGCCGGTCTGGACGGGCATAAGGGCTATAAGCTGACGTCGTTCGGTCAGGAGCAGCTCCGCGTGATGCTGGGAATCAAAACGCAAATCGACCTGCGCGGCTCGGACGACGGTGACAACGGCAAGCAATCGGTCAGCGATTTCGGGGGCACTTACGTCAAGGCACCGCTGGAGCAGTACGACTATCTGTTCCGAAGCGACGAAAGTCAGCGCTCGCTGGGAAAAATCTTCGAGGTGCTGGCCGACGAAGCCAATTATCCGATTTATTTTCATTGCAATTACGGCTCTGACCGTACCGGAACGCTGGCGTTCATCATCAACGGCCTGCTCGGCGTTTCGCAGGAGGATCTGACGCGTGACTTTGAATTGACCGGCTTTTCGATCGGTAAGCGGTTGCGCTCGGAGATCACCACGGCCGGCGGCACAGCCGCGTGGAAGTCCTCCGGCGTGATGCAGTCGGGCGGCGGCAACTACGTTGCCTGGGGGCCGCTGCACGATCAGATGATGGCAGGCTACGGCACCGGCGACGGGAAGCTGTCCTCGGCCATCGAAAATTTTCTGAAAACCCAATGTGGGGTTACTCAAGCACAAATCAATGAGGTTCGCCGTCTGATGCTGCAGTAAGAATGGGAGAAAGCACCACCGTCCGGTGGTGCTTTCTGCGCTTTTTCTTGCTTTTTTCAGCGGAGAACAGTATAATGAGCACGGAGGGATGCGTATGACACCAACCGAAACGATACGGTCGTTAAAGCTGTATTTATTCGATATGGACGGTACACTGTATCTGGGTGACCGGCTGTATGATTTTACCAAAGAGCTTCTGGAGCGTATCCGCGCTACCGGCGCGCAGTATTTGTTTATGACCAACAACTCCTCCAAAAGTGTGGAGTCGTATATTCGAAAGCTGGCGCGTCTCGGCATCGCGGCAACCGAGGCGGACTTTATCACCTCGTCACAGGCGACGATCCATTACCTGCGCCGGCACCACCCGAATGCGACGCTGTATGTGTGCGGTACCCGTTCGCTGATTGCCGAATTTGAGGCGGCGGGGTTCACGGTGACACAGGATTTGGAGCAGGTGGACTGCATTGTCATGGGCAACGACAACGAGCTGACCTTTCGTAAGCTGGAGGACGTATGCAAGCTGTTGCTGTTACATCAGGTGGAGTATATTGCGACCAACCCGGATTACGTTTGCCCGACGGAGTTCGGCAGTGTTCCGGATTGCGGCAGTGTGTGTGACATGATCTTCAACTGCACCGGCCGCCGCCCGGTGTTTATCGGTAAGCCGGAGCCGCTGATGCCGTTGCTCGGTATGCAGCTGGCCGGTGCCTCGCCCGAACAGACCGCCGTGGTGGGCGATCGCATATACACCGACATCAAAAGCGGTATCAACGCCGGTACCGTGAGCATTTTGGTCATGAGCGGTGAAACCACGCCGGAAATTCTGGCGGCTTCCGAGGATCGACCGGATTTGGTACTGGAGAGCGGCGCGGAGATTTTACGTGCTTTGAAGGGAGAAGAGCTATGAATCAATCGGAATTGGTTGCCGGTATTCACGGGTGTGCCTGCGGTCGCGAGCACGCCTGTCCCATTCGTGCGATCCGCATCGGTGCGGACGCACTGTCGTCGTTGCCGGAGGTGTTCAGTGAGTATCACCGCATCGTCGTGGTGTCCGACGAAAATACCGATGCCGTGTGCGGCGATCGGGTTCGTTCCTGTCTGGGCGACTCCGTGGAGGTGTCGCTGGTTTTGCACGCCGACGGCGTGGTTGTGCCGGACGAGGCGCGTCTGGCGGAAATCGAAGCGGTGATTACCGGAGAAACCGATCTGCTGATCGGTATCGGCTCCGGTGTCATCAACGACCTGTGCAAGGACGTCAGCTTTCGGCACAATCTGCCCTACGGCATCGTGGCTACGGCGCCGTCCATGGACGGATATGCTTCGGTGGGCGCGGCGCTGATCCTCGGCGGTATGAAAATCACCCGCAATGCGCGTCCGCCGATGGCGATTGTGGCGGACACCGCGGTGCTGAAAACGGCGCCGCTGGATATGCTGAAGGCGGGCTACGGCGACATTGTGGGAAAATATTCCTGCCTGAACGATTGGCGCCTGAGCACGGCGATTTACGGAGAATATTTTTGTCGGACGGTGTACGATTTGACCATGCAAACCGCCGA
>CAYQBP010000065.1:5636-7293 GCA_964415745.1 uncultured Eubacteriales bacterium
GAGATTCGCCGGATTTATTCCTCCTCGGCCGACGGCGTGATCGCGCTTCAGGATCGGCTCGGCTGGTATGAACGCGACGATGAGCAGGCCGTGACCGGGCAGTGGGAGACGCTGTGCGATATTTTGCGTGAGGCACCCACCGAACGGGAAATGCGGGAGCTGGTTCGCCGCATCGGGCTGGATTACGACGAGTTTACGGCGCTGTACGGCGACCGCAAGCTGAACGATGCCGTCCGCTATGCCAAAGACCTCAAGGATCGCTACAGCGTGCTGTGGTTGTATCACCAATACGCATAACATACCGAAAGCACAGCCTGAAAAAGAGGTGTGCCCCTAAAACAGCTTCAGTCCCAGAGTCATTGCTTTCTGGGACTGTTCTTGCTTATATCGTACCAAAGCCTCCCTTTACACAAGGGAGCCTGGTATTTCCGTGCCGGCGAACAACACAAAATCCGGCCTATGGTCAGCATAGGTCGGATTCGCTGCTTTATGAGCGCCTGCCTGATGCTCGAGCCGGTGCTTTTCCGTGCAGATCAGAGATCCTCGGTCGGCGCATGGCCGAAGCGCTTGAGATAGGCGCGGTAAAAGGAGGAATAATCGTGGTAGCCGCAGGTGTAGCACACCTCGGAGCAGGGGACGCCGGAGCGAAGCCGGTCGTGCGCCGTCAACAGTCGCTTAGCGGCAACATACTGCGTGAGCGTAGAGCCGGTGGTGGCTTTGAAAATTCGGTTGATCTGGGATTGACTGAGGAAAAATTCGCGGCTGACCGAGGACAGCGTGACATCGGAAAACAGGTGACTGTTGACGTAGTCGATGAGCTGTGAGCCGATATCGGAGCTGCGGCGGATCGCGGCGCCGCTTTGCAGTACGCGTGCGGCTTCGGCGGTGACGAACAGCACCACGGAGAGAATTTCGGCACGGCTCATGGTGGCGCCGTTCCGCGCCAGACGTTCCATCAGCTCGGTGCACAGGGAGTGACCGAAGTCGTTTTCGGAAAAACGGTTTCCGGTTCCCAGCGGTCGGGACAGCGTGGAGGCAAACAGCGTGTTGTCCGGGTCGATGCTTTGAAACAGCGAGATCGGCAGAGAAATGCCGACCCGTTCGTAGGGAACCTTGTCGGAGTTGACGTTCAGCTTGTGCGCCTCCAACGGCCGCTTGAACAGAATATCGTGCGGCTTCAGCGCGTAGGCAGTGCCTTCGATAATGTAGGTGCAGTTGCCGGACATGAAATAGTACAGCTCCAAAAATTCGTGTGTGTGCATCGGGCAGTCATTTTTCGGCAGATCGTCCCTGGTGTGACTGCAGGATACATCGTCAAAATGGTGTGCCCATAGTATCTGATGCATTCACTCGCCCCCTTTTCTGTCAGTGTACCAAAATATGCGTGAAAATGCAATATAATTTGCGAAAATAGGCAATCGATATTGTTATCGCGATACGTTATACTGAAAAAAAGGAGATGAGATTATGCGATTTGGAAGCTGTACCACAGACCCGGCCGAGGTGCTCCGGCTACACCGGTGCGGTTATGCCTTGTTTGAAGCCGATTTTCAGCAGGTGTGTGCCATGAACGCCGAGGAGACGGAAAAGCTCGCCGGTGCGGTGCGCGACAGCGGTGTAACGCTGGCGGGAATGAACTGCTTTGCACCGGCGACGG
>CAYQBP010000066.1:0-7121 GCA_964415745.1 uncultured Eubacteriales bacterium
ACCGGCTGGTCCAGCGATCCCAACAAGCTGGATCAAAACAGCCATGAATGGGTCATGGCCAAGCTGCCGATCGCCACGTTTCTGGACGAGCTTCGGCTCTATCCTCGCTATGAAACGGTAAACGGCGAGGAGGTATTGCGCTGTTTCCCGTTGGATTTTACGATTCAGGTTTCGTCGGACGGCAATCAGTGGAAAACCGTTTCGACCCAGACCGACTATACGCCGACCGGCAACGAATGGCAGGTATTCTCCTTCGATTTGGAAACGGCGGTGCAGTATATCAAGGTGGACGCCACCAAGCTGTATACGGAGAACCCGGCGGCGTCCACGTTGTCCTACCGCTGTCAGTTCATGGAAATGGAAGCCTACTACACAGCGCCGGAGAGCGTGGCGGCTACGGCGGCCGCCATCGACGCGGTAGCCATTGATGAAGAAAACTCCTGCCTGCTGTATCCGACGCTGACCGGCATGACGGTTACGCTGAAAAGCACCACCGATTCCGAGGTGGTGGACGTGGACGGAACGGTGGACACGGTAAACAGCGGCTCGTGTCAGGTGGTGCTAACGGTCAGTGACGGCGAGACCTCGGCCGATACCGCCCCCATCACCGTGAGGATCGTCGGCTTGGCGGCACAGGAAGCGGAGGCGATCACTCCCTCCGAAGCGACCGCCTCCACCGAGGCCAACAGCGTGTGGGGCGTCAGCCGCCTGATCGACGGCAACAAAACCAGCTCCACCAGTGGCTGGTCCTCCAAGCAGCACAAAACAGCGACCCCCGATAACGCCGACGGCGCGGAATGGGCGATGCTGACCCTGTCGAAAAGCGCTTTGATCAAGCGCGTGGATATTTATCCCCGTAACCGAACGACCCACCGGGGCATGCCGACCGCTTTTGAAATTCAGGTGTCGGAGGACGGCGTCACGTGGACGTCGGCTTACCGCGCGACCGACTATGCCATGACCGCTTATAATGAGCTGCAAGCGATCGAGATCACGCCGACCTACGGTCGCTACGTGCGCTTGTGGTGTACCGAGCTGTGTCACGACGGTGACGGATATTCCGTTCAGCTGGCCGAGATGGAGGCGTTCGGCGTGCCGATGACGTTGCAGAGCACGCAAACGGCGGCCGAGGGCTTGACGGTGAAGCCGGTGCAGAAGGATGACACGCTGGTGATGTGGAGGTCGATCGATAACCGCTTTTTCAAGGTGCGTATCGAAGCCAGCTCGCATCCGGAGGTGATCGCATCGGATCGCCGCATTACTCTGCCGTCGCAGAAAACGGAGGTGACGTTGACCTTGAAGGTGATAAACCGGTTGAACAAAGCGGATACCGTGACCGTACAGCGCAAGGTGACGGTGAACAGCCTCAACGGATTGTCGGCGATCGCGGCGGCGGCTTCGATCGATTTGTTGCCGTTGCCCGATACCGATGCCACCGTGATGCCGATGCCGACATTGGCGGAGGAATTCGGAGACGCCTTTGCCGTGACGATCGAGCACAGCAGTCATACGAATATTGTCGCCGTCGACGGCACCATCACCCGCCCGACAAAGACGACCGGCGTTACCCTCACCCTGCGTGTGACGCACAAGGCCAGCGGCGAATATGCCCTGACCGACGACCTGCTGGTTCCGATTTACCCGGCGTATACCGCGCCGACCATGACGGATAAGGAGATCGATGCGGCACTGGATAAATTCGAGCAGAGCGCATTGGGCTACTTTGTCCACTACGTTCCGGCGGTGACCGATACCAAGGAGGCCGGGAAGGTCATCACCTCCGGAACCGTGTACGCGGACGGCACCAAGGTGACCGAGGTCGACGATCTGGCAAAGAGCTTCGATGCCCGGCAATTCGCCAAGGAGGTCAACGATTTCGGCGCCGAATACGTGATGTTCACCGTGTGGCACGCGGATATGCGGTCGCTGTTCCCCAGCATGACGAACAAGCGTTGGCGCGATGACCGCCGCAGCGAGGACACCGTCGGCATGAAGTCGTATGCCGACAGCGATCTCATCGCGGAGCTGATCGAAGCGCTGGACGAGTACGACATCGATTTGTATTTGTACACGCACCCCAGCGACGGCCACGACCTGACCGCCGAGGATCAAGTCCTGACCGGCTGGAACGACAGCACCGATCAGTACGCCACCTGGAATCAATACATCAACGAGCTGTACTACGAGCTGTGCGAGCGGTACGGAACGAGCATCAAGGGACTGTACTTTGACGGCTGGTATAACCACGTGTCAATGGGCGAGCCGCAGCAACGCCTGCGTGAGACCTGCACGAGCTTTAACCCGGCGATGGCGCTGATTATGAATACCGGCTTCGACCAGCTGGTAGACCCGGCTCCGGCCTATAACGGCGCCGATTACCGCGCCTGGGAAATTCGCCGTACCGACCTGGAGACCCTGAAGGTATCGCACAATCAAAGCTGTATGATTATCGGCGGCGAGTGGTTTACCACCTCTCCGCAGACCACGGTGCCGAGCTACACCTACAATTCCGCGGCGTCGATCTATCGGTATACGGCACTGCTGTCCACCATTTCCACGCACGGCGGATTTGCGGCTTCGCTGGCGGTGTATCCGGAGCGTGAGGACGAGACGCTGGATAATCTGTGGGCATACGGTATTTATGATTTGCTGACGGATATGAAAACGTCGTATCTGGACGGCGTTTCGGAATCGGTCAAGCAGGTGATTCCCAGCGCGGCGTATCCGACCGCGGAGGAAAGCACGCTGGCCACCCTGTCGTGGGGCGCGGCGTCCGAGTCGAAGGACGGAAAAACACTGTATCTGCACGTGCTGACGGCGCCGGACGGCGACACGCTGACCCTGCCTGCCACGGCCGACGGGTCTGTCCCGGCGAGCACCGGCGTGATTCTGAATTTTGACGGCACCGTTACCGAGGGGGTCACCCTGACCGCTACGGCCGACGGCTATACCGTGCGGTTGCCGCAGGGTGCTTCGTGGAGCGCAGTGGATACGGTCATCAAGGTAGCGCTCAGCCGTCCGACGGTGACCGCCGTGACGTTGAGCACGCACAGCACCGAAATTTATCCCGGCAGTCGGCGTTCGTTGGCATACACGCTGTCACCGGCCGGTGCCGCGGCAACGGACGTTTGCTGGGAAAGCAGTGACCGCTCGGTGGTCACGGTGGATCGTGACGGTGTGGTAACGGCGATCGGTGCGGGTACGGCGACGGTGACGCTGACGGTAAACGGTGTCAGCGATACCTGCTCCGTGACCGTGACCGAAAGCGCCAATCTGATGGCGAACGGTGACTTTGAGGGCGCCGATCCCACGCTGGACTGGTATGCACTGGGCGGCACCGTCACCGCAGGAGTCGGTCGGAATCAGTCGGCGGGACTGGTCAGAAACACGGCCAGCTTTTACCTGAAGGGACAAAACTTCTCGTTGCTGCCGAACCGCCACTATCGGTTCTCGCTGTATTTCAAGGGCGAGACCGGCGACCTGAACAAGGTGTGGTACAATACCGGCACGGCGAGCAACAACAATCGCGACGTGACGCCGATCACGAGCACCCGTGCGATCGGCGCGGCCGATGCCGACGGGTGGCGGCAATATACGTGCGTACTGGCTACCGGTGACGATCCCAAGCTGGTTTCCAATTATGCCATTGCTCTGTCAAACTTTTTGGAGGGAACCGTTATTGACGATATTTCTCTGTGCCTGTTGCCGAAGCTGGAGACGTTGGCGCTGAACACCTCGTCGCTGGAGCTGTTGCCCGGCTTTAGCGTTACCATGACGGCTGTGCCGACACCGGCGGAGGCGTATGCCGGCGCCGCGACGTGGACCAGCAGTAACAGCGCCGTGGCTACGGTGGACAGCACCGGCAAAATCACCGGCGTCTCCGAGGGCGTTGCCGTGATTACGGCCTCGGTCGGTACGGTGTCCCGTGCCTGCACGGTCACGGTCAGCCCCTACGCCAATCTGCTGTTGAACGGCGATTTTGAGCTGGGTGCGACCTCCGAATGGGGCAATTACACCGGCATCACCGAGGGGAGCGGAGCCGACGGCGGCTACGCCCTGACCATGAGCGGTGAAACGGAGATAGACCAATACTATAAGGGTAAATTTTTTGCCGCGCTGGAGGACAATACGGACTATGTCCTGATGATCGACTATAAAAACGTCGGCGGCGGTTATCCGGAGCTGTATATCAATTACGGCGGCAAGGGTAACACCGTCAACGGCGAGGACATGATTCAGGCGACCAAGCTGACCGATTGCGGCGAAGCGTGGAAAACCAAGACGATTTTCTTCCGCACCGGCACGATCAGCCACAGCAACAACGGCTGGGAGCTGGCACTGATCCGACGCGTGGACAGAAATCTGATTGACGGCAGTGCGGCCGGTACCAGCTACTTCGACAACCTGCGGATTATCAAGCTGAACGGCGCGTATACCTCCGAGGTGCAAAACGGCACGGTGACGCTATCGTACGATACGCAAAGCGGAGCACATCTGGACGGTGTAGCCGGCAAGGAAATCACGGTATCGGTTGTTCCGCAGACAGGGTATCAGCTGGTTCCCGGCAGTCTGCGGCTGGTGTCCGCCGACGGCACGGTGCAACGTATTCTGAACAAGGCGTCCGGCGAGTTCGGCCAGGGGGACGGCACACAGTTTACGGTGAAGCTCCCCGAAAATACCACGGTAGCGGTCAAGGCGGAGCTTGCCTCCACTGCGTCCGTCAGCATACGGGCCGGAACGATCGGCACCTCGCTGTACCGCCGCGCCGAGGACAACGCCCCGGTCGGCGTGCGCTTCCTGAACCGTATGTACGTGGAGGGCTGGAGCGTTACGCAGGACACCCTGACGGTTCGGTACGGCGGCAAGGAGCATCGGGTGACCGAATTCGGCACACTGCTGAAGCGCAGTGACAATACGGCGGCGTTGACGCTGGAAACGGTTGATGCCAACCTGAATTCCGCCGGACAGAGCCGTATGTGGAAATCGGTCGCCTATACCGCCGGTGGTGCGATGAAGCTGGTGGACTATACCGCGTCGTATCTGGACTTTACCGTGATCGTGAAAAAGGGCGATAACATCACGCAGGAGGCCTTTGAGAAACGGGAATATACCGTGTGCGGCTATATTCTGCTGGAGGACGGCACGGTGCTGTATACCGAGGCAATGACGGACAGCGTATCGGCGGCCGTCGGTCGCGGCGCCTGAGGAGGAGATCATGATGAAGAAGTATCAAACGCCGCGCATCGAGGTGTGCCGTTTGGAAATGGCGGAGACGATCGCCTTTATCATCAGCCGCGCCGAGGGCGAGGTTATCGACGAGGAATTGGACGTTTCCGAGACCTGATCCCAATCGGGACCGGACAGCAAGTGATTGCTGTCCGGTCTTTTTCTTTGTATCCCGCGCCCGGCGGCGGACAGGCAAAAATCGACGCGGTTTTGCATAGAGTGTGGGGAAAGGGGCGAGGGTATGGTTTTGTCGATGATGGCAGAGGTGTTGTCACGCATCTTTTTTATGGCGTTGCAGGTGGTGAATTCCGGCTCGTTTCCGCATCCGCTGACAGCAAAGCAGGAGCAGGAATACCTGATTGCGTATCACGAGCACGGCGATCAGGAGGCGCGTAATAAGCTGGTCGAGCACAATTTGCGTCTGGTGGCGCACATCATCAAAAAATATTACAGCTCGGTTCACGATCAGGACGATCTGATCTCGGTCGGTACCATCGGTCTGATGAAAGCGGTCAATACGTTCGACCATACCAAGGGCGTACGTCTGGCCACCTACGCCTCCCGTTGCGTGGAGAATGAGATATTGATGTATTTCCGCGCATCGCGTAAAACGGCGCAGGATATTTCCATCACGGAGCCGATCGAAACCGACCGTGAGGGACATACACTCACGCTGATGGACGTGATTGCCGACGAGGACACCAT
This sequence comes from uncultured Eubacteriales bacterium, assembly GCA_964415745.1. Taxonomy (GTDB): domain Bacteria; phylum Bacillota; class Clostridia; order Oscillospirales; family Acutalibacteraceae; genus RGIG3009. The sequence goes on from CAYQBP010000066.1 coordinate 5,932, forward strand.
TGCGGACGATCTGGAAATGAAGATCAACGCGACCAAGCTGTACCGCTACATCGAGGAAACGCTGACGCCGCGCGAAAAAGAGATCATCGACCGGCGCTACGGCCTGACCTGCCGTCCGCAGACACAGCGCGAGGTGGCCAAGCGCCTGAATATTTCACGCAGCTACGTGTCACGTATCGAGAAAAAAGCGTTGATGAAGCTCCGTCAACGCTTTGAACGCGGCGACGTACGACCGCCCTCCGGTGCCGCACCGCGCGGGCGAGATTTGTGAAATTTACGCAAATTTTGATTTTTGTATGGACAAGTGAAGAAATCTCGTGTACAATAAGGGTATTGTAGCTTTCAAGGAGGATGTCTTTATGACTTTGAAACGTTTGCTGCGCCCGGTGTTGGCGCTGGTGCTGGTGCTGGCGTGCCTGCTGTGCGCCGCCTGTTCCACCCCCAAGGTCGCCATGAGGGTCGGCGATAAGGATTACGAAATGGGTGACTACCTGGCTTATTTGTATCTCACCATCTCGTCGAACTACTATTATCAATACTACGCTCAGTATCAGGGATTGGATTCTACCGGCTGGAACTACGGTGACTCCACCCAGTCGATCACGCTGTCCGAGTATATCCAGTACGCGACGCAGGATTCCATCTTCTATCAGCGCGCTTTGGAGCTGATGATGAAGGAGGAGGGCATCTCCTGGGACGCGGAAGAGCTGGCCACGGTGGAGCAGCAGCTGAAGTCTGCCAACCTCACACAGGATCAGTTTATCGATTACGGCTTTACCAACGAGCGCTATATCGAGGCGTATAAGGCTCTGTCGCTGAACGAGATGTCGCTGTTCAACGGCCGCTATAACAAGGGCGGCACGCAGGAGGTAGCGGAGGAGGAGATCCGTAGCTATTTTGACGAAAACTACCTCAGCTACTTTATCATCGAGAAGTCGCTGGCAGACAGCAGCGGCAACGATTTGTCGGACGACGAAATCGACGGCTTCAAGGCGATCATGGGCAAGGTGGTATCGGCCTTTAATGCGTATTCCGACGAGGAAAAAACGGTAGAAAACTTCCAAAAGCTGTATCGGCAGTATTTGACCGATAAGGAAGAGCTGGAGGAAAAGCTGGACAGCGATTCCGATCAAAGCTCCTCGACCACGACGGACAGCTCCTCCACGGGCTCTACGACAACGGCCGCCGCG
>CAYQBP010000067.1:0-5519 GCA_964415745.1 uncultured Eubacteriales bacterium
CTGGGCAAGGACATCTTCGTCACCGGCTTCGACTTCGATATGGAGATCCGTTTGGGCGCCGGCGCTTTCGTGTGCGGCGAGGAAACGGCACTGATGACCTCCATCGAAGGCAACCGCGGCGAGCCGCGTCCCCGCCCCCCGTATCCGGCTGTCAAGGGCCTGTACGGCTGCCCCACCGTGGAAAACAACGTGGAAACGTTTGCCAACATTCCGCAGATCATCCTGAAGGGCGCCGACTGGTTCGCCTCGATGGGCACCGAAAAGTCCAAGGGCACCAAGGTGTTCGCTTTGGGCGGCAAAATCAAGCATACCGGTCTGGTGGAAATCCCGATGGGCACCACACTGCGTGAGATCGTTGAGGAGATCGGCGGCGGTATCCCGAACGGCAAAACGTTCAAGGCGGCTCAGACCGGCGGCCCGTCCGGCGGCTGTATCCCGGCTTCGCTCATCGATACGCCCGTTGATTACGACAACCTCATCGCCATCGGCTGTATGATGGGCTCCGGCGGTCTGATCGTTATGGACGAGGACACCTGCATGGTCGATATGGCCAAATTCTTCCTGGAATTTACGGTGGACGAATCCTGCGGTAAGTGCACGCCCTGCCGTGTCGGTACCAAGCGTCTGCTGGAAAAGCTGGAAAAAATCACTTCCGGCAAGGGCACGCTGGAGGACATCGACGAGCTGGAGCAGCTCTGCTACTACATCAAGGAGAACTCCTTGTGCGGCTTGGGTCAGACCGCTCCCAACCCGGTTCTCTCCACCCTGCGTTTCTTCCGTGACGAATACGTCGCCCACGTAACCGAAAAGCGTTGCCCGGCCGGCGTTTGCAAATCGTTGATGCACTATGAGATCGTTGCCGACAAGTGCAAGGGCTGTACGGCCTGTGCCCGTAAGTGCCCGGTCGGTGCCATCAGCGGCTCGGTGAAGGAGCCGCACACCATCGATGCCGACAAGTGCATCAAGTGCGGTGTGTGTATGGACACCTGTAAGTTCGGCGCCATCGTGAAGAAATAAGGAAGGAGATGCCAATTATGGATATGGTCAATGTCAAAATCAACGGCATCGCCGTTAGCGTTCCGAAGGGCTCCACCATTTTGGAGGCGGCCCGTGCCGCCGGTGTGGAAATTCCCACGCTGTGCTATTTGAAGGATATCAATGAGATCGGCGCTTGCCGCATCTGCATGGTCGAAGCGACCGGCGCCCGCGGTCTGGTCACCGCCTGCGTTTATCCGGTAGCCGAGGGTATGGAGGTTCAAACGAACACCGCCCGCGTGCAAAAGGCTCGCAAAACAACGCTGGAGCTGATCCTGTCCACGCACGAGAAAAAGTGCCTGTCCTGCGTGCGTTCCGGTGACTGCGAGCTGCAAAAGCTCTGCCGCGATTACGGTGTGGAGGATAGCGGTAAGTACGACGGCGATTGTCCCAAGTACGCACTGGACACCTCGGTACCGCATTTGGTTCGCGACAACAACAAGTGCATTTTGTGCCGCCGTTGCGTTGCCGCCTGCCAGCAGCAGTTTGTCTCTGTCATCGGCGCCAACGATCGCGGTATTGATACGCACATCGCCTGCGCCTTTGAGAAGCCGCTGGGCGAGGTTCCCTGCGTTTCCTGCGGCCAGTGCGTCGTGGTCTGCCCCACCGGCGCCCTGACCGACAACGACAGCACCGCCGATGTGTGGGCCGCGCTGGCTGACCCCAATAAGCACGTCGTCGTCAGCACCGCGCCTTCCATTCGTGCCACACTGGGCGAATGCTTCGGCATGCCGGTCGGCACCAACGTGGAAGGAAAAATGGTTGCCGCTCTGCGCCGTCTGGGCTTTGACAAGGTGTTTGATACCGATTTCGGTGCCGACCTCACCATCGTGGAGGAAGCCAACGAATTTGTATCGCGCGTCAAGAACAACGGCGTACTGCCGATGATCACCTCCTGCTCGCCCGGTTGGGTCAAGTTTGCCGAGTACTATTATCCGGATCAGCTGGATCATCTGTCCTCCTGCAAATCGCCCCAGCAGATGACCGGTGCCGTGATCAAGACCTACTACGCGCAAAAAATGGGCATCGATGCCAAAGACATCTACCACGTCTCGGTCATGCCCTGCACCGCGAAGAAATTTGAAATCGGCCGCGCCGACGAAAGCGCCGCCGGCGTTCCGGACGTCGACGCCGTGTTGACAACGCGCGAGCTGGCTCGCATGATCGACCGCGCCGGTTTGAAGTTTGACCTTCTGCCCGACGAAGAATTCGATGCACCTCTGGGCGAGGACACCGGCGCCGCCGTAATCTTCGGCGCCACCGGCGGTGTTATGGAAGCCGCCCTGCGTACCGCCAACGACTGGTTGACCGGCAAGGAAAACGACGCCGTGGATTTCCACGAGGTTCGCGGTATGGACGGCCTCAAGGAAGCCACCTACACCATCAACGGTATGGAGATCAAGGTGGCGGTCGCCAGCGGCATTGCCAGCGCCAACTATGTCATGAACATGATTCAGAGTGGCACGGCACCGTGGCAGTTCGTCGAGATCATGTGCTGTCCCGGCGGCTGTATCAACGGCGGCGGCCAGCCCATTCAGCCGGCTTCGGTGCGGAACTTCACCGATCTGAAGGCGTTGCGTGCCAAAGCGCTGTACGATCAGGACGCCGGCATGGCTCTCCGCAAGTCGCACGAATCCCCCGTGGTTAAAAAGCTCTACGAGGAATTCTTCGATGACGGCATCGGCGGTCACAAGGCGCACCATTGCCTGCACACCACCTACGTCGCTCGCAAAAAATTCCAATAATCCGATCTTCGAGAACCGCGCGTGATGCTCACGCGCGGTTCTTTGTGTTCGCTACGGGTAAAAATTTTCACCCCACGGTGAAAGAGGCTTGAACGGCGGAGCGTTTCGGTGTATAATGTGCGTGAAATCCATTGCAAAGGATCATGGCTATGAAAATTATCGATCTGCTGACCTCACATAAGCTGTCGCTCTCCTTCGAGGTGTTTCCGCCGAAAACCGACAGTGCCTTTGACAGCGTTAAGGCCGCCACCGAGGAGATTGCTACCCTGCGCCCGGCATTTATGAGCGTAACCTACGGTGCCGGTGGCGGAACCAGCCGCTATACACTGGATATTGCCAAAAAAATCAAAGAGCAATACAATGTGCCGACGCTGGCGCATTTAACCTGCGTTTCCTCCACACACGAAACGGTGCAGCAGCGTATTCGGGAGATGCAGGAGGCCGGTATTCAAAACGTGATGGCCCTGCGCGGCGATATTCCCACAGAGGCAAGCGACCGCACGACGTGGAGCTATCATCACGCCATCGAGCTGGTTCGCGAGCTGAAAAACGCGTCGTCCGATTTTTGCATCGGTGGCGCCTGCTATCCGGAAATCCACCCGGAAAGCACCAATCAGCGCGAGGATATCCGGTTTCTGCGCGAAAAAACCGAAGCCGGTTGCGACTTTTTGACCACACAAATGTTTTTCGACAACAATCTGCTCTACAATTTTCTGTACAAAATCCGCGAAGCCGGAATCACGGTTCCCGTTATTCCCGGTATTATGCCCATTACCAACGCCAATCAGGTGGCGCGTGCCATCAAGCTGTCCGGCTCCTTCATGCCGCAACGCTTTAAGAGTCTGGTGGACAAGTTCGGCTCCGACCCGGCGGCGATGAAGCAGGCCGGGATCGCCTATGCGACGGATCAAATCATCGATCTGTACGCCAACGGCATCACCAATGTGCACGTGTACTCCATGAATAAGCCGGACGTTGCCCGAAAAATTCAGGAAAACCTGTCCGATATCTTGGGAAAAGAAATCTGTGATCTGTCATGATTTTCAGCAAAGCCTATCCGGAGCCGCCGTGGTGTGAAGCGGAGGTTCTGCGCTATGCCGGGTGTCGGCAGGCTGACCCGGACATACTCTCCTTGCTGGCGGCGTGTCGGGCGGAGGTGCGCGACTGCCTCACCTACAAGGTCTGCTACTGTGAATCCGCCGTCACCATCGACGGCGATGCTTGCCGCTTTGACGGCTTTACCTGCCGTTCCCATGCGCTGGCGAGACACCTTGCCGAATGCGATCGCGTAGTTTTGTTTGCCGCCACCGTCGGCGTCGGCATCGACCGCCTGATTGCCAAACACGGGAAGCTCTCCCCCACCAAAGCGCTCCTGCTTCAGGCGATTGGCGCCGAGCGGATCGAAGCGTTGTGTGACGTATTTTGCGACGAGCTGGCTCACACTTATGGCGGCGTAACCTCGCGGTTCAGTCCCGGCTACGGTGATCTGCCGCTGGAAAGTCAGACAGAGCTGTTTCGCGTGCTGGATTGTGAACGAAAAATCGGTCTGACTCTGAACGACAGTCTACTGATGTCACCGTCCAAATCGGTCACCGCCATGGTCGGACTCGGCGGAAGCCGACCTCCTCACCGCCACTCCTGTGAAGCCTGTTCACTGACAAACTGTGCATTTCGAGGTGCGTTATGAAATTTCGAGAATATTTGAAGCAGCATATCGTCTATTTGGACGGCGGCATGGGAACCTTACTGCAGCAGCAGGGGCTTCAGCCCGGTGAACAGCCCGAAACGTGGAGCATATCACACCCCGATGTCATCACCACAATTCATCGGCAATATTACGATGCCGGCAGTAACGTGGTCTGCACCAATACATTCGGAGCCAATCTGCTGAAATTTTCCGAAACAGAGCTGGACGCCATCGTGCGTGCCGCCGTGGAAAACGCCAAAAACGCACGTGCCGCTTCTTCGTCGCGCGGCGAAAAATATATCGCCCTGGACATCGGGCCGTCCGGAAAATTGCTGAAGCCGCTCGGTGATTTGGATTTTGAGGACGCTGTTCAGCTCTTTGCCGCCACCGTCCGCCTCGGCGTGAAATACGGCGTTGACCTGATTCTCATCGAGACCATGAACGACAGCTACGAAACCAAAGCGGCACTTCTCGCCGCCAAGGAAAACAGCGAGCTGCCGGTTTTGGTATCGAACGCATACGGCGAGGACGGCAAGCTGATGACCGGCGCCACCCCGGCGGCCATGGTCGCGCTGGCAGAGGGCATGGGCGCCGACGCCATCGGTGCCAACTGTTCGCTCGGTCCCCGCCAGCTTCGCCCCGTCGCGGAGGAGCTTTTACAAAAGGCTTCCATTCCGGTATTGCTCAAGCCGAACGCCGGATTGCCGCGTTCGGTCAACGGTTCTACCGTTTTCGACGTCAACGCCGACGATTTTTCCGATGAAGTGGCAAGCCTGCTTCGTCAGGGAATCCGCGTGGCCGGTGGCTGTTGCGGCACGACACCGCAGTATATCCGGGCTTTGTATACCAAAGCCGCCTCTCTCTCCCCGGTTCCGATCGTTCCCAAGGCCATCACCGCCGTTTCCTCATATACTCACACCGTGGAATTCGGTCACACACCGGTTCTGATCGGCGAACGCATCAATCCCACCGGCAAAAAGCGCTTCAAGCAGGCGCTTCTGGACGGCGACACGGATTACCTTTTGTCCGAAGGCGTCCGCCAGCAGGAAAAG
>CAYQBP010000067.1:5619-7083 GCA_964415745.1 uncultured Eubacteriales bacterium
GCGGCGACGGCCACTCTGCGCGCTTTACGCACAATTCGGCAACAGCTCGGCTGTCACACCTCGCTCGGCGTGTCCAACATTTCCTTCGGCCTGCCGAACCGCGACGCGATCAACGGCACCTTCTTTGCCATGGCGCTGGAAAACGGATTATCCGCCGCCATCATGAATCCCCACTCTGCGGAAATGATGAAGACCTATTACACCTACAACGCGTTGAAGGGCTGGGACGCCAACTGTGCGGAGTATATCCGTCATGCCGATTCTCTGATGCCCACGGTCGCACCGTCCGGTGCAACCGCCGCAAAAACGCCGGAGGCCTGTTCCTCGGAATTACAGCACGCCATCTCAACCGGGCGCAAGGAAAAAGCCGCGGAGCTGACCCGGCTGTTGCTGGAAACGGTGCCGCCGCTTCAAATTGTCAACGACGAGGTAATCCCGGCACTGAACACGGTCGGGCGCGGCTTTGAAGAAAAAACGGTTTACCTCCCCCAACTGCTGATGAGTGCCGAAGCCGCGAAAAGCGCCTTTGAGGTCATCAAAGCGTTTATGGCAACCGGCGAAAAATCTGTGGGCAAGGGACATTTTGTGATTGCGACCGTGCAGGGCGACATTCATGACATCGGCAAAAACATTGTCAAGCTGTTGCTGGAAAACTACGGCTTCGATGTGATCGACCTCGGCAAGGACGTTCCGCCGGAGGTCATCGTCGACCGGGTCGTGGCACTGCACGCCCCCCTGGTCGGGCTGAGCGCGTTAATGACCACCACCGTACCGGCGATGGAGGAAACCATCAAACAGCTTCGGCGGCAGGCGCCGTGGTGCAAAATCGTGGTCGGCGGCGCCGTGCTTACGCAGGAATACGCCGACAAAATCGGTGCCGACAAGTACGCCAAGGACGCTATGGAAAGCGTCCGCTACGCCGAAGCGGTCATCAACCAAACCGTGTAATTTCCGATTACCAAACGGGCGAAAATCGTGGCGGATACTGCCGGGGAGACCTGGTGTATCGTGGGAATACAAAGGAGTGTGCCATACTCATGAATTCAAAGCGCGTCAAGTTGCTAAGCTTGATTTTTGTTGTTCTGACGATAGTGTTGACCTCCTGTAGGACGATGGAAAACCTTCCAACCGGAGAGCTTGTGGCAACGTACGATTCTCCCGATTCCGATTATACCATTAACATTTACCTGTGTGACGGCGGAGCAACGACCGATTTTACCATACGCGGAGAGCTCGTTGATAATCTGAATGAGGAAAAAAAGAATATTTATTGGGGTTATCACGAGGACGAAGCCGATGTCCATTGGCTGGATGACGAAACCGTCGTGATCAACGGCAGAACATTACACGTTTTGCAGGATGTATACGATTTCAGGAATGAATAAAAAGCACAACACACCAAGAGAACGGGTATTCGGTGAAAACCGAGTACCCGTTCTTTCGTTCAATACGCCGCTTGCTGTA
>CAYQBP010000068.1:0-2418 GCA_964415745.1 uncultured Eubacteriales bacterium
TCCTTTGAAGCCGACATCACCTTTACTTACTGCACGGAATTTATCGTTGCTCGCGACAAAAGCTGCACCAAGGAGCCGCTGAAGCTGCGTGCTTATCTGGAATCCATCGGTGACTGTGTGGTTGTGGTGGACGACGAGGAAATTATCAAGGTGCACGTTCACACCAATGACCCCGGCAAGGCATTATCCAAGGGCGTGGAGTACGGTCAGTTTGAAACGGTGAAAGTGGAAAATATGCGAATCCAGCACCAAAACGCCGGTTGGGTCGATGCACCGGAGGCGGATGCCGCTCCGGCTTTGGAGCGTGCGGAGCCGGAAGAAGCCTTCGGCTTCGTTTCCGTTGCCGCCGGTGAAGGTCTGACCACGCTGTTTTCCGATTTGGGCTGTCAGCACGTGGTGTCCGGTGGTCAAACGATGAACCCCTCCACGGACGATATTTTGAACGCCATTGAAGCCACGCCTGCCAAGGTCGTGTATGTGCTTCCCAATAACAAGAACATCATTTTGGCCGCCGAGCAAGCTATTCCGCTGGCGGATCGCGAGGTTCACGTGTTACCCACGCGCACCATTCCGCAGGGAATCGCGGCCATGCTCAGCTTTGATCCCGACGCCACTGTTCAGGACAATCTCACCGCCATGATGAAGGCCGCTGACAATGTTTCTACCGGCTCTGTCACCTTTGCGGCTCGCGACAGCGACTTTGAAGGTCGCAATATCCACGAGGGCGATATTTTGGCTCTGGACAACGGCAAGCTGTCGTTCACCGACAAGGAATTACAGCACGCCGCCATGAAGCTTACCAAAAACATGGTTAGCTCCCGTCGCTTGAGCGGAAAGGAGACCGCCTTCATCACCATTTTGCACGGTGAAGGCGTCAGTGCCAAAAAGGCCAACGCCCTGAAGGCCGCTATCGAAGCGCGCTACGGCAACGACATTGAGGTAACGGTCATCGACGGCGGTCAGCCGGTCTATTACTACTTCATCTCGATCGAATAACGGCAACACGCATACCACAGCCGATAACGCACGGGCGTTATCGGCTGTTTTAGAAACAACGGAAAGGAGCCGACCTATGCTGACACCGGATGCTTCCGTACAGCGCTTAAAGGGCGTAGGCGAAAAATATGCCGCACTGCTTGCCAAGCTGGGAATTCAAACCGTCGGTGAGCTTCTCGCCCACTATCCGCGGCAATACGAGGACTGGTCGGCCATCGTCCCCATTGCCGAAGCGCCACGTGGCGAGACCTGCTGTGTGCGCGGCACCGCGCTGACCGCTCCTGTGGAGCGACGCGTTCGCAAGGGGCTGTCGCTGTTCACCTTTTCCGTTGCCGATGCCACCGCCGTGCTGCGCGTAACGATTTTCAACAATCGCTATGCGGCACAATCCGTTCAGGCAGGACATTCCTATTTACTGTTTGGCACCGTGACCGGCGACCGCCACCCCGAAATGGCCTCGCCCCTGATCGAATCGGCAGAAGCCGGCGAACGTATCCGCCCGATTTATCCGCTGACCGCCGGTCTCAGCTCCCGCTATTTGGAAAAAATCATAGCAGCCGCTCTATCGGAAGCCGATGCGTCATTGGATCGTGACAGCCTGCCCGATCGGATACGTCAGGAATACCGACTTTGCACCTATCGCTATGCGGTTCAAAACATTCATTTTCCAACCGACCGCGAAGCACTGGAGAGCGCGCGTCGGCGGCTGGTTTTTGAAGAATTGCTGTTGCTTCAGCTCGGCCTGCTCGGCATCAGGGGACGCAATTTGGCGGAAACCGCCGTGCAAATTCGCCGCGATTATACGTCCGAAATATTGGCCGCACTTCCGTTTACCTTGACGGGGGCACAGCGACGTGCCGTAGCGGATTGTGTGCGGGATATGAGCCGCACGGCTCCGATGAACCGCCTGCTGCAGGGAGATGTCGGCAGCGGCAAAACCGCCGTGGCGGCGTGCGTCGCCTATACCGCGATTCGCAACGGCTGGCAATGTGTTATGATGGCACCGACCGAAATTTTGGCGCGTCAGCACCAGGCGTCCCTGCAAAAGCTGTTTTCCGGAAGCCCCGAAATTCACGTGGGACTGCTGACAGGCTCTCTGACCAAAGCTCAAAAGCGCGAGGTGCTGGAGCAGGTACGCACCGGTGCCTGTCAATTCCTGGTCGGTACGCACGCGGTGCTGTCGGACGACCTGCAGTTTTCCTCCCTGGGACTGGTAATCACCGACGAGCAGCATCGGTTTGGGGTGCGTCAACGCGCCTCGCTCGCCGCCAAAGGACAGCATCCCCACCTGTTGGTCATGTCCGCCACGCCGATCCCGCGTACCTTGGCGCTGATGCTGTACGGCGATTTGGAGGTGTCCGTGCTGAACGAGCTGCCGCCGGGGCGCACCCCCATCGCCACCTACGCCATCAATACCGCCAA
>CAYQBP010000068.1:2518-3898 GCA_964415745.1 uncultured Eubacteriales bacterium
GCCGAACGGTTCGGGCTGGCACAGCTCCACCAGCTCCGCGGACGGGTGGGACGCGGTCGATACGCTTCCACCTGTATTCTGATTTCCGATGCACAAAACGCCGAAGCGGTGCGCCGTCTCAAGGTTATGTGTGAAACCACCGACGGCTTCAAAATCGCCGACGCCGATCTGCAGCTGCGTGGGCCGGGCGACTTCTTCGGTGACAGACAGCACGGCTTGCCGGAGCTGAAGATCGCCGACCTGCTTCACGATATGACGGCACTGCACGAGGCGCAGGAGGCCGCTCGCGCTATACACGAAAGCGATCCGGCGCTGGAACGACCGGAGCACCGGCCGCTCCGCGAAGCCGTGACCGCACTTTTTTCCAAAAACGGCGAGCAGGGACTGAACTGAAAAAGGGTCGAAGCCACCGCTTCGACCCTTTGTTTTTACAATTCATCCAGTGTCAATTCATACGCCGGGAGGAACTCCTCCAAAAAGCAATCGGCGGCAGGAAGCCGCATGGCACGAATAGCGGCTTCGGTAGCTTCCTTGGCTTTGCCGAATTCCCGGTTCCCCTGCTTGAGCTCCTCCATGCATTTAATCAGCGCCGACAGCTTGTCGGCGGCCTTTACCAGCCGACGCTCCTCCTCGGAGGTCTCCGGCAACAGCAAAGCGCGATAGTCCGGCTCTAAATCCGGCGGTAGCTTGGACAGCAACGTGTTCGCCGCCACCTGCTCCAACCGACCGTACTCCTCGCGGAGCGTCGGATTATCGTATTTTACCGGTGTGGGCATATCCCCGGTAAGAATTTCCGTTGCATCGTGATACAGCGCCAACAGCACGCACCGCTCCACGTTGACCTGTCCGCCGAAGCGTTTGTTATGAAGCAACGCCAACACGTGCACCAGCACCGCCACGTCGTGCGAATGCTCGCAAATATTTTCGGTTTTCGTGTTTCGCATCAACGCCCAGCGGTCAATATTTTTCATGCGTGACAGCATGGCGAAAAAAGAATACATGGTATCAACTCCTCCTGCATTGTACCACAAAACCGACCGTGTTGCAAGACGGAGCGAAAAAAATAAAGCGGACAAGCACTGTCCGCTTTATTTTTTATAAAATCATCATCAGTTGATTGAAATTGTGCTCTTTGGCCTTCTTTTGCACCGAGAACCAGTCGATAATTGTCAGAATACCGCACACGCCGCCGGTCAACAGCTTCAAAATGCCGATGCCGGTTTCGCCCAGCATGAACCGATCAATTCCCAAGCCGCCCAAAAACAGCGAAACCAGCAAAATCGTCGTGGGGTCCTTGAATTCCACGGTAGACAACAGCGTGAATTTTTCTTCGGTCGCCTCGGCCAGCTTTTGCTTCAGGTACACCATTTTTTCCGCAGG
>CAYQBP010000068.1:3998-6925 GCA_964415745.1 uncultured Eubacteriales bacterium
GCTCTGGTAACGCCACAGCCCGGACAAGGCAATCCGCTGACCGCCTGCCACAAGCAGCCGTTAGCAAACAAAGCTATGAGCGCCGCCACCGGCAATATCCCTCGTAACACCCTTTTCATAACGCGCCTCACCCGATAGTACAATATTACAATACCATAGTATTTATATACTGTCAAGTAAAAATATTACAATTGTATTGTAATATTTGTTTGTGAGGTGTACCCCATGCTTAACGAAAACATACGCAGGCTCCGGCTGGCTAAAGGAGCTTCTCAGGTGGAGCTGGCTACGGCTCTGGGAGTGACCAAGCAAAGCATCTCCAACTGGGAAAACGACAATATCCAGCCGTCGGTGGAAATGCTGGTCAAGCTGGCTCAATATTTTTCGGTGACGACCGACTATTTGCTGGGAATTTCATCCGAAAAGCAGCTGGACATCTCCGGACTGGACGACGAAGCCGCCGCTCACATCGCCTTTTTGGTTCACCGTCTCCGGCGGTAAACCCAGCTTCAAGCAAAAGCGCCCCCTGCCGTGGAACACATACCACAGCAGGGGGCGTTGCGATTTAACAACTACATTTTTCGTTTTCAGGAGCGATCATTACGACAGCAAAGAGGCCAGCTTGCGGTTTAACGCCTCGCGGAACGAAAGCAGCCACGCCGCCTCGCGAGGGTACTGCCGCAAAGTGAGCGGTTGTCCCCCACACCGATCTTCGATGAATTGCAGTACCGCCTCACGCGAGGTAAGTGACTCCAGAAGCTGGAGGGCGCGCATATCCTGCAATCCGTCGTAAAACACCAGCTCACGCAGGGACGGCACCGGGTGTCCGTCGGAGCCGGGATACACCACAAAGGGATCGCCGGACGGGAACGCGTCGTCGGCATCGGTCACCAAATATGGGTCGACCGGATGCAGAGAAAATTGGCTGAACCAAAAATTAAAGCCCCAGTGCAAAAAGCCCTTCAGCTGATATTTGTACAGCTGAATACCGAGTATACGGTTGCGCGCCGACGGCATGGCGATCAGCCGGTTGCTGACGTCCACCACCTGACCACAACAATAATACGTCCACAAATCGGGAACACCGTGCTCGATGAAGGGCTCGATATGATCCAACGACGAGACCGGATTGGCCACCAGGCCCTTTTCGTAGAAGGAATAGTTCGACAGCGCGTCCATGATTGGTAAGCCCTTCAGCACCTCGACGACGCCTTCACGCGCCAGACGGTAATTTTCCTCCACCTCGACATTCGGTTCGTCCGAGATGTGAAAACGGCACCGGTCGATGTAGCCGTTTTTCTTCAAAAAGGCACACAATCGTTTGAGAAACACGGTCAAGAATGCACGGTATTCCTCCGAAACGGCGTCCGTTTCCCAGCCGAAAATACGCCGGTATTCTCCATCCACGGTGGCCATGATCTTCGGCGCGTGCTTGGCGCCCCACTGGGTGAACAAATGCGCCATTTCAAAATATTCGATCCCACAGCGCTCTGCCATTTGCAAATACCGCTTCAGCTTCCCGAAGGAAAAACGGTATACCCCGTGATCCACACGCACATCGACGAGCTGTACCGTGGGACGCTCCCCGCCGATCGCCGTATCCAGCGGCGGCGTAAAAATCGGCACCAATAGCATGGTGACACCGTATTCCGCCGCGTGGCGCACGTACTCCTCCATGATCTGCCAATGACGCTCGCTGAACACGGGAACGTGGTACTGTACCGCCAGACAATCGCAATGGAACCATTCGGTGCACAGCAATGTCTGCTTCGGCAGGGTCACCGGAAGCACCTCCAGCGTGAAGGAGGTACTCTCCCGAATATCCAGCCATGGCACCTTGGAGGTGAAGGTCAGCGTGATCGTATACCGCCCCGCAGGGCAATCCGGCGGTATAACCGCCTCGACCCATAGAGCTCGCCACTGCTTTCGGGACAGCGAAATGTTTTCCGACTGTTCAAACAACGGGTCGGGAAATACGCCGGGGGATTTGCGAAGAAAATTGTCGTCGGCCCACGGATAGGTCGGCAGCATGGCGGGAACGTTCCCCACGCGGTACAGGCGAACCTGTCCGGGTAAATCGGTATTCAGCGATACATCGCCGTACAGCTTATCGTTCCCCTCAAAATAGGTTGCACACTGCACCTGAAAATGCTCGCCGCGCAGGGCGGTGGCTTCGGTTATCGACGGTGCCGACAGCGGCTCGTCGGAAAACACCTTTTCCAGCGAGCTGATCCAACGAAATTCCATAGTCACTTCCTCCGTTCATCCGAGTCAAGGACACCGCTCAGGTATCCTCCTCCACCATAAAGGCAACCCCATCCATTTCCGTGATTTTCCGCACCGAATCGGCTGTCAGAACGGTGGAACGCACCAACAGCTGTAATCCGACATGACCGTTGCAGGTGCTTTTCGGCCCGACGATCTGCACCGTCAGCGTGGGGCCGAGCAGTCCGCGAATCTCCTCGACCAGCACGCCGGTACGCTCGATGCTTTCCACCTCCACGTACAGACTGCTGAGGAGCTTTCGCTTGTATTCCACCTTACCCAGCAAGGGGATCAACAGCAGACAAAGCAATGACGCCACTACCGCACCGGCATAAAAGCCAAAGCCGACTGCCACGCCGATGGAGGCGGTAGCCCACATACCGGCCGCCGTGGTCAAGCCGGTAACAATGGAACGGTTGCGTACCAAAATGGTGCCGGCGCCCAAAAAGCCGATGCCGGAGATCACCTGTGCCGGAATACGGAAAACATCGCCGCTTTGCTGTAATGCCCCCGCCACATACAGAGAGGTCAACGCCGTCAGCGCCGCGCCAAGGCACACCAAAATATGTGTACGCATACCGGCGGCACGTCCGTGACGACCGCGTTCACTGCCGATTAAGCCGCCCAGCAACGCCGCCAAAACCACGCGAAAGGCAACCGAA
>CAYQBP010000069.1:0-6708 GCA_964415745.1 uncultured Eubacteriales bacterium
CTCCTGGGCGCGACGGACATCAATCCGCTGAAGCCGCATTACTATTGTCCCTCGTGCCACGCGGTCGTGTTTTCCGACGACGCCGATGACGGATGGGATTTGCCTGCCCGAAGCTGTGCGTGCGGTCATGCCATGTGCGCCGACGGACACGATATTCCGTATGAAACCATTAGCATACCGCCAAGCACGAGCTTTACGATCGCGGTGTCACCCCGGTTTCTTTTTCCTGCCAAAGCGGTCATTGCCGAGTATTTCAAGGATTGCCGTGTGGTGTGGGAGGACAAGGTCCCCGATCAGGTGATCCACGTCACGATCGACTCTGCGACGAGCCGGTGCTCGATGACGCTGTGCGCCGACGAGGAGCTGGCACGTTGTCGGGCGCTGGAGCAGGCAACCGCCGTTCGTTCGGCGGCGGTTCCGTTTTACGACCGAAGGGTGTTGAACGAATTTCAAGAGTGCCATACCGACGGAATTTCCGAATTTGAAACAGATTTTGTGAAAAATATGCTCCGGGCGGTACGCCCCGACTCCTTCCGTGAGCTGATACAAATATTGGGCTGGTCTCACGGGATGGGCACGTGGGACGGCAGCGGTGCCGAGTCGGCGGAGCGGTGCTATCCCGTCGGCAGACCGGTGGCGTACCGCGAGGACGTGTTTCGCTATATTCGGGAAAAGACGGCAGCGCGAGGGCTGGCCGATACGGGACTTGCCCGCAGGGTGATGGAGGATACACGCCGCGGAGTCTATGCCAAAAGCGGCATGCCCGAAAATATCCGCCGCAATTTGGAGGCGATCGGGGCGGAGGAATGGTTTGTGGAGTCTATCGGCAAAATCGGTTATTTGTTCCCCAAGGCACACGGCGTTGCCGCGCTTCGGACGGCGGCAACGATGATGTGGTATAAATTAGCGTATCCGAAGGAGTTTCGCGAAATTATATTGCTTGAAAATATCGGGAATAAATGATATAGTGTATACGTACCGTCAGGTGCTTGCGGCGACAGACGCCGGCTCGGAGCCGAGACCTTAGTACATCGGCTCGTGGCAACGTCTTTTCCGCAAGCACCTTGCGTGTAACCGGATACGGCGGCGAGACAGCTCCGTATCCCGTAAATTCTGGTTTGGGCGGCGTACTATGAAGCATTTATTATCGTACATGAAGCAATATCGCAAGGAGGCTGTGTTGGGCCCTCTTTTCAAGCTGACGGAGGCACTGTTCGAGCTGTTTGTTCCGCTGGTCGTGGCAAGCATCATCGACAACGGGATCGGGCAGGGCAACAAACAGCTCATCTATACCAACGGCCTGCTGATGATCGCCTTGGGCGTGATCGGCTTTATCGCCGCCGTGGTGGCGCAATACTTTGCCGCCAAGGCGTCGGTGGGGTTCGCGGCCAATCTGCGATCGGCCTTGTATCGCAAGGTAAGCGCCTCCGGCTACACCGATTTGGACAGGCTCGGAGCCTCCACGCTCATGACACGCATGACGAGCGACGTGAACCAGGTGCAGACCGGTGTCAATTTGACGCTGCGCCTGCTGCTCCGTTCGCCGTTCATCGTGTTCGGCGCCATGATTATGGCGTTCACCGTCGATGCCCGGTCAGCGCTGATATTTGTGGCGGCCATTCCCGTGCTGACGGTGATCGTGGTGGCTGTTATGAAAACCACCGTGCCGCTGTATAAGCGTGCACAGCGGCATTTGGACAAGCTGTCGCTGACGACACGCGAATCGCTCAAGGGCGTTCGCGTGATTCGCGCTTTCCGAAAGGAACAGGACGAGGTCGCCGAATTTGATCGAACCAATACCGGCCTGACCTCACTTCAGCTTTTTGCCGGAAAAATTTCGGCACTGATGAATCCGTTGACCTATATCATCGTCAACGCCGCCGTGATCGCCATCGTTTGGGTCGGCGGTCATCGCGTGTATTCCGGTCACCTGACTGCCGGCGCGATTGTTGCGCTGTACAACTATATGTCGCAAATCCTGGTGGAGCTGATTAAGCTGGCGAATATGATTATGACGCTGAACAAGGCCTTGGCCTCCGCCTCCCGGATCGACGCCGTTCTTTCGTCGGAGCGGTATGACGAACCGGCCACCGGAGGTGCGCCGGCCTTTGATCCTCAGGCGACGGTGGAGCTTCAGGACGTCTCCTTCCGGTACGCCGGTGCCGCCGCGGAGTCTCTGAGCCACATCAGCATGGCGGCTCGGCGTGGTGAGAGAATCGGCATCATCGGTGCGACCGGCTCCGGAAAATCCACGCTGGTCAGCCTCATACCGCATTTTTACGGTGCCACGTCCGGCACGGTTGCCGTGAACGGACGGGACGTTAAGGAGTATTCCGACAGGGAGCTGCGTCGCCGGATCGGTATCGTTCCGCAAAAATCGGTGCTGTTCAAAGGAAGTATTCGTGAAAATCTGCTGCTCGGCGGAAAATCGGCCGACGATGAGGAGCTGATGCAGGCGGTTCGTGCCGCGCAGGCCACGGATGTGGTCGCCTCCAAGGGCGGTCTGGACGGCCCGGTGGAGCAGAACGGACGCAACCTTTCGGGCGGCCAGCGTCAGCGGCTGTGTATTGCGCGCGCGCTGGTGGGCAACCCGGAAATCCTCATTTTTGACGACAGTGCCTCGGCCTTGGACTTTGCTACCGAAGCCGCCTTGAGAAAGGCAATCGAATCCCTGCCGCACAGGCCGACGGTGTTTACGGTTTCACAGCGCGTTTCGTCGGTGATGGGGTGCGATCGAATCATTGTGCTGGAGGACGGCAACGCCGTCGGAATCGGAACACATCGGGAGCTGCTCGATTCCTGTCCGGTGTATGCCGAAATTTGCTCCTCACAGCTGGACAAGGAGGAGCTGTAACATGAAAAAAACAGGTACCTTAAAAAAGCTGATGACCATGCTGGGAGGCCAGCTGTTCCTCTTTGCGGCTTCGCTGGGTCTGGCCGTGGTTACGGTTGCGCTGACACTGTACCTCCCGGTGCTGTTCGGCGAGGCCGTCAACTGCATCGTAGGCGAGGGTCAGGTGGATTTTGCCGGTATTCGGAGCATTCTCGTCAAAATGGCAATCGCCATCGCCGTTACCGCGGTGGCGCAATGGCTGATGAGCATTTGCAACAACCGTCTGAGCTACCGTCTGATTCACGATCTGCGCGGTAAAGCGTTTGCCAAGCTGCAAAGGCTGCCGCTGTCGTACATTGATACGCATCCGTACGGCGACATGGTCAGCCGGATCATCACCGATACCGATACGCTGGCAGACGGTCTGCTCATGGGCTTTTCCCAGTTGTTCACCGGGATCATCACGGTGATCGGTACGGTCGTGCTGATGTTTCGCATCAACTGGCAGATTTCGCTGATGGTGATCGTGCTGACGCCGGCTTCACTGCTGGTTGCCAAATTCATCGCCGGTCGCACGTACAGCATGTTCCGCCTGCAATCCGAAACCAGAGGTGAGCAAACCTCCTTCATTGAGGAAACGGTCGGAAACCAAAAGGTGATCCAGGCGTTCTGCCACGAGGACATTGCCACCGCCAAATTTGATGAGATCAACGAGCGCCTGCGGAGCTGTTCACTCAAGGCCACGTTCTTTTCTTCGATGGTCAACCCGTCCACACGCATTATCAACGCGGTGATTTACGCGCTGGTGTGCCTGATGGGAGCCTTGACCATTGCTTCGGACAGCACCGGCGCCCTGACGGTCGGTGCACTGTCGGCGCTGTTAAGCTACGCCGGGCAGTATGCCAAGCCGTTTAATGAAATATCGGGCGTGCTGACGGAGCTTTCGTCGGCTATTGCTTCGGCCAACCGCGTGTTTGAGATCATCGAACAGCCGGAGGAACCGTCCGATGCCGGATTGCCGGAGATGCCGACGGTCGAGGGCAACGTGTCGCTGGAGCATGTTAAATTTTCCTACGTGCCCGAAAAGCCGCTGATTGACGACATTACCCTGCGGTTTCAAAGCGGTCGGCAAATCGCCATTGTCGGGCCGACCGGTTGCGGTAAAACCACTCTTATCAATTTGTTGATGCGGTTTTATGATGTGACCGACGGCAGTGTGCTGGTGGACGATACCGACATCCGCACGGTGACGCGGCACAGTCTGCGGAAAAATTACGGCATGGTGCTGCAGGAAACGTGGCTCAAGTCGGGCACGGTTCGTGATAATATTATCATGGGGAACCCCGACGCCACCGACGAGGAAATTCTGGCCGCGGCCAAATCGACGCATGCACACAGCTTCATTAAGCGACTGCCGAACGGGTACGATACCGTTTTGGGCGAGGACGGCGGCAGCCTGTCGGAGGGGCAAAAGCAGCTGTTGTGTATCACCAGGATCATGCTGTGCCCGCCGCCCATGCTGATATTGGACGAAGCGACGTCCTCCATCGACGTGAAGACGGAAATGCATATTCAGCACGCGTTCCAACGGCTGATGAAGGGGCGCACGAGCTTTGTGGTGGCACATCGCCTGTCCACCATCAAGCATTCCGATGTGATTCTGGTAATGAAAGACGGAAATATCATCGAGCACGGCGATCACGCCACGCTGTTGAGCCGAAAGGGCTTCTATTATGAGCTGTACAACAGCCAGTTTGCCACGTGACCGACTGCGAAGGGTGTGATAAAAAAAGAGCGTGAGATGCAAACAAGGCTATTGATTTTCGCGTGAGGAAGGAGTATAATAGCTTTTATCTTGATAAGGTCGTGGTAATTGTATCCGTTTCGGAGCAGAACGGGGAAGTCGGCAAATCAAAATTTTAATAAAGGGGTCTTGTAAATGAAAACTCTGTATTCGGGGAAAACCAAGGACGTTTTGTTGGATGAACAAACCAACATTGTCAGCCTGTTGTTTAAGGACAGCATGACCGGCGAAAACGGTGTGTTTGATCCCGGCTCTAACACGGTCGGCGGTAGCGTGGCCGGCAAGGGCAAAATCGGCTTGACCATTTCCAAGTACTTCTTTGAATTGATGGAGAAAAACGGCATTCCCACGCATTATATCGCGGCGGATATCGATAAGGGCCTGATGCAGGTTCGCAACCTGACCGTGCCGAAGCTGGAGTTTGTTTTGCGTTACTTCACCGCCGGTAGCATGTGCCGCCGCTTCACGCTGGAGGAGGGCATCGTGTTCGATCCTCCGTATGCGGAGGTCACCCTGAAGGATGACATCCAGGGCGATCCGCTGATCAGCGAGCGCATCTGCCTGATGAAGGGTCTTCTGAAGGAGGGACAGTATGCCGAGGCGCAGGACATCGTGTTGCGTGTGGGCGAGGTGCTGAAGAAGGAATTGGCCTCTTTGAACCTGACGCTGATCGATTTCAAGATCGAGATCGGCTACGACGAAAGCGGCAAGATGTATGTTGCCGACGAGATCACGCCGGACATTTGGCGCGTGCGCGACGAAAACGGAAGCATTCCGAACCAGCTGGATTGCGCCAAAATGCTCATGGAGAAAATGAAGCTGTAATTCCGACACACCGACCTTGTGACAGCAACGCCCCCGAAACGACTTCGGGGGCGTTTTTTGTAAGGTTGGGGGATTGATTTAGGCGTGAATACCGCAAAACGGCACCTGCCGCTTGTTAAATCGCACGTGGTAAAATTTCCTGCCTGCCTTTTGCGGAAAAACTGTTGACAAACCGGGAAAAACGGTGGTATAATACTCACTGCTGTATATGCGAGGATGCTGGAACAGGCAGACAGGCACGTTTGAGGTGCGTGTGTCTTTGACGTGAGGGTTCAAGTCCCTTTCCTCGCACCAACGAAAAGTCACTTTTGTCTAACTGACAAAAGTGACTTTTTTGCATCCAATTCGAGCACGATATGTGCTCAAGGGCGAAATCTGTTTGCCATGCTCGTTGCCGCGAAGGGGAAACGAACCCTTCATGATGCGGGGACGATCCTCTCACTGCGATAAAGCGCCGCACGCGGTGGTAGAATACGTAGAGAAGGAGTGGATCGTCGTGGAAAAGGTATACGATAACAAAACTCACACAAACAGTTGAAACTGATAATAGAGATAATCAAAACAATACTTCGTCGAAAAACAATACTGATGAAACGTCACCTGAAACCGGAGATGAAAGTAATATTGTAATTTGGATGATTTTATTTATGCTATTATCACTTGCTGTTATTGCAACCGTGTTGAGAAAAAAGCAAGCTAAATAATTATTGATTAAAACTGCGGCAACGATTTTCGTTGCCGCAGTTTGTGTGAGAGAAATATTATGCAATTATAGTAACAGACAACCACGTGCACTATATGTGCTCGCTCTTGTGCTTTTCACAGATCAGGCTACAATGGTTCGGCTTGCTTAGAGAATAGGCAGGTCAAAACACTGTGAAGGATAAAAAGCGTTAATCGTCGAGCACATATAGTGCTCGATGAATCGGTTTGCAAAACGTCACATCGCGCTCTAAATCACCGCGTTGTCTTGCCTGTGGAAGCAAAGCAACCGGCCGAGGGTTCTTGGAAGCATCGCCTTATGAAAATCGTTTTTGCTCCGTAACTTGGTACGGCGGTCGATGCTTTGGTGCCAAGTGCGGTTGTCGTTGCGAATATCGCTGTTGCCAACATCGCCACCGCGAGCGACGTTCTCCTCATCCCCTCACAGTACCCTGCGGATACCGTCTGAGTGTGCGGTATTCGCGCGGTGTCATGCCGATGTGGCTTCGGAACACCTGCCCGAAAAACTTCATATTCTCGTATC